>NZ_CP181499.1:0-319166 GCF_052186135.1 Methylocystis sp. JAN1 | reverse complement strand
TTCTCGTCAACGCGATGCGAAATCGTTGGGCGACCATCGGCGCGACGCTTGCCTGTTTCGTCATCGCATTATTGATCTCGCCGCTCGTGCCGCGGCAGTTCTTTCCCGCCTCGGACCGGCCTGAACTGGTCGTCGACCTGTCCCTGCGGCAGAACGCTTCAATCTATGCGAGCCAAGAGGCGACGGAGCGACTTGAGAAAATCCTCAAGGACGATCCCGACGTCGCGAGCTGGAGCGCCTATGTGGGTCGCGGCGCGATACGCTTCTACCTTCCTCTCAACGTCCAGCTCGCGCACGACTTCTTTTCCCAGTTCGTCATCATCGCCAAAGATGTCGATGCGCGGGAGCGGCTTCACAAGAAGCTGGAGACGGTTCTCGCCGAGCGCTTTCCGGGGCTTGTCACGCGCATCGCGCCGCTTGAACTTGGGCCGCCTGTGGGATGGCCCGTGCAATATCGCGTGAGCGGGCCCGATATCGAGAAAGTGCGCGACATCGCGCTTGAGCTTGCAAAGGCGATGGGCGAGAGCCCGGCGGTCACGCGCATCAATTTCGACTGGATCGAACCGGCTCGCGCCATTCACGTAAAAGTCGATCAGGATCAGGCCCGGCTGCTTGGATTGAGCTCGCAGGCTGTGGCGAGCGCGTTGCAGGGCGTGGCCACGGGTCAAACGATCACGCAAGTCCGCGACGACATCTATCTCGTCGACGTCGTCGCGCGGGCGACGGAAGAGCAGAGGATGTCGCTCGACGCGCTGCAGTCCTTGCAGATTCCGCTGCCCAACGGCGGCGTCGCGCCCTTGAGCCAGTTGGCGACCTTCGAATTCCGGCAGGAAAGTCCGCTGGTCTGGCGGCGCGATCGGACGCCAACCTTGACGGTGCAAGCGGACCCCGCGAGGGGCCTCACCGCCGAGACGGCCGTGGCCGCTGTCGCTCCCGCTGTCGCCGCGATGAATGCGCGCCTCCCGCCGCAATATCGGATCGAGACGGGCGGAACCGTGGAGGAAAGCGCCAAATCCCAGGGCTCGGTGTTCGCGCGCGTGCCGCTGATGCTGTTCCTGATGACGACTTTCCTGATGATCCAGTTGCAAAGTTTCAGCAGGATGTTCCTTGTCCTGGCGATCGTGCCGATGGGCCTCGTCGGCATTATCGCGGCCTTGCTGATTTTCGGTAAGCCGCTTGGCTTCGTCGCGATCCTGGGCATTCTGTCGCTGCTCGGCATGATCGCGCGCAACGCCGTTATCCTTGTCGAACAGATAGAGATCGAGCGCCGCCAGCAAAGCGATCAATGGAAAGCCGTCGTGGACGCGACTCTTTCGCGATTCCGCCCGATCATGCTGACCGCCGTCTCCACCGTTCTCGGCCTCATTCCGATCGCGCCCACTGTCTTTTGGGGGCCGATGGCCTTCGCCATCATGGGCGGATTGCTGGTCGCGACTGTCCTGACGCTTGTCGTTACGCCTGCGCTTTACGTCCTGTGGTTCGGCGTCAAAGAAATTGCCTGACAGCAAATCTCTAGACAAGCGAGCGTTGATGCCGCTCCGGCGCGAAGCGCGCTCCCTTTAGATACGCGCAACGTCCTTATATTCGAACCCCGTTGCGTGTTTTCTGAAACGCGCGCGAGCTCGCCTTTTGCGTGATCGTCAGCAGGAAAAGCAAAACCTCTCTACTTTACTAAACCGTGGCGATCCGACAAGATCGGTTCAACGGGAGGCGCTTTCATGACCAGCCAGAATGTTTCTTCGCAGAATTGGCACGCCATGGAAGTTAAAGAGACTCTGCGTCGTCTCGATAGCGACCCGACAAAAGGCCTCTCTTCCGACGAAGTCGCGCGGCGTCTTGCTGAGTATGGACAAAACCGGTTGCCGGAAGGCGCCAGGCGCGGGCCGCTCATGCGGTTCCTGCAGCAGTTCGACAATATTCTCGTCTATGTCCTTCTCGGCGCCGGCTTTGTAAAATTGATGCTCGGTCTTTGGCTCGACGCGTCGATCATCACGGGCGTCGTCCTCATCAACGCAATCCTCGGCTTTCTTCAGGAAGGAAAGGCGGAAAAGGCTCTCGACTCCATTCGCAACATGCTGTCGGCCGACGCGCGCGCGCTTCGGGACGGAGAGGCCCGCGTCGTGCCTGCCGAAGGGCTTGTCCCGGGGGATGTCGTGCTTCTCGAGTCGGGAGATCGCGTCCCGGCGGATCTGAGATTGATCGACGTCAAAAATCTTCGGACGGACGAAGCGGCTTTGACGGGCGAATCCGTGCCCGCCGACAAGTCGGTCGAGCCGGTTCCGCAAAATTCGACTGTCGGCGATCGCGAAGACATGGCCTTTTCAGGAACGCTCGTCGTTTCCGGGCGCGCCGTCGGCGTCGTCGTGGACACCGGCGCGCATACCGAGCTCGGCCGCATCAATCAGATGCTCGCCTCCGTCGATGCGCTTGAAACGCCGCTGCTGCGCCAGATCGAGGATTTCGGCCACACGATCGCGAAGGTGATCGGCTTTGTGAGCGTTGCTGTCTTCGCCTATGGACGCTGGGTCCGCGACCTGTCCTTCGTCGAGGCTTTTCAAGCCGTGGTGGGCATTGCGGTGTCGGTCATTCCCGAAGGACTGCCGGCGCTGATCACCATCACGCTCGCAATCGGCGTGCAGCGGATGGCGCAACGCAACGCCATCATCCGCCGCCTGCCGGCGGTCGAGACGCTGGGATCGGTTTCGCGCATCTGCTCTGACAAGACCGGCACGCTCACGCTCATGGAAATGATGGTCGCTTCGGCCGTCACGGTTGATTCTGCCTATCGCGTCACGGGAAACGGCTATGCGAGCGAAGGTGAAGTCCTTCTCGACGAAAAGCCTGCGGGCGCCAGCGCCGTTTTGACCCGCATGGCGACTGTTTCGGCGCTGTGCAACGACTCCGAGCTGCGCGAGGTCGACGGCCTGTGGAAGGTCGAGGGCGATCCCACCGAGGCGGCGCTCTATCCTTTTGCGGCCAAACTCGGATTGGAGCGGAGCAGCGAGAGGGCGAACCGCCGGCGCGTCGACGCCATTCCTTTCGAATCCGAGCATAAATTCATGGCGACCCTGCATGAGGAGCAAGGCGGCGGCCGTCTTCTTCTCGTCAAGGGCGCGCCGGAAGTGATCCTCGCCCATTGCGATCGTCAGGAGACGGAGAACGGCGCGGAGCCTCTCCGCCAAGCATATTGGAGCGAGGCGGCTGATCGTCTTGCGGCGCAGGGCGAACGCGTGCTGGCGCTCGCCTGGTTGAAGAACCCCGACGTCGGAACAAAAAGTTTGACCCCGGGCGACTTGCCGAAGACGCTCGTGCTGCTTGGCCTTGTCGGCCTCATGGACCCGCCGCGCAAGGAAGCGATCGAAGCCGTGGCGGAATGCCATAAGGGCGGCATTCGCGTGACCATGATCACGGGGGATCACAAGATCACTGCGGCGGCGATCGCTAAAATGCTTGGCGTCGGCGACGGAAAGACGGCGATCGCGGGCAGCGAAATCGAGGCGATGAACGATGGCGCGCTGCAGGAAACGGTTCGCAGCGTCGACGTTTTCGCGCGCGCAAGCCCGGAACACAAATTGCGTCTCGTCAAAGCCATACAGGCCAACGGCCAGGTCGTGGCGATGACGGGCGACGGGGTGAACGACGCGCCGGCGCTTAAGCGGGCCGACATCGGCGTCGCCATGGGCATAAAAGGCACCGAGGTCACCAAGGAAGCGGCGGCGATGGTGCTTGCCGATGATAATTTCGCCTCGATCACCGCCGCGGTGCGCGAAGGACGCACCGTCTACAACAACATTGAAAAAGCGCTCCTTTTCATGCTGCCGACCAATGTCGCTCAGGCTTTGGTCATTCTCGTCGCGATTATCGCGGGATTCATGCTGCCGATCACGGCGCCGCAGATTCTGTGGGTCAATATGGTGACGTCCGTCGCGCTCGGGCTCGTCATTTCGTTCGAGCCCCATGAGCTCGACGTCATGCGACGGGCGCCGCGCGCCGTTCATCGGCCGATACTGGATGGATTTGCGGTATGGCGGGTGATCTTCGTCGGCGTGGCGCTTCTCGTTCTCACGCTGGCCGCGTTTTTCTGGATGAAAGCCGCGAACGCATCGGATGAACTGGCCCGGACGGTCGCCGTCAACACGCTGGTCGTCGGCCAGATTTTCTATCTGCTGAACAGCCGATTCAAGACGGACTCGTCTCTCTCGATCTCCGCGCATCTGGGCAATCCCTATTTGCCGCTCGGAATCGCCGCGGTCGTCGTTTTGCAGCTTCTCTTTACCTACGCGCCGCCGCTGCAGCGTCTGTTCGGCACAGAGGCGATCCCTTTGAATATCTGGCCCCAGCTATTCCTCGGCGGGCTGGTTTTCTTCCTGGTCGTCGAAGCCGAGAAATTCGTGATCCGCAATTTCGCGCCGCCGCGCTCGCAAGGCGCCGGGCGCCTTGGCGAAAGCTCCGCCACGCAGGGAAGCGCAACGAAGCGGCCTGTGGCCATTTCCGGTCGGTGGCAGGCGGCGCTCGGCGCCGTCGCGCTCGCGGCGCTGATTGGCGGCGAGGCCTATGTGTTCTGGCGTGGGGGGACGACGAACGAGGCGACGGCGCCGAGCGCCAATGTTGTCGCGCCCGAGCCCAGGGAAGCGCTGGCGCCGGCTTCGGGGCGCATCATCGCGATTCTTTGCGAGCCGGGCGATGTCGTAGAGGCCGGGCGGGTCTGCGCAAAACTGGACCCGGCGCCCTTCGAGGAAGCCGTCGCGCGCCAAAAGGCCATTCTGGCGCAGGCGACGCGGCAGGCGGAGGAGAGCGTCGCGGCTCAATCGAAAGCGGAGCGAGAGTGGGAGCGCAGGCAACGGACCAGGGGGCGCGGTCCGGCGGCCCGCGCGGCGCTGGAGCAGGCGCGCGCCTCCCTTGAACGCGCCGCCGCACGCGCCGCCGCCGATCGAGCGGCCGTCGAAGAAAGCCGAACGGCGTTGGGGGCGGCCGAGGCGGCTCTCAGCCAATTGGACGTCGCGGCGCCTGTCGCGGGCGCAGTCCTCTTCACGGCGGCGCCCGGGGACGCGTTCGAGGCTGGAAAACCCCCAGCGGTCTTCTCTATTTCACCCTCCGGCGGCTCGCCGGGGAAGAGCTCGCCATGAGGCCGCCTTGCGCCACTGTGAGGGCGACAGCTATGATGCCGGTAGTTAAGCCCTATTGGGAAAAACGGTCGGACGAGGCTTTAGGCGGCTCCGTGATGCGCCGAAGGCGGTCATCGGCGGACATCCAAAAAACTTAACAGGACGCACGGCCCAGATCTGAAGCGGCGGCGGTCATTATCAGCCAGACATAGGTGCTTAGTCATGACACAGACTGAAATCGACACCCCGTCAAAGCAAGCGACGCCTCCCCAACGATTTGCGAAGTGGCTGGGCGCCCGTTTGCCTTACCTCGTCGTCCTCATCCTGGCGATCCTGGGCGTCGCTTACACGAGCATGTCGGGGCGGCCCCTGTACGGATACTGGGAGTTTCTGGCTTTCGCCATCGGCCTCGCCTGCATCGCCATCGGCTGGCGGCAGACCCCTGACAAGGCCGCCCGAAAACAGCTGGTCATCACGCAGTCGCTGCACTGGCTCGCGTTTTTGATCGCGATGAGCATCCTGCTGCTGCCGTCGGTCAACACCTTCCTGAGCGGCCCCGCGACGGGTCTCGCGCTCATGTTGCTGCTCGCGCTCGGAACTTTTGTGGCTGGCGTGCATGTTTCCGCGGATATTGCGGTGTTAGGAATTGTCCTTGCGCTCACCGTGCCGGCGATGGCGTGGCTCAAGCAGGCCGCTCTCCTGTTGGTCCTTATCGGCCTGGTCATCGGCGCTTTCGTCGTGATTTTCCGACCGCACCAGGCCAATGAAGCGTAATTTTTGAGGTTGGACCATGAACATGAGGGCGTTTCTTCGTGAAAGTCCTCATGCGCGAATGCGGACAAGCGCTCACCGGCTGCGGCGCCTGATTCTCCTGATCGGAGCCGCGCTCGGCGGCTGCGCGACGCCCATCGGCGTTCTCGAGCCCGCGCCAGCTATTGCGCCGGGCGCGGCGCGCCTCAACATTCTCGTCGCGACGACGCGAGCCGTTTCGCCGGAACGGGGCGTGCTTTTCTCGGGGGAGCGCGGAGAAACGTCTCTCAAAAGTTTCGTCATTTCCATTCCGCCGGACGAGCGCCGGCAGATCGGCCAGGTGCAATGGCCGCAAACGCTTCCCCCCGACCCGAGAAGCGAATTCGCGACCGTCGAGGTCGACTCTCTCGACGGAGCGCGACAGGTCGAAGACTGGCTGCGGCGTCATAGGGCTAAAAACGGCCGCGTGCTCGTCTTCATCCACGGATTTAACACGCGCTTCGAAACCGCGCTTTTCAATTTTGCGCAGATATTCCATGACTCCGGCGCCGAGGCCGCTCCGGTCTTGTTCAGCTGGCCGTCGCGCGGCGGCGTCCTGAATTATATTTACGACCGGGAAAGCGCGACGTTTTCACGAGACGCCCTGGAGAAGCTGCTGCGGCGACTCGCGCAGAGCCCGAATGTCGGCGAAATTTCCATCCTCGCGCATTCGATGGGCGCGTGGGCGGCGATGGAGTCGTTGCGTCAGATCGCGATACGCGACGGAAGGTTGCCTTCGAAAATCCAGGGTTTGATCCTTGCGTCGCCTGACATCGACGTGGATGTCTTCCGCGCGCAGCTCGGAAGTTTCGGAGAGAAACGACCAAATGTCGTGGTGTTTTTGTCGCGTGAGGATCGCGCGCTCCGTCTGTCGCGCAGCGTCGGCGGAAATGTCGCGCGCCTTGGCGGCGCGGACCCCGCCGGCAAACCGTGGATGGCGGAAAAAGGCGTTGAGATTATCGATCTGAGCGGCGCAGCTGCGGGCGATCCGCTTCGTCACAGCAAGTTCGCAAAAAATCCGGATGTTGTGCGTTTTCTTGGCGAGGAGCTGATCAACGGCGCTTCTCGCGCCTCTCAGGCGGGCGTCGGAGAGCGCATGGAGGGGATTTCGATGGGCGTCGCGCAGGGCGTCAGCAGCGTGGCGGGCCTTGCGATCGACGCGCCGGTCGCGATCGTCGATCCTGAAATTCGCGCCGGATATGCGAGTCGCGTTCAGCAGCTTCGGCAGGCGGTCGACAATGCCTCGGTTGCCTCTGGCGCCGATCGATGACAGTCTTAATATATTCCGCGTACGGTCGGAATATTGAGAGCGAGCAGGAGGCGAATATGAGCGAGATTCCGCGTCGCGCATTTCTTGGTTTTCTCATGGGCGGAGCCACGCTTGCGGTAGCGGGCGCGTCTTTGTCGTCGACGGCGGCTTTGGCTGCCCCGTTCCCAGTGGACGACGCGACGCCATCCGTACTCGCCCCTCCCGTCGAGGAAGCTCGTACGACCTGCTGGTGGAGCGGGGGCCGGCGCGTCTGCCGCCGCCGACCCGCGCGTCGAGTTTGCTGGTGGCGCGGTGGGCGCAGAGTCTGCGCTTGGCGCTAGCGCGCGCTAATCGCGCTGTCTGCGTTTAAGCCGCCTGAGCGCAGCGTGGGCTTTGATTGGCGCAGGCAAACAATCGGGCCGTCTGCTTCGGGCGGCGACGGCTATCGGAGCTTTCACGCAACCCACGCAGCGCCTGACAAGAGAGGGCGAAAATGTCTGATTTGGTAGTTATCGTCTATCCAACCGAGGCCAAGGCCGAGGAAATGCGCAAGAAGGTCTTCGATCTTCAGAAGGAATATCTGATCGAGGTCGGCGACGCTGCGATTGCGGTGAAGCAGACGGACGGCAATGTCAAACTCAATCAGCTGTTCAACACCGCCGCGGCCGGCGCCGCCTCGGGTGGGCTGTGGGGCCTTCTGATCGGGATGGTTTTTCTCAACCCGCTGCTCGGCGTCGCGCTCGGCGCGGCTTCCGGTGCCATCAGCGGCGCTCTCGCCGATTACGGAATTAACGACGACTTCATGAAGAAGCTGTCGGACAGCTTGCAGCCGGGCAATGCGGCGCTGTTTCTGCTCGTGAGGAAGGTGACCGGCGACAAGGTTCTCGAGGCCATCAAGGGAACGGGCGGGACCGTGCTCAAAACCTCTTTGGACGACACGAAGGAAAAAGCGCTGCGGGACGCCCTCGCCGGCAAGTAGCGCCTGTTAAATGGCTTGACTTGTCCACGGCGACGTTCGGGAGACGCGCACCCTCGGCGACCTGTCGCTGAGGGCGCCGCCGCGCTTTTGCAGGTGAAAGCGGCAAAGCTCCGAAACGGAACAACTCCCTTCAATGGCAGGGCTTCGGAATGACAGAATTTGAAGAGAAGGCTCTACAGAAGCTTCAGGAGATCAGCGAGAGCTTGAAGCACCTGGAGGAACTCGCGGATTGGTTGGCTGAACGCATAAAGCAGCGGGAAACGGATGAAAAGAAGGCCGCCGAAATCATATCCAAGCTGATTTAATTCAGTCTGGCCGCCAATCTATCTTGCAATGCCCTTCGCGCGGAACGATGTCGCGTTGACGTTCAAGGTCCATCCTTTACGGCGAGGCCAGCGCCGGAGACCTTTCCCTCGCAACTTGCTCGATCTTCAACCCACTCGGCGCCGACATGGCGCGCCGCCTGCGACGGCCATCTTAAGCCGCCCTTTGTCGGGGACGCTCTTTCCGAAAGGCGAGGATTCGCCCACGCTCGGCAATTCATCCCGACAGCGAGCGAGGGCGTTGACAAGCGCCTAAGTTTCAGCGCAACAAAATTCATGACGACGCGTCGGGCTCAGTAAATGCGCATTATCGTCCTGAGGGCAATCAAATGGTCCGCAGCGTTAGTGGGCGTGATACTGGCTGTTTTTCTCGGCGTCCGAATTTATGATTCGCAACGCGGCTTGCCGCTGGACGTGTGGCACACCTACGTGCCGCAAGAGCTGAGCGTCGAGGAAATCGCGAAAGCTGACTGGGACGCCTATCTGAAGAGAGAAGACGAGTTATTTGCTTCCTTGACGGCCGAAGTAAGCAGGAAGCTCTACCCGGAAGAGCGAGTTCCTTTCAATCGATACTTCGAAGACAGCCCGGTCTACCCGGGTAGATTCCAACAGAATTGGAACCGTTCATATATAATGGAGCCGGCGGAAGCGCCTTCCGGCGCGGTGGTCTTGCTGCATGGTCTAACCGACTCGCCCTATAGTTTGCGACATATCGCCTCCCATTATCGGGGACGAGGGTTCATCGTGGTGGCGATACGTTTGCCCGGACATGGCACCGTGCCTGCGGCTCTCACCGCAGTCGACTGGAGGGCTTGGCTGGAGGCGGCGAGACTTTCAGTGAGAGAGGCGCGACGGCGGGCGCCGGCGCCCTTGCCGCTTCATATCGTCGGCTTCTCCAACGGCGGATCGCTCGCATTAAAATACGCGCTCGACGCGCTGGAGAACCGCGACCTGCCGCAAGCGGACCGGGTGATTTTGATTTCGCCCATGGTTGGCATAACCCGTTTCGCGCGCTTCGCAGGCCTGGCGGGTCTGCCCGCAATGCTCCCGGCATTTGCGAAGGCGGCGTGGCTCAGCGTGATGCCCGAGTTCAACCCCTTCAAATACAATTCTTTTCCGGTGAACGGCGCAAGGCAGGCTTACCGCCTGACGGACGCGCTTGAAAGGCAAATCATAGCTCGTCAACGCGAGAAGGCGCTGAACGGGTTGCCGCCGCTTCTCACTTTTCAGTCCGTCATGGATTTTACAGTGAGCACCCCCGCCGTATTGACCGGGCTTTATGATCGTCTGCCTGCAAATGGCAGCGAACTGGTGTTATTCGACGTAAATCGCAACGAGAAGTTCGGACCGTTGCTGCGCGCCTCGGCGGACGCCAAGCTTGCCGATATCGCGCCGCCCGGCGTCCGAAACTATCGTCTAACGGTTATTGCGAATGCTGGCGAAGGGACAGACGAGGCGCTGGAGCGCGCGACCGACGCGGGCGCCATGGAGCAACGCACGCGCCGGCTCGGGCTTTCATATCCAAAGGGCGTTTTTTCGCTCTCTCATGTTGCGCTGCCGTTCCCCCTCACAGACGCGCTTTACGGGCTCACCCCCGACGACTCAGACGACTTCGGGATCCATCTGGGCGCCCTGGCGCCGCGCGGAGAGCGAGGCGCCTTAATCGTCAGCCTGGACGCGCTCCTGCGAATGTCTTCAAATCCCTTTTACCCTTATCTAATAGACAAAATAGGAGAATTTGCCGGCCTTCCGGCGAGGAGCGCGGAGGCTGAGTCCGAACGGCGAGAGCTGACGCCCGCCGTTCAGCGCGATATTCGAACCGGGCAAAGCGGCGCTCGGCGTAGAGGCGGTCGACGATAGACTGATTGCTCGTCTGTCGTCCTCGCGGCGCATGAGGACGCGAGCGAGCGGCAAAAGGCGCGCATTGCGGTCCATCGGGCGGGCGATTGGCGAAAGCGCCATCGGAAAGCCATTCGAAAAAGTGACGTTTCCAAGTTGCGCATTGCGCATAACGTGGTAGCGTGCGCATGAATCATGCAATGCGTGTCAACAATAAAAGTGCGACGGGCGCAAATTGGTGATTCTTCCCGCCCGAGGCAAGGCCGCGCGCACGCCTATGGACTGGTCATGGGAGATTTGGCCTCCGCGTTCAAGATGTCCGTCCCGAACGTCATGGGATTTTGCGAGAGGAGCCCGCCAGCCGATCGCCGCGACTCCCGCCGCCATCTGCGCCGCTCTCGACGCCGCAGGCATGACCTTCGCCGGGGAAAGAGACGCTCCGACCAGCTGGGAGGTAATCATGCTGAACATGAAAATCATAACGTTGGTCACGCTTGTCTTGATGATTAGCGTTTATTTATTGCACGGCATAACTTTCTTCACGAAATTGATTATCGGCCTTTTGCTTTTTGCCGGCTGGGTCTTTTTCGCGATCGTCAGAACGACGAGCGAGAGGCGGAGAGCGCGTCAATCCCGCGACATGACGTAGCTATGCAGTTCGGCGGGGCGATCCCGAATGTAGGATCGGCTCGCAAGTGGCCGAATGCGGGGGCGACTCGAGCCAAGACCTTGTAAAGGCTGCATGGACGAGGAGGTTAGATCGCGCTGCCTGCGTTCAGCCGGAATCGCCTGAACGCAGGCCAAAGGTTTAGGACGCGCTTCACGCGAAAAACCGGTTCCCGCTTTTTCGCGAGCCGCGCTCTAGGAAGGCTTCCCCCGCACCAGCTCCTCCACGACCCCCGGGTCCGCCAGCGTCGACGTATCGCCCAGCGCGCCAAACTCGCCTTCCGCGATCTTGCGTAAAATCCGTCGCATGATCTTGCCCGAGCGGGTCTTGGGGAGGCCCGGGGCGAACTGGATCACGTCGGGAGTCGCGATAGGACCGATTTCCTCACGCACCCATTTGACCAGTTCCTTGCGCAGATGCTCGGTCGGATGGGCGCCCTCCATCAGCGTCACATAGGCGTAGATGCCCTGCCCCTTCAGGTCGTGTGGATAGCCGACGACGGCGGCTTCCGAGACCTTGTCGTGCGCGACGAGCGCGCTTTCGATTTCCGCCGTGCCGAGGCGGTGGCCGGAGACGTTGATGACGTCGTCGACGCGGCCGGTGATCCAATAATAGCCGTCCGCGTCGCGTCGCGCGCCGTCGCCCGTGAAATATTTGCCGGGATAGGTCGAGAAGTAGGTTTGCGCAAAGCGCTCATGGTCGCCATAGACGGTGCGCACCTGTCCCGGCCATGAATCGGCGATGACGAGATTGCCCTCGCAGGAGCCCTCCAGCACCTTCCCCGAGGCGTCCACGATCTCGGGAAAGACCCCGAAAAAGGGCCGCGTCGCGGATCCCGGCTTCAGGTCTGTCGCACCTGGCAGCGGCGCGATGAGAATGCCGCCCGTTTCCGTCTGCCACCACGTGTCGACGATGGGGCAGCGCCCTTCGCCCACCACGCGGTGATACCATTCCCAGGCTTCAGGATTGATCGGCTCGCCGACCGAGCCCAGAAGCCGCAGCGATTTCCGGCCCGATTTCTTCACCGGCTCCTCGCCGGCGGCCATCAAGGCGCGGATCGCGGTCGGCGCGGTGTAGAAGATGTTCACGCCATGCTTGTCGACCACCTCCCAGAAGCGGGAGACGGTCGGATAATTCGGCACGCCTTCGAACATGAGCGTGGTCGCGCCGTTCGCGAGCGGGCCGTAGACGATATAGCTGTGCCCCGTCACCCAGCCGACATCGGCCGTGCACCAGTAAATGTCGCCCTCGCGATAGTCGAAGACGAGTTCATGCGTCAGCGACGTATGGACGAGATAACCGCCTGTCGTATGCAGCACGCCCTTCGGCTTGCCGGTCGAGCCCGACGTATAGAGGATGAAGAGCGGGTCCTCCGCGCCCATCTCCGCATAGGGGCAGTCGGCGTGAACGCGCGCCGCCTCGTCCTCGTAGCGGAAGTCGCGGCCGGGAAGCCAGTCAATGTCGGCGCCCGTGCGCGTGACGACGATGACGCTCTTCGCTTCCACCTTTTCGAGCGCGGCGTCGACATTGGCTTTGAGCGGAACCTTGCGCCCGCCGCGCAGGCCCTCGTCGGCGGTGACGATGACGTCGGATTGCGCATCCTCGATGCGGCCCGCGAGCGCCTCCGGCGAGAAGCCGCCGAAGACCACCGAGTGAATCGCGCCGATGCGCGCGCAGGCCAGCATGGCGTAGGCGGCCTCGGGGATCATCGGCAGATAGATGGTGACGCGGTCGCCTTTCTTGACGCCGTGCTTCTTGAGCACGTTTGCAAAGCGGCAGACATGTTCGTGCAGCTCGGCGTAGGTGATGTGCTTGCTTTGGGCGGGATCGTCGCCTTCCCAGATGATCGCGGTCTGGCGCGCGCGTTCGGGAAGATGCCGGTCGACGCAGTTCATCGCGACATTGGTCGTCCCGTCCTCGAACCATCTGATCGAGACGTTATGCAGGTCGAAGCTCGTATGCTTCACCTTCGAAAAGGGCGTGATCCAGTCGATCCGCTGCGCCTCCCGCGCCCAGAAGCCTTGCGGGTCTCTCTGCGACTCTTCGTAAAGCGCGCGATAGGCCTCTTCGTCGATGCGGGCGTCTTTCCACGTTTCGGGGACGAGATAGAGCTTCTCGGACATGTCTTCCCTTGACCTTTCGCCCCACGCGGGGGCGACCATCTTGTCGTTGCGCCGATCCTAGCCGTCATGGCCGGGCTTGTCCCGGCCATCCGCGCGCGCAATCGAAACGGCGGAGCGCGGACGCCCGCGACAAGCGCGGGCGTGGCGGGGACCACACGTCAGGCGTCCGTCCTGTTTTCGGCCGTAACGGGCTTCTCCTTCGCCGCCGCCCCCTCCCGCGCCAGCTCCACATTGTGCTGCATGCGCCGCATCATCAGCTTCATGAGATAGAAGCCAAATCGTGGATTCTGCGCCGCGAGCTCCAGCAATTCGTCGTAACGCACGCAGAGGAGTTCAACCTCGGTCGCCGCGACGACCGTGGCCGTGCGCCGGTTCTCCTCCGTGAACAAGCCCATCTCCCCAAAAAAGGCGCCTGCTTTAAGCGTGACATTGGGCTCGAGCAGCAAGATCTCGCCCTTCACGATGATATAGGCTTCCTCCGACAGGTCGCCCTTGCGGTGGAGCGTGAAGCCTGCGGGAATCTTGAGCGGCTTCATATAGGGCCGCAGCCATTCGTAATCGAACTCGCCCTCGGCCGCCTGTTGCGTCGCGTGGCGCACGTCGAGGATGAGCCGTCGCATCTGATGAAGGCGGAAGACGTTGATGGGCGCCATGAAGGCGTTGAGGGCGAAAAGCGGATAATAGCCCTTGAGGAAGAAATAGGCCGCAAAGAGCGCGTTCGCGGCGATGGCCGCGATGCGCAGGGGGATCATCGTGTTCGACACGAAGACGAACACGTTCGCCGCCGCGGCGAGATAGCCGATTGCTTCGACGAGCCAGTTTTGCGGGATCATTCGTCGCCTGAAACTCTGCCCTCGGCCTCACCTTAGCGCGCTTTCCGCCGGCATGAAATGCAAGCGGTCGGAAATCGCCGCAGCCAAAAAAGCTGAAACGCTTTCCACCCGAACGGAGTCGCGGGGCGCGGCCGCGCCCCCGCGGGGGAATCCTCGTCCCGCTCGCGCCCTCCGGAAATCGGCGTCTCCCTCAACCGGTTCGGCGCGCTGCGCGGCCGCGCCGGCTTCTTGGTCGCCCGACCCTCCTCGTCTATGGAGCCGCCGGCTTCGCGTATGGCCAGGCGCAGGGGCCAGCACACGGGCTACGGCAATGTGCGCGTCGGCTGGACGGCCCTTTGCCTGGGCCGGGCAATTTGCTAAAGGGCGCGTCAATCAAACCAACGCGCCAGGCCGAGGAATATGGACAAGTTCACCACGCTGACGGGGGTCGCCGCGCCGCTGCCGATCATGAATGTCGACACGGACATGATCATTCCGAAGCAATATCTGAAGACGATCGCGCGCACCGGCCTCGGAAAGGGCCTCTTCTCGGAGATGCGCTATCGCGAGGACGGCTCGGAGAATCCGGATTTCGTCCTGAACCAGCCGGCCTATCGCAAGGCGACGATCCTGATCGCCGGCGATAATTTCGGCTGCGGCTCTTCGCGCGAGCACGCCCCCTGGGCGCTGCTCGACTTCGGCTTGCGCTGCATCGTCTCGACGAGCTTCGCGGACATCTTCTACAACAACTGCTTCAAGAACGGCATTCTGCCGATCAAGGTGACGCAGGCGGAGCTCGACAGGCTTTTCGACGACGCCAGGCGCGGCGCCAACGCCACGCTGACCGTCGACCTCGAAGCCCAGGAGATTCGCGGCCCCGACGGCGGCGTGATCAGATTCGACATCGATCCCTTCCGCAAGCACTGCCTGCTCAACGGGCTCGACGATATCGGCCTGACCCTGCAGAAGGCCGACAAGATCGACGCTTTCGAAAAGGCTTCCGCGCAGTCCCGCCCCTGGGCCTGATGGCCGGGCCGCCAGCGCGACGGCGCGTCCTCTGGCGGCGCGTTCGAGCTTGCGCTAGGAAGCGCCGTCGGCGCCTGACGGGAAGGATGGGCGCGCCGCGGCAGCGGATATTTTTCTTCCCTCTGCGACGGGAGCCCCTTGAGCCAATTCGCCGCCTTCGCCACCCGTCTCCGCGACGCCGCGCATTCCCTCGCCGGGGCGCTCGGCTCGGCGCGGGCGCGCCTGGAAAAGGTCCGGTCGCACAAGGCGGACGATCTGGCGGAAGCCGACTGGCGCGGCGACCCGTCTGCTGAAAATTCAGGCGCCCCTCCCGAAGACGCTCCTACCTGGGCGCAGGCCAGGAGCGGCGGCGACGACGGGCGAGAGGGCTTCTCCGCCGGGGCCTATCTGGAAGGTTCCGGTTACGACGGGGAGGGCATGCTCTCCGTCCATAATCTCGCAAAGTCCTACAAATCGCGCCGCGTGGTGGAGGATGTCAGCCTCCATGTGAAGCGCGGAGAGGCCGTGGGCCTGCTCGGTCCCAACGGAGCCGGCAAGACCACGGTCTTCTATATGATCACCGGGCTCGTGAAGCCCGACAAGGGCGTCATCTCGCTCGACGGCTATGACGTGACGCCCTTGCCCATGTATCGCCGGGCGCGGCTCGGCATCGGCTATCTGCCGCAGGAAGCCTCGGTTTTCCGGGGTCTGTCGGTCGAGGACAATATTCGCGCCGTGCTGGAGATCACCCAGCCCGACCCCAGGAAGCGCGAAGAGGAGCTCGACGGGCTGCTCGACGAAATGCGGCTGACGCGCCTGCGCGAGAGCCCCGCCATCGCTCTTTCTGGCGGCGAACGGCGCCGCTGCGAGATCGCCCGCGCGCTGGCGGGCCATCCGTCCTTCATGCTGCTCGACGAACCTTTCGCCGGTATCGACCCGATCGCGGTCGGCGGCATTCAGGATCTCGTGCGGCATCTGAAGGCGCGCGGCATCGGCGTCCTCATCACCGACCACAGCGTGCGCGAAACGCTCGGCCTCACCGACCGCGCCTACATCATCTACAATGGTCACGTCCTGACCGAGGGCCCGCCCGAGGAGATCGTCGCCAATCCGGACGTACGGCGCATCTATCTCGGCGAGGATTTCCGCATGTAGGTTGAATTGCGCCGCTCTCCGTCGACCGGCGCCGCCGTTCGAGGCCCGGTTGATGAACGTTGAACGCCGCGCCGCGGGCGCCAAAACAAGCAATGTCGCGAGGACGCAGGCTTTTTGCTTGATTGTTGATTAACCCTTGGGCGTTTCGTCCCGCCCGGCGCCGCCTATTTGGTCCTGCCCAGGCTCCCGCTCCGTGCTATAAGCAAAAAACAGGCCGCAAAGAGAGCGGTTGGCAGCGTGCGAGTTGGCTCATGGCGATTTCGACAAAGCTGATGATGCGGCAGGGCCAGGCCCTGGTGATGACGCCGCAGCTCCTGCAGGCGATCAAGCTGCTGCAGTTCTCCAATCTGGAGCTTTCCGCCTTTCTCCATGACGAACTGGAGCGCAATCCGCTCCTGGAGGCGCAGGAAGGCGACCATGCCGGTGAGGGGCCGGGGAGCGACGCGGCCGCCAAGAGCGCCGAGGATTTTCCCGCTCCCGGCGAAGCTTTCGAAGGCGAACCGCGTGAAGGCGACTGGGCGCGCGATTCCCTCGCTGTCGACGCCGCAACCCTTTCGTCGGATCTCGGCGCCGATCTGAGCAACGCGTTCGAGCCCGACGGTCCGGCCGTGGCCGCGGAGGCGCCGCGCGAGGCGCTGGAGGGCGCAGGCCTCTCCGCCACTTCCTGGACCGGCGCCGCGGGCGGCGGCGGCGATGGCGAGGCGCCCAATCTCGAAGCCTATGTCGCCTCGCGGCCGAGCCTGCACGACCATCTCGCCGAACAGCTCGCCCTCGCCTGCCCGGATCCGCGCCGCCGCCTCATCGGCCAGGCGATCATCGACGGGATCGACGAGACCGGCTATCTGCGTGAGAGCCTTGAGGACATCGCCGGCCGGCTCGACGCGGACCCGGCCGAAGCGGAGACGGTTCTCGCGCTCGTCCAGAGCTTCGACCCTTCCGGCGTGGGCGCGCGCGATCTCGCGGAGTGCCTGGCGATCCAGCTCAAGGAGCGGGACCGCTACGATCCGGCGATGCAGGCCTTCGTCGCCAATCTGCCGCTCGTCGCCAAGCGCGACTTCGCTCAGCTCTCCCGGCTCTGCGGCGTGGACATGGACGACATCGCCGACATGGCCGCCGAACTGCGCGGCCTCGACCCCAAGCCCGGCCGCGCCTTCGGAGACGCGCCGATCCAGCCGCTCGTCGCCGACGTCATCGTGCGCGCCGCCCCCGACGGCTCCTGGCATGTCGAGCTGAATTCGGAGGCTCTGCCCAGGGTGCTCGTCAATCACAGCTATGCGGCGAAAGTCTCCGCCCATGCGCGCGACGCCGACAAGACCTTCATCTCGACTTGCCTGCAGAACGCCAACTGGCTGACCAAGAGCCTGGAGCAGCGTCAAAAGACGATCCTCAAGGTCGCGTCCGAGATCGTGCGCCTGCAGGATGCGTTCCTGGCCAAGGGCGTCGAGCATTTGCGGCCGCTCAATCTGCGCACCATCGCCGACGCCATCGGCATGCACGAATCAACCGTCTCTCGCGTCACCTCCAACAAGTATATGATGACGCCGCGCGGCGTCTTCGAGCTGAAATACTTCTTCTCCGCCTCCATCGCGACGACGACCGGCGGCGAGGCGCATTCGGCCGAATCGGTGCGTTTCCGCATCAAGCAGATGATCGACAAGGAGACCGCCGACGAGGTGCTTTCCGACGACGCGATCGTCGCGCGGCTCAAGGCGATCAATATCGACATCGCCCGGCGCACCGTCGCCAAATATCGAGACAGTCTGCGGATTCCCTCCTCGGTCGATCGCCGCCGCGCCAAGATGGCGCTCGCTCGCGAGCACGCGCATTAGCCGCCGGACAGACCGGGCGCAGCCGCGCCTGTGAGGATGCGCGCCTGAAGGCGCGCGGTCCGGGGGCGCCTTTTGGACCGCGCGCCTTCAGGCGCGCAGCAAACAACTGGCTGACGGCCCCTGCCGCAGGGGAATCGCATTTGACGAAATGAGGTAGCGCGGGGCGTTGGAATGGATTCTGTCATTGGTTCTGATTCGCGAGGAGCCGATGAGCCTGTTGATCACGATCTTGCGGGATGTTCCCGATCCGCGGAGCGGCAACGCCACCCGTCACGAGTTGCTGGATATTCTGATGATTGCGCTGACGGCGTCGATCTGCGGCTGCGAGGGCTGCGTCGAATTTGCCGACTTCGCGGAGGACCGGGAGGAGCTGTTCCGGGAGTTCCTGAGCCTTGAGAACGGCTTGCCGAGCCACGACACGTTCTCGCGACTGTTCCGGCAGATCGATCCGGAGGCGCTGGCAGCCTGTTTCGGGCGCTTTCTGGAGGCGCTGGGAGAGGATGGCGCCGGCGTCGTCGCCATCGACGGCAAGACGCTGCGCCGCTCCTTCGACAAGGCCAAAGGCGCCTCGGCGCTGCATGTGGTGACGGCCTTCGCCGCCGACGCCAAGCTGGTCATCGGCCAGAAGGCGGTGACGGACGGCGGCAACGAGATCACCGCGGCGCGGGCGCTGATCGACCTGCTCGACCTGACCGGCGCGCTGGTGACCGCCGACGCCATCCACTGCAACGCCCCGACGGCGCAGAAAGTGCTCGATCGCGGCGGCGACTGGCTGTTCGCGCTCAAGGCCAATCGCCCGGCGACGCTCGAGGATGTCGAGACGTTTTTCGCCGACCCTGCGTCCGTCGTCGCCGAGACCTTCGAGACGACGGACGCCGATCATGGCCGGGTGGAAACGCGCCGCCACGCGGTCGTTCACGATGTCGGCTGGCTGTTTCCAAAGGGCGACAAGGATCGCCCGGCGATGCCGGGGCTTTCGACCATCGGGCGGATCGATGCAAGGGTCGAGCGCGAGGGCAGGACCACGCGATCTTGCCGCTATTACCTGTCTTCCGCGAAGCTGTCCGCCGAAGCTTTCGCCAGGGCGGTCCGCGCCCACTGGAGCATCGAGAACGGCGTGCACTGGGTGCTGGACGTGACCTTCGACGAGGACAGGGCCCGTAACCGCAAGGACAACGGGGCGGAAAATCTCGCGACCATCCGCAAGCTCGCCCTCAATGTCCTCAAACGCTCACGGCCCGAAATCTCCATCCGCCGGAAGCGAAAACGCTCGGGATGGTCCGACGCCTTCGCCAGATCCGTCCTCGGTCAAATGCGATAGCCCTGGCCCCTGCCGCGGCGCCCATTGACTTCGCGCGCATAGGCTTCTAACGCTGCGCCGAATTTTGCGGCGCCAGGCGGGGTCCGCAGGCGCCGGGTCAACCTGTTCGAGACGGGCGCTCGGGCAATTGGGATCATAACATCCGTAATCGGCGTCGGCGCGCGGAGAAGACGGCTTCCGTCTCGGCCGCGACGACCCGCCGCTGTCGGAAAGGGCGAAAACGACATGTCGCTGAGAGTTTCAGGCAAGAACATGAATATCGGCGAGGCGCTGCGCTTGCATGTCACGCAGCGCCTGGAGCAGGCGACGTCCAAATATTTCGACGGCGGCGTCAGCGGCCACGTCACGATCGCGCCCGAAGGCTCCGGCTATCGCGCCGATTGCAGCCTGCATCTTACTTCCGGCATCGTCCTCCAGGCGGACGGCCGCGGCCAGGAGCCCTATGCGACGTTCGACCAGGCCGCCGACCGCCTGGAAAAGCGCCTTCGCCGCTACAAGGAGCGGCTCAAGAGCCACCATGACGGGCACGCCCATGAGGCGGAGGAGGCTCCCTATCAGGTGCTCCAGGCGCCCGATCAGGAGAGCGAAGCCCCGGCCGAGTTCAGCCCCGCCGTCGTCGCCGAAACGACCACCAAGCTGCGCCGCCTCTCGGTTTCCGCCGCCGTGCTCGACCTCGACCTTTCGGGGGCCCCGGTTCTCGTCTTTCGTCACGCAAATACCGGCCGGGTGAATATTGTCTACCGGCGCAGCGACAACAATATCGGTTGGATCGACGCTCCCGCCGGCGAATAACGTCAAAGAAGGCGCTTTCCCGCGGGAGAAGAGAACGCCGCCGCGGCGACATAATCGCGGCTTCCTCGGCATGTATCTTGCGATTTCCTTCACGGGCGCTGCCGCCCAGGTGAAGGGCGGGTTCTCCAACGCTTGAACGGATAGGGCGTCGCATGCGGCTCACGGATCTTGTCACGCCGGAAGCAGTCATCGCCAATTTGAAGGCGACGAACAAGAAGCAATTGCTTCAGGAGCTGAGCGACCGGGCGGCGAAGCTTTCGGGACTCCCGGCGCGCGAGATCTTCGACGCGCTGCTGCATCGCGAGCGTCTGGGCTCGACGGGAATCGGCGAAGGCATCGCCATTCCGCATGGCAAGCTTGCGAAGGTCAAATCCATTTTCGGGATTTTCGCCCGGCTCGAGCGGCCGGTGGAGTTCGAGGCGCTCGACGGCGCGCCGGTCGATCTGGTGTTTCTTCTGATCGCGCCCGAATCGTCCGGCGCGGACCATCTGAAGGCGCTCGCCTGCGCGGCGCGGATGCTTCGCGACCCTGGCCTTGTCGCAACCATCCGCGCCACGCGAGACCATGACGCGCTTTACTCACTTATCGCGCAGCGCTCGAAGCCCTACGCCGCCTAATGTTTTTCGGTGGGGTCGCCTCTTAAGCCGACGCCCGCTTCTGCCCGCCGCCGTGAGAGGCGTGACCGCCCTTACGGCCCGCTTCCGACGCGAGATTGTGATCGCGAGAGAAGCTGCGCTTCGCCGGATTGACGCTCTGCCCGCCCTTGCGCCCGGCGCGCGCCGCAAGCTCGGGATTCTGGGAGAAGCTGCGCTTTTCGTCAGGGACGCTCTGGCCGCCCTTGCGCGCGATCGCGCGTTGCTTCTCGGGATCCATCGAGGCGAAGCCTCGATTGGACTTCTTCGCTACTTCCTGCATGGTCGCCTCTTTTGCCCCCAGCGCCCACGCGTATAACTTGCCTAATTGGCCAAGGTTTCTGCAATCGTGGAATCTACGTAGCCAAGCTTGTGAAGGACCAAAAACCTATCAGGGATAATACTTACTTCCGTAAACCCGACCTTTTTCCACACCGGCTCAGGCCTCGCGCTTGTGCGACCTGCGGTTGAAAAATAAAGCCTGGCTGATGATGGCCTTCAGGCTTTCGACGCTGAAGGGCTTGGTGACGAGGAAGGCGGGCTCGGGCGGGGCGCCGGTCAGAAAGCGCTCGGGATAGGCGGTGACGAAAATCACCGGAGTCGACAGCGCGCCGAGAATCTCGTTCACGGCGTCCAGCCCGGAACTGCCGTCGGCGAGCTGAATGTCGGCGAGGATCAGCCCCGGCTGGACCGTTTCGATGGCGGCGACGGCTTCGCGGTGGGTGCGCGCCATGCCGACGACGCTATGCCCCAGTTCCTCCACAATGCTGCGCAGATCATGCGCGATCAGGGGCTCGTCCTCTATGATGAGGACTTCTGTCGCAATCTGATCGGCGATTTCGGCGTTGGCCGCGTCGATGAGGGCGGCGGCGTCCCGTTCCGAGACATCGAGCGTGTCGGCGACCTGCTCGAGATCGAACCCTTCCAGCGCGTGCAACAGAAAGGCGACGCGCGGCCGCAGCGAAATGCCGTCGAGATTGCGGCGGGCGCCGTCATCCTCAAGGCCGCCGGCGGGAGCGGAGCGGAGATTGACCGGGGCGGAGCCCCACACGCGCAGGAAGCACTTGTAGAGGGAGATCCTAAGATCCTCGTTTTCCTGGAGTTTTTGAGGGTCGCCGACAATGGCTTCAAGCGTCGCCATCACAAAGGCGTCGCCGCCCTCGCGTGTTCCGACAAGAGCCCTCGCGAAACGGCGCAGATAAGGCAGGTGACCTGAAATCTCTCGTGAAACCGACATGTTACGCCACTCCGGAGGCGGCCGCGAAGACGGAAAGGAGGTCAACCGTGACGACTGCGTCAAAACAACCCGCACAATTTAAGGAACCAATCCCTGAGCGCGGCGTTTTGCTTTCCGTGCAGCGCACTATATCGCGCGACGAAAACGGTCCGCCACAGAAAATCATGGCATTGGGAATTGGGGGCTCCATGGTGAAAAACATTCCGGAGAACGCCGCCGCGCGCGCGTCGTCCGACGACGATCGCGCCGAGAAGCGTCACTTCTCCGGACAGCTCCCTCGCAGCGTGGCGGCCATCGCCGCGGGGCTGGGGTCGAGCGCCGCAGGAACGAGCCGCGCCAATCGGCGCGAGGCGAGCGGCCTGACGGAGAAGGATTTGAACGCGAACGGCCGGGACGCGACCAGCGTGGGCCTTTGCGTTTCCGAGAGGAACGACAAGAATATGCGGAATGTCGATTTTGGCGACGCGATCGGCAAGGAGCTTCAGAATCTCTACGACGATCTCGTGGCCCAGCCGGTTCCCGACCGCTTCCTGAATCTTCTGAACCAGTTGGAAAAGAATATGATATCCTCGGGCCTGTCGAGGGGGGCGCCCGGGGAGAGAGAGTGAACGCAGACGGACCGAGTTCACAGGACGGACAGAGTCTGAAGGCCGATCTCATCGCGGCCATACCGAGCCTGCGCGCCTTCGCGGTCTCGATCTGCGGCAACGCCGACCGCGCCGACGACCTCGTCCAGGAGACGCTGGTCAAGGCGTGGGGGAGCCTCGGCTCCTTCGCGGAAGGCACCAATCTCACCGCCTGGCTCTTCACCATCCTGCGCAACATCTATTACAGCGAGTTCCGCAAGCGCCGCCGCGAGGCGCCGGACCCGGACGGGGCGGCCGCCGCGCGGCTGATCGCGCCGGAATCCCAGCACGCCCACATGGACTTTCTGGATTTCCGCGAGGCGCTGCAAAAATTGCCCCTGGACCAGCGCGAGGCGTTGATCCTCGTCGCCGCCTCGGGCATGTCCTATGAGGAGGCCGCCGAAATTTGCGGCTGCGCGCCCGGCACGATGAAGAGCCGGGTCAATCGCGCGCGTAACCGCCTCGCCGAGCTCATGTCGCTGCCCGCAGCCTCGGGGCGGGACGGCGAGACGCGGGCCTCGGCCTTGTCCACGGCCGGACGAGATTGAACCAACGGCGGAAATGCCGCATAGAGCGCGCTGCAAAAATCAGGATTCCGGCATTCAGCGCGGCCGCCTCCGCGCGCCTTTCGAGCGAGACCGATGACAGAAGACAGCCGCATTGAACGCGATTCCTTTGGCGACATCGCCGTGCCGTCCTGGGCCTATTGGGGCGCGCAGACGCAGCGTTCGCGCGAGAATTTCCCCATCGGCGGCGACCGTATGCCGATCGAGATCATCCATGCGCTCGCGCGGGTGAAGCTCGCCGCCGCGAAGGCGAACGAGAAGAAGGGCCTGCTGAAGAAGGAAATCGCCGACGCCATTTCGGCCGCCGCGCAGGAAGTCATCGAGGGCAAGCTCGACGAGCATTTTCCGCTCGTCGTCTGGCAGACCGGCTCCGGCACGCAGACCAACATGAACGTCAACGAGGTGATCGCGAACCGGGCGAATGAAACGCTCGGCGCGCCGCGCGGCTCCAAGTCGCCCGTGCATCCCAACGATCACGTCAATCTGGGCCAGTCCTCGAACGACAGCTTTCCCACCGCAATCCATATCGCCGGCGCGCTCGCCATTTCCGGCAAGCTGCTGCCCGCCGTCGAGCGGCTGCAGGCGGCCTTCGAGCGCAAGGCCTCGCAATTCGCCCATATCGTCAAGATCGGCCGCACCCATCTGCAGGACGCGACGCCGGTGACGCTCGGCCAGGAATTTTCCGGCTACGCCGCGCAGGCGAAATATGGGGCGGCCCGCATCCGCGCGGCGCTGCCCGATCTCCTCGCGCTCGCGCAGGGCGGCACCGCGGTCGGCACGGGCGTGAACACCTTCAAGGGATTCGGCGAGGAAGTCGCGGCGCATGTCGCGCAGCAGACGGGTCTGCCTTTCGTCTCGGCGCCCAACAAATTCGAGGCGCTCGCGGCGCATGACGCCATCGTCTTCGCGCATGGCTCCATGAATGCGCTGGCGTCGGGCCTCTACAAGATCGCCTGCGACATTCGTCTGCTGGGCTCCGGCCCGCGCGCGGGCTTCGCGGAACTGAAATTGCCCGAGAACGAGCCGGGCTCGTCCATCATGCCGGGCAAGGTCAATCCGACTCAGGTCGAGTCGCTGACCATGGTCTGCACGCGCGTCTTCGGCAACAATGCGACGATCACCTTCGCGGCCTCGCAGGGCCATCTTGAGCTCAATGTGCTGAAGCCCGTCGTCGGATTCGCGCTGCTGGAATCGACGATCCTGCTCGCCGACGGCGTCAACAGCTTCATCACCCGCTGCGTCGACGGCATCGAGGCGGACGAGGCCAACATCAAGCGTTTCCTCGAGCGCTCGCTGATGCTCGTCACCGCGCTCGCGCCGAAAATCGGTTACGACGCGGCCTCCAAGATCGCCCGCGCCGCGCATAAGAACGGCACGAGCCTCAAGGAAGAGGCGCTCGCCTCGGGCAAGGTGACGGAAGCGGAGTTCGACGAGATCGTGCGACCCGAGAAGATGCTCGCGCCGAACGACTGACGCTTGTCGGGCGATTAAAAAGAAGAAAGGCGGGAGGATGGGAGCTGGGGAAGCCTTCCTCCCGCCTCGGCCGGAAGCATGCCCCATTCCAGCCCCGCTTCCGACATCCGCCTTCTTTAGGCGAACGCGGAAATCATTAAGCGCTCTGGCGCTTGACGTATGTGCGCCGGCGCACAGGCCACATTGGCGCCATAAATCTGATAGCGACTTCGTTCAAGGCGTTTGCGCGCGTCCTTCTTCTCTCAACCGGCTTTGTTGCATGCCTCCTTTCATGCGGATCGTTCGCTTCTGCGTAGATCGCGCTACGTTTGGGTGGAATCGCCTGAACGCAGACAACGCGATCGTTCCTGAAGGTTCAGAGCGCGCTCCATGCGAAAAACGGGTTCCCGCTTTTGCGCAGCGCGCTCTGGCGGCCGTCCTTCTCCTCGGCGCGGCGGCCTGCGCGGGACGGCCGCATGGCGTGCTGATCCCCACGCATCAGGAAGTCGCTGGCGCGAGCCTTGTGCATATGCTCGTCGCGACGACGCGCGCGCCGGATGAGACGGCGCCCGGCGAAATGTTTTCCGGCGAGCGCGGCGCGACGCTCTCTTTCGCCGAGATCACCGTGTCGATCCCGCCCGACGCCTATCGCAAGGTGGGCGAGGTTCAGTGGCCGGAGGGCGATACGGCCAATCCGATGCAGAGCTTCACCACGGTCGAGGCGCGCATTCTGAGCGAGTCGGCGGCGCTCGCGGAGTTCGACCGGCGCATCGCGAAGACGCCCAGGCGGCAGGCGCTCGTCTTCGTCCATGGCTATAACACGCGCTTCGCCGAAGCCGTCTATCGCTTCGCGCAGATCGCGCATGATTCCGCCGCGCCTGTTCTGCCCGTGCTCTTCACCTGGCCCTCGCGCGGCAAGCTGCTGCAATATGGCTACGACCATGAGAGCGCGAACTACTCCCGCGACTCGCTGGAGGCGGTTCTGCAGGCCCTTTCGCGCGATCCGAATGTGGGAGAAGTCTCCATCCTCGCGCATTCCATGGGCAATTGGGTGACGCTCGAAGCGCTGCGTCAGATGGCGATCCGCAACAGGGGTCTGCCGCCGAAGATCAAGAACGTCATGCTCGCGGCGCCCGACGTGGATTTCGACGTGTTCCGGCGCCAGATCCGGGCGATGGGCGTGCGGCCCTCGCTCTTCACGCTCTTCGTCTCGCGCGACGACGAGGCGCTCGCCGTGTCCAAGCGCGTCTGGGGCGACAAGCCGCGGCTCGGCGCGGTCGATCCCAATGCCGAGCCCTATCGCGACGTGCTTGCGCAAGACGACATCCAGGTCGTCGACCTCACCGACGTCTCGTCGGGCGGCGGCGATGCGCTCGGCCATACGAAATTCGCCGAGGCGCCGGCGGTGGTGCGCTCCATCGGCGCGCGGCTCGCGACCGGCCAGACCCTGAGCGACGGCCAGGCGGGCGTCGGCGAGAAGATCGGCCTCGTCGCCGCAGGCGCCGCCTCGACCGTTGGCGCCGCGGCCGGCGCGGCGGTCGCGACGCCCTTCGCCATTGTCGACCCGCGCACGCGCGAAAATCTGAGCGAGCATTTCGAGAATGTCGGGGAACGCGCCGGCGATACGCTCGAACATGGCGCAAGCGTCCTGCGACAACCGACGCCTTAGCCCGCCAGTGGGAATGAGATAAAGTCGCGCTCGCGGCGCGGCTTGACGTGGTCGTGCGAGCCAAGCGGAAGCGGTCCGGGAGCCGCCGTCCAGCCTTATGCTCCCCGAAATGATGAACGGCGGCTTAAAACGGCGCCTGCCTCGCCGCCTTGACATAGGCGTCGGCGTCTTCCTTCAAAAGCAGCCGCTCCTTGACGAGCTTGTCCGCGACGACGCGCATGGTCGCCACGAAATAGGCGCGCGAGCCATAGCGCTCGATGAGGGAGGGGCGGGGATCGCCCGTCTTTTCCCGGTCGGCCCTGGTCGAGGCAAAAGGGATCGCCGCGCCCGCCGCGCAAAATGGGCCGCCCCTGTCTTTTTGCGCGGCGAAAGCGGTGAAGGTCGCGATCGGCAGCACATGATCCGGCAGGCGCAGGCCCGAAGTCTCATTGCCATCCGCGTCGATCCTGGGGACAAGCCGTTCGCCCGGAGGCGCCTGCGGCAGGCCGGGGATTTTCGGCCAGACGAGGGATTCGGCCGGAACGAGGGCGGCGCCATGCGCGCGCGGCGCGCGCGAGGCCGGGGGCTTCATCCCTTTCGTCCATTCGTCCAGCGCGACGAGCATGGCCCGCAGCGCCGGCCCGCTCGCGCGCGAATTGATCGGCGCGGCGCAATTGACGGCGCCGGCCTGCGCCGTTCCGGCGATGAAGAAGCGGCGTCGGTTCGCGCCTTCCGCCGCCTCCGTTTCGTTCGCCGCGACGCCGGGGCGCCAATAGGCTTCGGAGCCGAAGGTCTCGATGATCTTGGGGCCGCGCGGGTCGATCGGGACAGCGAAAGGCTCGGCGCGGTGGATCAGCAGGCCGTCGAAAAGCGCGCCGGCCTCGATCAGCGCCTCCGCCGCCGGACCGGCTCCGCGTCCGAGAATGCGCGTAGCGCCGCTCTTCTCGCGCAGCCGGGGCAGCAGATCGCGAAGCGCCCCGGCGCGGGCGGGCGCCGGAAGGGCGCCGAGATCAAGAGTCGCGACGCTCATGCCGCGCGCGAGCGCCGTGTCCGTCAGGTCGCTTTGCTGCGCGACATCGACAAGCAGAACGTCCCCCCGAGGGGCGGCCGCGCTGCGCAGCAATTTGACGGGCAGGGAATATTCCTTGCCGCCAATCTTCAGCGACGCGCGAAGCTCCGGCTCCGCCTCGTCCAGCGTGAGAAGCTCGGCCCACGCGGGAATGCAGACAAAAACAGCCAGTAAAAATAATGCTCTACGCATTCATTTGCATTCCATCGCCCGCGCGCGCCCATTCCGCCGCGACTTCCAGATCGCTTAAGAAACGCGCCCACTCCCTCCGCTTATCCTCTTCCTCCTGGAGGCGCAGCAGAAAAGACGGGTGGATGGTGGCGAGGAATTTGGCGTGGGCGTCGAGATCGATCAGCCTGCCCCGCAGCCGCGCGACGGTTTCGGAGCGCCCCAGGACTCCGCGAATGGCGGTTGCGCCCATGGCGACGACGAGACCGGGCTGGACCAGCGCGCGCTCCTGCGTGAGCCACCAGCGGCAGGCGTCGATCTCGCCGGCGTCGGGCCTCTTGTGCAGGCGGCGCTTGCCGCGCGGCTCGAATTTGAAATGCTTCACGGCGTTGGTGACGAAACATTCGTCGCGCGGCAGATGGACCTTGGCCAGCGCCTTGTCGAGCAGCCGCCCGGCGGAGCCGACAAAAGGGCGGCCTGACAGGTCCTCGGCGTCGCCGGGCTGCTCGCCGACGAGCATCACCCGTGCGCCCCTCGGCCCCTCGCCTGGCACGGCTTGCGTCGCGCTGCGATAGAGGGGGCAGCGCGTGCACATTTCCTCCTCGCCGGCCAGCGCCGCGAGGGTCATGAAATCGGACATGCGGACGTAACGCGGCGAGGACGCTGGAGTTCTCGCGGCCTGCGAGAGACCTTCCCGCTTCGAGACGGCGCTTCGCGCCTCCTCGGGCAAGAGGGCTCGTCAGCCGTCGCCCTGGAGCGCCCGAAAGGCGGCGAGGGCGCATCGCAGGAAAGGCGCTACAGCTTCGCGACGAAATGCGCGAAGGCGAGCAAGCCCTCGGGCCAGGGGCCGTGGCCGCTCTCGACATTGATATGCCCGGCCGCGTCCGCGTCGATGAAATGCGCGCCGATATCTTCCGCGAGGCGGCGCGGGAAGAGGAGATCGGCATAAGGGTCGGCGCTGCTGCCGACGACGATGGCCGGGAAGGGAAGCCGCGACCGGGGAACCGGCAGGAAGGCCGAATCGACCGCCGGCATTTCGCGAATAACCTCTTCGGACGGCGGCGCGACGAGGAAGGCGCCGGCGATCCTGTCGCCCGATTGCTGCGCAGCATGGAGCGCAGCGATCGCCCCCAGCGAATGAGCGACAAGCACCACGGGCTTCGTCGCGGCGCGGATCTCCCGCGCGATGGCCTTCACCCATTCGTCGCGCTTTGGGTTCTCCCAGTTGCGCTGCTCGACGCGGCGGGCCGTCGAGAGCTTCTTCTCCCAGCGGCTCTGCCAATGGTCCGGGCCGGAGCCGAGATAGCCCGGCAGGATCAGAATATCGGCCTCGGCGGCGCGCATCAGGCGGCGGGCCGCACAAAGGCGCCGGCGAGGGCGTCCTGGATGAGCTTGCGGGAATTCGCCACGCCGTAGAGCGCGACGAAGGAGCCGAAGCGCGGGCCCTTCTTCTCGCCGAGCAGCACCTCGTAGAGCATGTTGAAGAAGTCGTTGGAGACGCCCGGCCGCTCCGGCGTCGCGCCCTTGGCGGCGAAGTCCTGATAGCGCGGCACGGCGCGGGCGATGTCGTAGAGCGCCGTCTGAATGTCTTCGGCCGTCGCGTCTTCGCCGAGCGCCCCGAGCGTCGCGTCGATCCTGGCGAGCGCCTCGCGCTCGACCTCGTCGGGCGCGCGATATTGCTTCGCCGGCTTCACGAAGTCGCGAAAGTAAGCGACGGCATAGCCCACGAGCTTGTCGAGCCGCGGGTGGTTCTCGGGGCTCGCCTTGGGCGCGTAGCGCTTGAGGAAGCCCCAGAGCACGGCAGGGTCCTCGGCGTTGGCGACGGCCGCGAGATTGAGCAGCATCGAGAAGGAGACGCTCACGCCCTTGGCCTCGCCGTCATGTTCGAGCCTCTCGGGCGGAGGCGGATTTCCGGAATGGATGTGCCAGACCGGATTGCCGAGGCGGTTCCTCCAGTCCTGCCGCTGATAGGCGTCGAGGAAGTTCAGATAGTCGTCGACATTGCGTGGAATGACGTCGAAATGCAGCCGCTTCGCGGCGGTCGGCTTCTGATACATGAACTGCGCCAGGGACTCGGGGCTGGCGTAGGTCAGCCATTCCTCGATCGTGAGGCCGTTGCCCTTGGATTTTGAGATCTTCTGGCCCTTCTCGTCGAGGAAGAGCTCGTAATTGAAGCCCTCCGGCGGCTTGCCGCCAAGGGCGCGGACGATCTGGCCGGAGAGCTTGACCGAGTCGATCAGGTCCTTGCCGGCCATTTCGTAGTCGACGCCGAGCGCATACCAGCGCATCGCCCAGTCGGGCTTCCATTGCAGCTTGCAATGGCCGCCGGTGACGGGAGTCGTGAACTTCTCCCCCGTCTCGGGGTCTTCCCACTCGATCGCGCCAGCCTCCGCGTCGATGCCGGCAAGCGGGACCTGCATGACGATTCCCGTCCGGGGATGGATCGGCAAGAAGGGCGAATAGGTCGCCGCGCGCTCCTCACGGAAGCTCGGCAGCATGATCTTCATCACCGCGTCGTAGCGGGCGAGCATGTGCTTTAAGGCCGCGTCGAAGCGGCCGCTCTTGTAGTATTCGGTCGAGGACGCGAATTCGTAGTCGAAGCCGAAGGCGTCCAGAAAGGCGCGAAGGCGGGCGTTGTTATGCGCGCCGAACGAGTCGTGCGTGCCGAACGGGTCCGGCACCTGCGTCAGCGGCTTGCCGAGATTGGCGGCCACCAGCTCCTTGTTGGGGATGTTGTCCGGGACCTTGCGCAGCCCGTCCAGATCGTCCGAGAAGGCGATGAGGCGCGTGGCGATCTTGCCTTCGGTCAGAACCTCGAAGGCGCGGCGCACCATGCTGGTGCGCGCCACTTCGCCGAAAGTGCCGATATGCGGCAGGCCGGAAGGGCCATAGCCGGTCTCGAACAGCACCGAAGCCTGGCCGCTCGTCTCGACCCGTTTGACGAGCTTCCGCGCCTCCTCGAAGGGCCAGGCGGGCGAGACGCGCGCGGCGTCGAGAAGTTCGGGCGAAAGGACGATCGGATCGGACATGTGTTGGGGCGCGACCATTAGGCTGTGTGGGGAAGCGCGGCACAGTAGGTAGCGGCGCCAAGGGCGTCAACGGCGGCTCGTCGCATTGTTCGTCATGCGAGCCTTCAGGCTCGCCCCTAGCGCCCGGTCTGCGTCAGTCGCGCGAGATAAATTACGCAAAAGCCCAATTACCAAAAAACAGAAGGCGGAGGCGCTCCTCAAGAGCCGCCTTCGCCTTCCAGTGTGGCCATTGACCTTGCGGTCGGGGGACGCTGCGTCAGTTGGCGCAGGTTACGCTACGCATATACCGGACGCGACCGCGCTCGTCTGTGCTTGGTTTCAGAACCAGCGTGCAGTCTTCATCCTCTGCGCCATAGGCGCGTCCCACCCGGATCGCCGGTCCACGCGCGAGCGGGCGCAGGCCGTCATCGTTCAGGCTGACCGCCGCCTTGACGGCGGCGACGGACTGTCCCTTGGGAGCCGGCGCCGTGGGCGCCGCGGCAACGGCGGCGACAAGACCACAGGCGATCGTGGCTCCAAGAACAATCCGCGACGTGCGGCTTGCAAACGGGCTTTCGCGCGTAACGGCCATAAGGGCCCCTCCCAATAGGGTTACGACAGGACTTGTCCCTCACGCGCGCGCCCATGCGCCCGCGGCCTTGGGTGTTCCTCTTCTTGTTGAGAGAGAAACGCTGAGCCCGAGGAATGGTTGCATCGGCGCCACGGAAAAATTTTTTTCAGCGCTGGACGCGCCACAATTTTGCCTTACAGGCCTGACGCGCGAAGGCGCGTCGAGACGAGATCGGCAAGCCGAATCAAAGCCCTGCGGCCATTGGACGGCCGGCGGGCCTATTTTCGTTCGAGCCGCGCAATGAGGCTCGACGTGTCCCATCGCTTGCCGCCCATGGATTCGACTTCGGCGTAAAACTGGTCGACGAGCGCCGCGACCGGGAGCCTGGCGCCGTTGCGGCGGGCTTCGGCGAGGCAGATCGCCAGATCCTTGCGCATCCACTCGACGGCGAAGCCGTGCTCGAATTCGCCGGCGAGCATGGTCCTCGTGCGGTTCTCCATCTGCCAGCTCTGCGCCGCGCCGTTCTTGATGAGATCGATGACGGTCTCGGCGTCGAGCCCGGCGCTTCTGGCGAAATGCAGCGCCTCGGAAAGGCTCTGGATCAGCCCGGCGATGGCGATCTGATTGACCATCTTGGCGAGTTGGCCCGAACCCGGCGGCCCCATCAGCCGGCAGGCGCGGGAATAGGCGGCCATCACCGGCTCGGCTTTCGCGTAAATTTCGGGCTCGGCCCCGCACATCACGGTGAGCTTGCCGCTTTCGGCCCCCGCCTGCCCGCCCGAGATCGGCGCGTCGATCGCGCCCAAGCCGCGCTTCCCCGCTTCGGCGTAAAGCTCGCGGGCGACTTCCGCCGAGGCGGTTGTGTGGTCGACGAAGACCGCGCCTTCCTTCATGCCGACGAAGGCGCCGTCCGGGCCGAGCGCGACCGCGCGCAGATCGTCGTCATTGCCCACGCAGGAGAAGACGAAATCGGCGCCCGCCGCGGCCTCGCGCGGCGTCGGCGCGAAAGCGGCGCCATGCTGCGCGGCGAATTTCTCCGCCCTGGCGACGGTGCGGTTATAAACCGCCGCCTTATGGCCGGCGCGGACGAGATGGCCGGCCATGGGATAGCCCATGACGCCGAGGCCGAGAAAGGCGACGCTTGCGGATTGGGACATAATCAGCCGCCCGTCATGCTCATATGGCGCGAAACCGCCGGGGTCTGCGTCGCGCGGTCGATGATGAAGTCGTGACCCTTGGGCTTGCGGCGGATCGCTTCCTCGATCGCGGCATGGAGAAGCTGGTCGTCGGCGCTCTCGCGCAGGGGCGCGCGCAGATCGGCGGCGTCCTCCTGGCCGAGGCACATATAAAGCGTGCCGGTGCAGGTGACGCGCACGCGGTTGCAGCTCTCGCAGAAATTATGGGTCATCGGCGTGATGAAGCCGATGCGCCCGCCCGTCTCCCCGGCGCGCATGTAGCGGGCCGGGCCGCCGGTGCGGTAGTCGATCTCGTCGAGCGTGAAGGCTTCCCCGAGCCTGTCGCGCACGGCGCTCATGGCGAGGTATTGGTCGACGCGCGCCGGCCCGTCGAGCTCGCCGAGCGGCATCACCTCGATGAACGTCATGTCCATGCCGCGCGCATGGGCGAAGCGGACGAGCGGAACGAATTCGTCTTCGTTCACACCCTTGAGCGCGACGGCGTTGAGCTTCACCTTCAGCCCCGCTTTCAGCGCCGCGTCGACGCCGGCCAGAACGCGGGCATGGTCGCCTGTGCGGGTCAGCGCCCTGAAGCGGGCCGGGTCGAGCGTGTCGAGGGAGACATTGACGCGCCTCACGCCGCAATCGGCGAGCGCCGAGGCAAAGCGCGCGAGCTGAGAGCCGTTGGTCGTCAGCGTCAGCTCCTCGAGCCTGCCCGAGACGAGATGGCGGGACAGCCCGCGGAAGAGCTTCATGACGTCGTGGCGCACCAGCGGCTCGCCGCCGGTGATGCGCAGTTTCTTCGCGCCGCGCGCGACAAAGGCCGAGCACATGCGGTCGAGCTCCTCGAGCGTCAGCAGATCCTTCCGGGGCAGGAAGGTCATGTGCTCGGCCATGCAATAGACGCAACGGAAATCGCACCGGTCCGTCACCGAGACGCGAACATAGGAAACCGCGCGTCCATAAGGATCGACGAGCGGCGCGGGCGCGGCGGCGGCGGGCTTATGCGTGAAGGCGTTCATAGCCGATGTTTCCGTTCAGCGGACAGGCGCCGCCTTGACGATCACATATATTGTCGTCCGCGAATGTCGTGAAGCCCGAGCAATTTCTATCCGCCTATCGGATAATTCGATATTGCGGGCGCTTCCGGCGCGGCGGGAGGCTATAACTTGTCCACGCCGCACCGAAAAGAGGAGCTTTCCTTGACCGCCGATCCCTGGCCCACCGAAATCCGCCTGCTCGACAACGGAAAGAATCTCCGCGTCGCCTTCGACGACGGGGCGAGCTTCACGATGAGCGCGGAGCTTTTGCGCGTGCGCAGCCCCAGCGCCGAGGTGCAGGGCCATTCGCCGGCCGACCAGAAGACCGTGGGCGGCAAGCGCAGCGTCGCCGTCATCGCCGTCGCGCCGGTCGGAAATTACGCGATCAGGCTCGACTTCGACGACATGCACCGCACGGGCATTTATACGTGGCGATACCTGCGCCAGCTTGGCGAGACCGCCGAGGCGAGCTTCGCCGCCTATCTGGAGGAGCTGAAGGCGAAAGGGCTCGATCGGGACCGGCCGGGGGAGGCGTGAGCCCCTTCCCTTCCCGCGTCATGGCCGGGCTCGTCCAGGCCGCGCACGCCGGGATGTTTCGCGTGAGCGCTGCAAGGCGCGTGCAGCAGGACCGCATGGACGCCTGCGCCGGGCGCGGCCATGACGGGGTTGGCGCCGCGGGAACGAAAAACGGCCGGCGCAGAGGCCGGCCGTCAAATCGTTTCGAGGCCGACGCGCCTATCGCGTCACGACCACCTTCGTGCCCACCTTCACGCGGTCATAGAGGTCGGTCACGTCGTCATTGGTCATGCGGATGCAGCCCGAGGAGACCGCCTGGCCGATCGTCTCCGGCTCGTTGGAGCCGTGGATGCGATAGAGCGTGCCCGAGAGATACATGGCGCGGGCGCCGAGCGGGTTGTTGATCCCGCCTTCCATGTGACGCGGCAAATCGGGGCGGCGCCTCAGCATCTGCGCGGGCGGCGTCCAGTCCGGCCATTCGCGCTTGCTGGAGATGTAGCGCACGCCCGCCCATTCGAAGCCCGGTCGTCCGACGCCGACGCCGTAGCGAACCGCCTGGCCGTTGCCGAGAACGTAGTAAAGGCGGCGTTCGCTGGTGTTGATGACCACCGTGCCCGGGGCGTAGCTGCCGGGGGAAGCGACGATTTCGCGCGGAATGGCGACCGCCTGCGGGCGGCCCTGGGCGCCCTGCGGCGCCGTGGCGGGCGCGCCGCCGAAAAGCTCGGTCAGCGGGTCGACGTCGGGCTGCGCGGCGAAGCCTTGCGAGGAGAGCGCGCCGACGCCGGCGATAATGCAGAGCGATGCAAGGACAAGCCGGCGCATGATAATCCCTTGTTTGGCGATGGAAAGCCGGTCGCCGATCGGAAGCGGGGCGCCCGCGCAGAGCAATTCGGCGCGGCGGCGACTTGCGACGATTACTCTCGCAGCCGCGCGGCCTTCGCAAGCGCGAAGCCAGCCTCCCGCGCGTTTCCCCCATGATAGTTGCAGGCCTGCAACAGTCTCGCCCGTCAAAACCTCAGCGTCGTCGCCTGCTTGACCCCTGGAAGGGCGCGAATCGCCGCCAAGGCGTCCTCCGGCAGTTCGCCGTCGACGGCGACGAGCGCGACGGCGCAGCCGCCGGGCGCGTCGCGTCCCAGCGCGAAGGTGGCGATGTTGATCTCCGCCGCGCCGAGCGCGCCGGCGAATCGGCCGATGAAGCCCGGCCGGTCCTCGTTCTGCGTGTAGATCATGGAAGGGGAGAACTCCGCGTCGACGCCGATCTCGCCGACCCGCATGATTCGCGGCTTGCCGTCGTGAAAGACGGCGCCCGCCACCTTGATCTCGTCCGCCGCGGTTCGGGCGATGAGCGTCAGCAGCGATTCGTACCCGCTCTGGGCCTCGCAGGTCACTTCCTCCACGACGATCCCGCGCTCCCTTGCGATGGCCGGCGCGGAGACGGGATTCACGTCTTCGAGGATCGGCTTCAGCAGGCCGGAGAGGGCGGCGGCCGAAATGGCCTTTGTCTTTTGCTGCGCAATATGTCCTTCGAAAACAATGGATAGTTTCTCGACGCCGGAGCGCGCGATCTGGCCGACGAAGAGCCCGAGCTTTTCCGCGAGGATCACGAAAGGCTTGAGGCGCGGCGCCTCCTCGGCGGTGATGGACGGGAAATTGACGGCGTTCGCGACGGCGCCGCGCGTAAAATAGTCCGACATCTGCTCGGCGATCTGCAGCGCGACCTTCTCCTGCGCTTCAGTCGTGGCGGCGCCGAGATGGGGCGTGCAGACGACGTTGGGCCGCCCGAAGAGCGGATTCTCGATCGCCGGCTCAACCGCGAAGACGTCGAGCGCGGCGCCTGCGACATGGCCCTCGTCCAGCGCCCGGGCGAGCGCCGCCTCGTCGAGCAGGCCGCCGCGCGCGCAATTGATGATGCGCACGCCCTTGCGGGTCCTCGCTATCGACTCGGCCGAGAGGATGTTCCTCGTTTGCGTCGTGAGCGGCGTGTGAAGAGTGATGAAATCTGCGCGGCCGAGGAGGTCGTCCAACTCCACCTTCTCGACGCCGAGCGCCTGGGCGCGCTCCTCCGTGAGGAAGGGATCATAGGCGAGGACCCGCATCTTGAGGCCCTGCGCCCGGTCGGCGACGATCGCGCCGATATTGCCGCAGCCGATGACGCCCAACGTCTTGCCGGCGATCTCGACGCCCATGAAGCGGTTTTTCTCCCATTTGCCGGCCTGGGTCGAGGCGTCGGCGGCGGGGATTTCGCGGGCGAGCGACAGCATCATGGCGACGGCGTGCTCGGCCGTGGTGACCGAATTGCCGAAGGGCGCGTTCATCACGATCACGCCCTTCGCCGTTGCGGCGGGAATGTCGACATTGTCGACGCCGACCCCCGCGCGCCCGACGATCCTCAGCCTCCCGGCGCGCGCCAGAATGTCCGCCGTCACCTTCGTCGCGGAGCGGATGGCGAGGCCGTCATAGGCGCCGATGGCCGCGGCGAGCCTCGCCCCGTCCTTGCCCAGCGCGGGCTCGAAATCCGCCTCGATCCCGCGGGCGCGGAAAATGTCGATCGCGGCGGGGGAGAGGGAGTCGGAGATAAGGACACGGGGCGGCATGGCGGGCTCCGGGGGGCTTGTCCGTCGGAACGTGAACAGGTATCTATCTCTGGTAGATACTCTCAAAGGCGGAGGCGATGATGGCGACGGCGAAACTGTTCCGGCACGGCCGCAGCCAGGCCGTTCGCCTACCCAAGGAGTTCCGGTTGCCGGGGACGGAGGTGCGCGTCAGCAAGGTGGGAGACAAGGTTGTTCTCGAGCCGCTGGAATCCGAGCCCTTCGATGTCGACGCCTGGCGACGACGGTTGGACGCTCTCGGCGCAAAGGACTTCCTTCCAGAGGGCATTCCCGACGATCCGCCGCTTCGGCCCGACGAGTCTATTTCATTCGACTGACGCTTTCCATGTTCTGTCTGGATACGAACGCGGTCATTTTCGCGCTCAACGGCCGCCGCGCGGGTTATGCGGAGCGGCTGGCGGAGGAGCTCCGGGCCGGGACGAAGCTGATTGTTCCCTCCATCGTCTTGTTCGAGCTCTCTTACGGGATCGCAAAAAGTCGGCAGCCCGAAAAGGCGCATGCGCTTCTCGTTGAATTTCTCTCCGCCGGGTTCGAGCAGCCGCCCTTCGACGCGGAGGACGCGCGCGAGGCCGGCGACATCCGTGCTCATTTGGAAGCGCGCGGCGCGCCGATCGGCCCCTTCGATGTTCTCATCGCCGCCCAGGCGCGGCGGCGGCGCGCCGTGCTCGTCACCAACAACCGCCGCGAATTCGACCGCGTGCCCGGCCTGATGGCGACCGACTGGGCGGATTAGGCCGCCTCGACCGCCGCCGTCGCTTCCGCATAGGCCCAGTCGAGCCACTGCGTCAGGATCGCGACATCCGAGGCTTCGACCGTCGCGCCGCACCAGATGCGGAAGCCGGGGGGCGCGTCGCGATAGGCGCCGAAGTCGTAGCCCGCGCCTTCCGCCTCGATCATCGCGACCATCTTCCTGGCGAGCGCCGCTTTGTCCGCCTCGGTCCGGGCGGCGCTCTTCTCCGAGAAGATCAGGCACACGCCCGTATTGGAGCGCGTCGCGGGGTTCTTGGCGAGATGCTCGATCCAGGGGGTTTTCTCGACCCAGTCGGCTACGGCCCTGGCCGAGGCGTCGCAACGCGCGCGGAGCGCCGGCAGGCCGCCGATCGACTTCGCCCAGCTCAGCGTGTCGATATAGTCCTCGGTCGCGAGCAGCGACGGCGTGTTGATGGTTTCGCCCTCGAAAACGCCCTCGTTGAGCTTGCCCTTATTGGTGAGGCGGAAAATCTTCGGCATGGGCCAGGGCGGCGTGTAGCTTTCGAGCCGCTCCACGGCGCGGGGCGATAGGATCAGCATGCCATGCGCGGCCTCGCCGCCCATCACCTTCTGCCAGCTATAGGTCGTCACATCCAGCTTGGAGAAGTCGAGATTTTGCGCGAAGGCCGCGGAGGTCGCGTCGCAGATCGTCAGGCCCTTGCGGTCGGCGGGGATGAAGTCGCCATTGGGCACGCGCACGCCCGCCGTCGTGCCGTTCCAGGCGAAGACGAAGTCGTTGTCGAAATTGATCTGCGAGAGATCCGGCATTTCGCCGAAAGCCGCCGTGAATTTGCGGGCGTCGGGGAGCCTGAGCTGCTCCAGCACGTCCGTGACCCAATCGGCCGAGAAGCTTTCCCAGGCGGCCACGTCCACTCCGCGCGGGCCGAGCAGCGACCACAGCGCCATCTCGACCGCGCCGGTGTCGGAAGCCGGCACGACGCCGATGCGGTAATCGGCGGGAACCTGAAGCACCTCGCGGGTGAGGTCGATCGCCAGCTTGAGTTTCGCCTTGCCCGCCGCGGAGCGGTGCGACCGGCCGAGCGCGGCCCCTTGCAGATTTTCGAACGACCAGCCGGGACGCTTGGCGCAGGGGCCGGAGGAAAAGCGGGGATTGGCCGGCTTGGCGCCGGGCTTGGTCGTCGTCATGGATGTCCTGCCGATAGCGCGGGAAGTGAAAAGCCGCCCCGCGCTACGCTGTCGTCATGTAATCGTCAAGACTCTCCGGCGCCGCGGGATCAGCCGCGCACCGAGAGCTTGCGATAGGGATTGTCCTGGCCGGTGACGTAGACGTGGCCGAATTCCGTCTTCTCATAAGTCGCCGTCTCCGCCGGCAGGGCGATCTTGAGCGACAGAACCTTGAGCGGAAAGCCCGGCGTCGCGGAAATGCTGTCGCATTTGATTTCCGCCGCACCGGCGCCGGCCGAGAAATCGGCGACGACGCCGCCGTCGGCCGAGAACGCGCGGGCCCAGCCCGGGGTTCCGACATGCAGCGCGACAACGCCGTTCTCGGCGAAGACGGGGGTCTTGGCGTCGTCGAAGGCCGGGCTGCCGAAATTATACTCGGCGAGGACCGAGCTGCGGGTGACGTTATGGTCGGGCGACGGCGGACGGCCTACCGAATAGAGGATCAGCTTGCCGCCCGCGAGGGCCGCCTCGATCTCATCCGCGGTGGCGCTGGCGTAGGCTTCGGCTAGTCTCATTTGTGGCGCTCCTTTTCGTGAATTCTGTCGCATCTGCGACAAAGCCGGCCGGGGGAGAGGCCGTTCAGCGCGCTTTCCGCAAGCGCCGTGCCGCGGCGGCGCTGGCGCGATTTTTTCTAGGAGGAAGAGAAAGCGAAGAGGGAGGAGCGCTATGAGCGAGGCGGCCTATAAATATTTTCTCACCTATAGCGGCGTGCGCATGCCGCTGAAGCTGGTCGAGCCGCTGGAGGCGGCGGAGCTTGGCAATCGCAACACCTATTTTCGCGTGACGCACGATCCGGCCGGGCGCGTCGCGACCGTCGAGAAGATGGTCTATGGCGAGGTGGAGCTTTCCCACCAATATGCCTATCGCGACGACGGCACGCTCGCTTATGCGCGCATCGAACTGGGCGACGAATTGACGGAGGTGGATTGCGACGAGACGGGCGCGCCCATACGCAGCTAGAGCGCGGCTCGCGAAAAGCGGGAGCCGGCTTTCGCAGGAAGCGCGCCCTAATTTTTTAGGATCAATCGTGAGCGCGCGCCCCGCCCGCGCCCCGCGCTACGTTTCGGGAGCTGTCATGAAAATCGTGGTCGCCAAGTCGCTCGCGCCGCGGCCTGCCGCAGGGACGGTGGAGATTTCGGACCAGCCGGCGTGACCGACGCGCCGCCGCCCGCCTTTCGGGAACGCGCGCCCTGGTGGGGCCCCGACCTCCAGACCCTGCGCAACGTCCTGCTTCCGAGACCGGGAGAACTCGTCGGCGGCGAGCGTCTGCTTCTGCCCATGCCGGACGGCGACCGTCTGGCGGCGCGCCTCGACCGTCCGCCCGGCGCTTCGACGCGGCCGCTCGTCGTCCTGATCCACGGTCTTGGGGGGACCGAGACGAGCGTCAATGTCGTGCGCACGGCGCGGCATCTGGTGCGGGAGGGATGGCCGGTGCTGCGGCTCAATCTGCGCGGCTCAGCGGTTTCCCGCCCGACCTCGAAGGGCCGCTATCATGCCGGGCGTACGGAGGATCTCGCGGCGGCGCTGCGCCAATTGCCGCCCGAACTCGTCCGTCGCGGCGTCGCGCTCGTCGGTCACTCGCTTGGCGGCAACCTCGTCCTGAAAATCATGGGGGAAGGCCCCGGCGACGCGCCGATCCTCGGCGCCGTCGCCGTTTCGGCCCCACTCGACCTGGCGGCGGCGAGCCTGCGCATCCAGTCGCCGCGCAACGCCCTCTACCATCTTTATTTGCTGACGGGGCTGAAAGCCGAGGCCCTCGCCCCGGGCGCCACGGTCGCCGCCGCGCAGCGTTCGGCGATCGCGGCGGCGCGGTCCATCTGGGAATTCGACGACCGGTTCGTCGCCCCCTGTTTCGGCTATCGCGACGCCGCCGATTATTACGAACGGAACTCGGCCGGCCGATACCTGACAGGTATAGACCGTCCCGTTCTCGTCATCCATGCGATGGACGATCCGTGGATCCCGGCCGCCGACTATGAGTCGATCGACTGGCCAAGCCTTCCCAATGTCCGGACGGCTTTCACGCCGGGCGGCGGGCATCTGGGCTTCCATGCCCGGGGCAGCGGAATCGGCTGGCATGACCGAGCGACGTCGGCCTGGCTGGCGAGCGAGTTCCCCGCCGGCTGAGGGCTCGCTACGCCTCCCCCGGCGCCTTCGCCCCGATCGCCAGCGCATGCACGCCCTCGGCGATCTCCTGCGCCAGCAGGGCGTTGACCATCCGGTGCCGTTCCACCCGGCTCTTGCCCTCGAAGGCTCCGCTCACCACCTCCACCCGGAAATGGCTCTCATTGCCGTGGCGCTTGTCGCCCGGGTGGCCATGGCCGGCGTGGTGGCGCGATTCGTCGATCACTTTCACGAAGATGGGCGAAAGCCCCTCAATCAGTTTCTTCTCGATGCTCGCCGCTACCGGCCCTTTACCCTGATCCGCCATAGTCGCTCCTAACTTTGTCCGTCAGCTAAGCCCGGGGCGCCTCTCTTGCAAGATCGGGCGCAGGAATGATCGCCTGCGAAAATTGGCGCGGTCCGCGCTTGCGGCGGAGGCCGCCGCCATCATAATGGAATGAAATGAACCTCAATTCGCCCCTCTTCGACCGGATCAGAGCGCAGCGTCAGCCGCGCGAGGAGAAGCGCGAGACCGGGATCAAATGCGATTCGCCCGGCTGCGAGGCGGAAGGCGCCTATCGCGCCCCCATGGGCAGGCTGCGCGAGGGGCAATATTTCTGCTTTTGCCTCGACCACGTCCGCGAATACAACGCGACCTACAACTATTTCAACGGGATGAACGACGCCGACGTCGCCCGCTACATGAAGGACGCGACCGTCGGCCATCGCCCGACCTGGGCCATGGGCACGCGCCGGGGACAGGCGGGCTTTCGCGAGGAGGGCGGCCCGACCGGCGATCCGCTCGGCATGTATCGCGCCCGCTATCATCGCCGCTCCGCCGAGAAGAAGCAGCCGCGCCATTCACCCGTGACCATGCGCGCCTTCGAGGCGCTCGGCCTCGACGAAACCGCTGGACCGGAGGCCATCCGGGCGCGCTATAAGGATCTCGTCAAGCGTCACCACCCCGACGCCAATGGCGGCGATCGTTCCCGCGAGGAGAAATTGCGGGAAATCATCCATGCCTATAAGACGCTGAGGGCCGCGCGGCTCGTCTGACGCTTGCGTCGTCGACGCCGATTGCCCGCCCGCCAGACGGAGGACGATTTTGGTCGAAGAAGTTAAATCCGGCTCGGGCCTCGAAAGCGTTCCGGACATCAAGGTTCCGGCGCGCGAGGTTTTCGGTATCGACACGGATCTCATTGCGCCGGCCTTCTCCGAGCGCAACGAGCATGTGCCGGACATCGACCCCGATTATCTCTTCGACCGCCAGACGACGCTCGCCATTCTCGCGGGCTTCGCGAAGAACCGCCGCGTGATGGTCACGGGCTATCACGGCACCGGAAAGTCGACCCATATCGAGCAGGTGGCGGCGCGGCTCAACTGGCCTTTCGTGCGCGTCAATCTCGACAGCCATATCTCCCGCATCGACCTCGTCGGCAAGGACGCGATCGTGCTCAAGGACGGCAAGCAGGTCACGGAGTTCCGCGACGGCATCCTGCCCTGGGCGGTCCAGCACAATGTCGCGCTCTGTTTCGACGAATATGACGCGGGCCGCCCGGACGTGATGTTCGTCATCCAGCGCGTGCTGGAAGTGTCGGGCCGTCTGACGCTCCTGGACCAGAACCGCGTCATTCGCCCGCATCCCGCCTTCCGCCTGTTCGCCACCGCCAACACGGTCGGCCTCGGCGACACGTCGGGCCTCTATCACGGCGTCCAGCAGATCAATCAGGCGCAGATGGACCGCTGGTCCATCGTGACGACGCTCAACTATCTGTCGCATGACGCGGAGACGAACATCGTCGTCGCCAAGGTGAAGTCCTACGGCGCGAGCAAGGAAAGCCGCGCCGTCGCCGACAAGATGGTGCGCGTCGCCGACCTCACCCGCAACGCCTTCATGGCCGGCGACCTCTCGACGGTGATGAGCCCGCGCACGGTCATCACCTGGGCCGAGAACGCCGACATCTTCAACGATGTCGGCTTCGCCTTCCGCCTCACCTTCCTGAACAAATGCGACGAGCTGGAGCGCCCGCTGGTCGCCGAATTCTACCAGCGCTGTTTCGGCAAGGAGCTGCCCGAGAGCGCGGTGAATGTGGTGATGACGTGACGCGGTTGGCGTAGTAAGCTTAAGCCATGGCCGACGAACCGGATAATCTCGTTCTTGAACTGCTGCGGGGACTCCGCGCCGACGTGGCGGATACGCGCGTCGGGCTTCTCGGCGAGATCAATGCGCTGCGCAGCGAACTCAAGAGCGACATGCACTCGCTGCGCGCCGATGTGGCGTCCGACCTTCTCGCCATGCAGGCGAAGAACGACGCGGAGCACAAGGCGACGCGCGAGCAGATCGTCGGCATGCGGCGCGCGGTGGTGGAGTATCATTCCGCCGTGCCCGGCCATGGCGCGCTCATCAGCGATCTCGAGGCGCGGGTGCGCCGGCTGGAGCAGAAGGTCGGCGTCTGAGACGCATAGCCGATTACGGTTTCGCCATCGCTCTTGGCGACGACGGAAGGCGGCTGAGCCGTCATCCGCCTGTCATGTTTCCGCATGTCTTAGGAGCGGGGGCTCGCGAAAGTGAAAACGGGCGGCGTGACATAGAGCGGATCAACCGAAGCGCAGACCATGATCCCGGACCGACTTAAAGACGCGCTCCACCCCGGCATACCCGGCTGTCTCTGGATCATCCGCTTCGACGCGCAGGGACGCGCCGAGCCCGGGAATGCGGCGGATGTCGAGACGCTGGGCCAGACCCCGGAGGGCTTCGTCTGGCTGCATATGGATTTGACCGACGTGCGCGCGCGGCCCGTCATCGGCCGCCTCGCTGTCCTCTCCGGCAGCGCCCGAGAGGCGCTCTGCGACCGGCTGGACCACCAATATCTCGAATATTCCGAAGGGCTGTTGAGCGGAGCTCTGCTCGACCAGGAGCGCACGCTCGCCGGCCCGGCCTCGCGCACGGATTTCCTGCGCTTCGCGATTGGCGAGCGCTTCGTCGTCACGGTGCGCCGGCGCCCCATGAGCTGCGTCGAGGCGGCGCGCGTGGCCATCGGACGGGGAACCTCGGCCGAATCGCCGCTTGCGCTCTTCGAGCTCATGGCGACCCATCTCGTCGACGAGCTGAGCCGCATGGCCAATGAGGTCGGCGCCGCTTTCGACCGCACCGAGGATCTCATCATCGACGGGTGCGGGCGCAAGGCCCGGCCGGTGCTGGGCGCCGGAAGGCGCGACGCCGTGCGCCTCGCCCGCCAGGTCGGCGGCCTCGTCTCGACGCTCGCGCGGCTCGAGGACATAGACGACGACCCCGACGATGCGCGGGACAACGAGCTGCGCGAAATGGCGGCGCGGCTTGTGCAGCATACGGAATCGCTCGGGCGCGACATTCAGGCCCTGCAGGACCGCGCCCGCCTGCTGCAGGACGAGCTGAACGCGATCCTGAACCTCGAAACCAACGACCGGCTCTATGTGCTGACGGTTGTGACGACCCTGCTGCTGCCGGCGACCTTCGTCACCGGCTTCTTCGGGATGAATCTGAAGAACCTGCCTTTCGCCGAGAGTGACGAGGGCGTTGTCTACGCCACCGTCGTCTGCGTCGTGGCGGCAGGGGCCATTCTGTTGCTGATGCGCCGTTGGGGCCTGACCGACTCGGAGGGCTCCGAGGAAAGCCGGCCGCGCGACGCTCCGCCGCCGCCCCCGGCGGAGGGGGGATACTGACCAGGGCAATCGACCGCCGACCTCCCCGTAAAGGGGAGGCATGGGGCGGCTAACCTCCAAGATGGTCATTCACCTGCTCGCCCTGGGGGATACTGACGCGCGTCCTTTACATGCGCCTCCGCGCCGAATAGGTTCCGCCCGCTTTAAGGGAGCGCCGCTCCCGCCAGACCGAAAGAACGTCCATGCGCGCCGAGCCGCTTGCGCTCAAAGAACAGATCGAGCAGTCGGTGGGGCTGCTGAGGAGGCATCTTTGACGTCGAGACCGCGACCCGCCGTCTCGCCGAGTTGAACGTCAAGGCGGAAGACCCCGGTTTCTGGAACGATCCCGAAGAAGCGCAAAAGCTCATGCGCGAACGCACCCAGCTCGAAGAGCAGATGGGGGCGGTCGACAAGCTCGCGCGCGACCTCGACGATGCGGTGACGCTCGTCGAGCTGGGCGAAGAGGCCGGCGACGCGGACACGGAGAAGGAGGGCGTCGAGGCGCTCAAGGCCGTGCTCAAGGAAGCGCAGACCCGCCAGATCGAGGCGCTGTTCTCGGGCGAGGCCGACGCCAACGACACCTTCATCGAAATTCACTCGGGCGCCGGCGGCACCGAAAGCCAGGACTGGGCGCGCATGCTCTTCCGCATGTACGCCCGCTGGGCCGAGCGCAAGAAGTTCAAGGTCGAGGTGATCGAGGAGACGGCCGGCGAAGAGGCGGGCATCAAGTCCGGCACGCTGCTGGTCAAGGGCCACAACGCCCATGGCTGGGCCAAGACCGAGTCGGGCGTGCATCGCCTCGTGCGCATCTCCCCCTTCGACTCGAACGCCCGCCGCCATACGAGCTTCGCGTCGGTCTGGGTCTATCCGGTGGTGGATGACCGGATCGAGGTGAACATCAACGAGTCGGACTGCCGTATCGACACGTATAGATCCTCCGGCGCGGGCGGCCAGCACGTCAATACGACGGATTCGGCCATCCGCATCACCCATATCCCGACCGGCATCGTCGTCGCCTGTCAGGCCGAGCGCTCCCAGCATAAGAACCGCGCCACGGCCTGGAACATGCTGCGCGCCCGCCTCTATGAGCTGGAGCTCGAAAAGCGCGAGGCGGAGGCCAACAAGGCGGCCGCCAGCAAGACCGACATTGGCTGGGGCCACCAGATCCGCTCCTACGTTCTGCAGCCCTATCAGCTCGTGAAGGACCTGCGCACCGGCGTCACTTCCGGCACGCCGCAGGAAGTGCTCGACGGCGATCTCGACGACTTCATGCAGGCCTCGCTGGCCCAGCGCATCTATGGCGGCGGGCCGGAGAAGGTCGAGGACGTGGAGTAGGCAAGGCCCTTCCCTGTCCCTCCCCCGCTTTCGCGGGAGAGGGACAGGGAGGGGGCCGCGCGCCACCCTTCAAGACAATCGAAATCAATCACCCCTACGATCCGCGCTCTGTTTATTCAGGCGCGCGTCGCAGTTTCCACGCGCCCCTTTCTTACCGGTGGCGCATGTCTCACGAGCAGCTTTCCCTTCCGCGTTGGTCCGCCGCCTCGGCGGCGCTCGATATTTCCAACGCAAGGCTGCTTTCCGCCCTGCTTCTCGCCGTCGTCCTGCCGCTTGCGATCTTCGCTTCGCGCATCGAGCCCGCGCCGGCGCTCGCGCTTTTCGGCGCCTCGGGGCTTCTCGCTTTTCTCCTCTCCACCGGTTTCGCGCCCGGCGCGCTTCTTTCCGCGCGCGTCGATTGGCGGCTCTATGGGGGCTGCCTCGCCGGCGCCCTCGCGCTGTGCTTCGTCAGCGGCGAGGGACATTTCTTTTTCAGCCCCTATGACTGGTTCTTCCGCGACGCCGTGCTCGCCGACGTCACGCTGAACAAATATCCGGTCTTCTATCATTATCAGGGCGGCGACTTCCTTCTGCGCGCGCCGCTCGGCATGTATATGGCGCCGGCGCTCATCGGCTGGAGCCAGGGCCTTCATGCGGCCCATTACGCGCTTATGGCGCAGAACGCCTTCCTGCTCGGGACGATTCTCTATTTCTCGGCGCGGCTCGCGGGCGGCTCGGCCTTCCGCTTCCTCGCGCTCCTGATGCTGTTCAGCCCGGTCGACATCCTTCCTCGCCTCGTCCAGAACTACATCGAGTCCTTCGAGAGCGGCGCGTTCGCGCTTCAGCCGCATCTGATGTTCTGGAACAAGCTGGTCTTCTATTGGGGCCAGATCCCGTCCTTCTTCTGGGCGCCCAATCACGCGCTCGCGGCCTGGATTTTCGCGGTCCTGCTCTTCCTCGAAATCAGGCGCGAGATCGACATCGCCTATCTTGCCCTCGCCTTCCTCGTCCTGCTGTTCTGGTCGCCGCTCGCCATGATCGGCGCAGCGCCTTTCCTCGTCTGGCGGGGCGCGCGCAATCTCTCATGGGGCTTGCTCGACAGGCGCAACGCGCTCGCCTTCGCGGCGGCGCTGCTTCTGGTCCCGCTCGCCTTTTTCCTCAGCCTCGACGCCGGCCGCGTCACCCGCGAATGGCTGTTCCTGCGCGAGGATTTCTGGTTCTGGTACGCCCTGCTGCTCGTCTTCGGCCTGCCGCAGGCCTGGATTCTGATCGCCCGCTGGTCGGAGGTCGCCGAGTGGGAAAAAGGCGCGGTCGGCCTCGCCATCGCGCTCCTCGTCGTCATGCCCTTCTACCGGATCGGCGTGACGATCTACGAGAACGACATGACCATGCGCTGCGCGCTGGCGCCCTGGTTCATCCTGGCCTTCGGCTTTTGCGGCATGGCGCAATCGCGCATGGATCGCGGCGTCGCGCCGGGGACGGCCGCGACCGCCGTGATTCTGCTCTCGGCCTTCACCGGTTTCTTCGAAATCCGCCGTGGTCTCCTGGACCCGAGCTACGCCATCAATGACTGCAACCTGCTCACCGCGACGGACAAGATCACGCCCGGCTCCCTGCTTTCGAACTATCTCGCCCGAGCCGAGAAAGCGCCCGACTGGTTCGTGAAGGATACGGAGGCGCGGCTTGTGATCGAGGATCGGGTCTGCTGGCCCGGCTACGCCCGAACGGAGGGACGCTGATCCTCAGGCGCCCCAGTTTTCCAGCACGAGGCCGGGAAGGTCCGCGAAATCCTGCGGCGCGAGGGTGACGAGGGTGCGTCCTTCCGCGATGGCCTGGGCGGCGACCATGCGGTCCAGCATCCGGCGGCGCTTCGGCTCGACGCGGCGCAGCATTTCGCCGAAGGTCTCGGCCGCCTTCCGGTCGAAGGGCAGAATGTCGATATTTTGTCCCAGCAGCGCAATATTCTCGATAAGCCGGGCGCCCTTGCCGCTCGCCATCGCGCTCAGCAGCTCGCTATAGACGATCGCCGAAATGGCCACGTCGCCGACCGAAAGGCGCGAGAGCTTGGCGAGCGTGGCCATCTCGCCGCTCGCGACGGCGAAGACGGTCGTGGCGTCGAGGAGGTAGCGCGCCATTAGTCGCCCGCCGCCCAGTCGCGCTTCGGCGGCTTGAACTCCAGGCGCTCCACGAGCGGCGGCGGCGCGAGGGAGAGGCGGGCGACGATCGTCTTCATGTCGAGCCGCGCCGGCGTGATCATGAGGCTCTCGCCCTGCCGGGTCACGACGACCTCCGCGCCTTCGGGAAAAGCGATCTCGCGGGGCAGGCGCACCGCGAGGCTGTTGCCGGATTTGAAGACCTTGGTCGTCGCCATGGGCTGCAACGTTCCACTCGGCGCGATGATTGTCAATATCCGTATCTACTGGATAATGCCGCCCAGCGCCGACGCAGCCTTCAGGAAGCGCGACGGGTCGACGGCCTCGCCGTCCATGCGCACTTCATAATGGAGATGCGGCCCGGTGGAGCGGCCCGTCGAACCGACGCGGCCGACGACCGCGCCGGGCGCGACCTGCTGGCCCGCAACGACATGGATCGCCGAGAGGTGGCCGTAGCGGGTCGACAGTCCGCCGCCATGGTCGATCTCGACAAGATTGCCGTAGCCGCCCTGCGGGCCGGCGACGCTGACGGTTCCGGCGGCCGTGGCCTTGACGGCGGCTCCATATTCCTCGCGCAGATCCACGCCGCTATGCAGCGCGGGCCGGCCGAAGAAGGGGTCGGTGCGATAGCCGAAGGTCGAGGTCATCTGCAATTCGCCCGCAAGCGGCTTGCGCAGCGGCGTCATGGGCAAGGCGCGGCGCAAGCCGTCGAGCGTCGCGACGGCGGTCTGCGCGGCGGCGAGGTCGCGCTCGAAAAGCCCGTCCATCGCCTTGGGCGTCGCCGCGACGAAGGGGCCGCCGACGGCGAGGCTCGCATCCTTGCCGCGGCTCTCGCGGCTCCCGGGGATGAAGCGCTCCACCGGCAGGCCGGCGATGTCGAAGGCGTGACGCAATCGGGTCGCGGCCTCTATGGCGGGGCGGACGATGCCGGAGAGGCGGCGGGCCTGGTCGCGCTCGATGCGGTCGAGCGACCTTGCGAGGCTTTCCAGCCGCGCCGGCATGGGGGCGCCGGGATCGGCCGCATGCGCGAGGGTCGCCGTCGACGCGGCCGGCGCAGCCTGGGAGGTGTCGATCGGCACGAGTCCTTCGCGCTTGGGCGCGGCGTTGGGCGGGGCGAGCGGCAGCGGCTTCGGGTCGTCGCCGAGCCGCAGATCGAGCCCCTCGGGCTCCGGCTTGCCGGCATAGCCCAGCGGCGCCTCCTCCAGCGCGCCTTTCGGCGTGTTCGGCGTCGCTCGCGCGGCCACGGGAGCCTTGGCGAAAGGCAGCCCGGCCTTGAGGGCGTTGAGCGCCGATGCGGGCGCCGCCTCCGCTGCGCGGGGCGCCGGCGGAAGCTGCGTGACGCCCGCGTCGCGCGATATGGTCCGCTCGAGGAGCTGGGCGACGACGGCGGCGCGCGTCTCCAATTGCGCCTGTCGCATCACGAGGCTTTGGACCTTCCCCTCGACGCCGTCCTGATCGATGAACTGGCGGCTGGCGACCTGGTCGAGGCGCAGGCGCAGGGCGGCGATCCTGTCCTCATAGGCGTATTGCATCTGGGTCTGGCGCTCGAGGAGGCTCGCAAGCAGCTCGTCGCGGAACATCAGATAGCCGGCGGCGCCGACGATGGCGGTCGCGGCGAGGCCGACGACGGCGCCGGCGGCGGCAAGGGCTGCGGGCGAGAGCCGGAAATTGCGGCTCTTGTGGCCGCGCGACACCTGAAGGATGAAATCGCCGGACGCGTCGACGAAATGATGGGACTGATTACGATGGCGCATTGTCATTTCCGGCGGGGCGCGCGGCCCCTTTGAACCCAAGCGGAAATTGCGTTGCCCGTTCGCATCTTCCGGTCTCAGGCGCCGATCAGAACCCATTAAGGTTAACGCTTCCCCAAGGCGCATGATTTCGCGGCCCCAACGCGCGGCGCGCCCTGCGTGGACAGCCGGAAATCATGCGCTTATCTTTACGCCGATGTTGCGCCTTCTCACGCGATTCCTCGGATTTCTGCTGCTGGCGGTCGGCTTCATGGCGCTGATCGTCGACGGCACGCGCTCGATCGCCGGCGGCGGGCTGATGGTCACCACGCTGCGCCGCGGCGCGTCCGAGGCCTTCCCCGGCCTCTATAACGGGCTGGAGGCGAGCGTGTCGGCCAAATCGGCCTTTCTTTGGGACCCGATGCTGACGACGCTGATGCTGCTGCCGGTCAGCGTCGCGCTTGGAGGGCTCGGCGCGCTGCTGATCATTTTCAGCCATAAGCAGGAGGCGACGAATCGCTATTGGCGCCGCTGAGACGCGCCTTATCTTTGCGCCATGTCCATCTTCGACAAGCTCGATCTCGCCCGCCGGCTCGGCCCCATCCCCGACCGCGCGGAGGCAGTCCCGCACGGCGTCAGCCATTTCGTCAACGGCCATCCGCTCGATCCGCCCTTTCCGCTCGGGACCGAGGAGGTTCTGTTCGGCATGGGCTGCTTCTGGGGCGCGGAGCGCAAGTTCTGGCAGGCGGGGGAGGGCGTTTACGTCACCGCCGTCGGCTATGCGGGCGGGACGACGAAGAACGCGACCTATGAGGACGTCTGCTCGGGCCGCACCGGCCATGCCGAAGTCGTCCGCGTCGTCTTTTATCCGGCCGTCCTCCCTTTCGAGGCGCTGCTGCGCATCTTCTGGGAGAGCCACGATCCGACGCAGGGCATGCGGCAGGGCAATGATGTCGGCACGCAATATCGCTCGGCGATCTACGCGACGACGCCGGAGCGGCTCGCGGCTGCGGAGGCCTCCCGCACCGCGTATCAACAGGTGTTGACGCGCGCGGGATACGGGCCGATCACCACCGAAATCAAAGCCGCGCCGCCCTTCTATTACGCGGAAGGCTACCACCAGCAATATCTCGCCAAGAACCCGGGCGGCTATTGCGGGCTGGGCGGCACGGGCGTGGCATGCCCCGTCGGGACCGGCGCGGCATAGAGCCTCTACTGCGCCTTCAGCACGTCCCTGCACGCCGCCGGCAGCGCGGCCATGGTCATGGGCGGCCAGCTCTTGGTCGACTTCTTGGGATGCAGCGCCTCGTCGGTGAACCACCAGGCGAGCGACTGGTCGCAGCCGTCGCCGGCGGGCGTCGGGTCCTGATCCCGGCAACTCGAGCCGTCGGGACAGAAGAGACGGATGTGGAAGTGGTAATTATGCCCGAACATCGGGCGGATCTTGCGCATCCAGCTCTCGCCCGCGGCCTCGCGGCACATGGCGCGCTTGATCGCGGCGTTGACGAAGATGCGCTGCACCTTGGGGTCTTGGGCGGCGGCGCGGATCACGGCGAGATGTCCCTCCGTCCAGACGTCGGACTTCACGTCGAGCAGATCCTCGCGCACCATGTCGGTCGCCGACATCTCCTCCCGCTCGGCCCGGGTCAGCTCGCGGTTCGGCATCGGCGTTAACCATATGTCCGCATCGAGGCCGATCTGGTGGGAGGCGTGGCCTGTGAGCATCGGCCCGCCGCGCGGCTGCGACATGTCGCCGATGAGCAGCCCCGGCCAGCCCGAGGCGGCGGCCGCCCTTGCGGAGAAGCTTTCGAGAAACTTCACCAGAACCGGATGGCCCCAGTTGCGGTTGCGCGACAGGCGCATGACCTGCCAGTGCGGCCCGTTGACCGGCAATTGCTCGCCCCCGGCGAGGCAGCCCTTGGAGTAGAAGCCGATCGGATCGGGACCGAGCGGCGCGCTTTCGCGCGCGCGGCCGAAGAGCTCCTTGGCGGGCGTCGACGGGTTCGAAGGGTTGGCGAGCGGCGGGAGCGGCTTGGGGTCGAGCGTGCCCCTGTCCTGGGCGGCCGTCCCCCCGGCGAGCGTCAGCGTCAGAATCGCCGCTGCAAATGTCAATGCGCGCATTGGTTTTTTCCTGCGGAGGCCCGAATTTTCACGCCTTGGTCAGGCTCCTTAGCCAATCGTTGCGGGTCAACCTTACCGTTTCATTTACGTTGCCGGTCAGGGTCGGTTGCGCCACAATCTCGGCAGTTCCAGTTTTTCGCGTCGGAGTTCGTCATGCGTTTGAAGCTCGCCCTTTTGGCGTTGGCCGCCTTTTTCGCCTCGATCGGCCTCGCTTACGCCACCGCCAATATTCACATCGATTTGTCCACCCAGACCATGCATGTCGATTCGAGCGAGGGCAGCTATGCCTGGCCGGTCTCGACCGCCCGCGCCGGCTATTCGACGCCGCGCGGCTCCTATGCGCCGACGGGCATGGAGCGGATGCATTATTCGAAGAAGTACCACATGTCGCCCATGCCCTATTCGATCTTCTTCCGCGGCGGCTACGCCATCCACGGCACCTACGCCACCGGCGCGCTGGGCAGCCCGGCCTCGCATGGCTGCGTCCGCCTGTCGCCCGGCAACGCCAAGCGTCTTTACGAGATCGTGCAGTCCGAAGGCGGCAGCATTTCGATCACCGGCGCCCCGCCTTCGGGCGGCGCCCGTTACGCCCGGGCGCACCATCGCAACGCCGCACGCTACGCCAGCCTGCGCCACGGCCGTCACGCCCACGCCATGGCCTATGCCCCGATTCGTCATTCGCATCGCGACACGGTGCGCGGTTGGCAGGCGGAGCCTTTCGCGGCGCCCTATTACTGAGGGCGCGCCGGCGGCTGTGGAGGTCGCCTTCGATTTTCCATCGGAAACGCGCTCCGGGAAAAGGCGCGGCCTTGGTGAACGCGGAAGCCAAAGCTTATCCTTAACGTAACCGCCCATTAACGGCTCTTGCCCACAATGCCTGGAAAGCGGAGCCATTGTGGGGCCGCTCGCGACAAGGGTCCCCGGCTGCGACGCGGGGCCCGAATTCAGGGCCGGCATGGGCGACATTATCGAAACCATCATCATCGGGGCCGGTCCTGCCGGCCTCACGGCGGGCTATACGCTTGCGAAACATGGGCGCGACGCGCTGGTGCTGGAGCAGGACCCGGTCTATGTCGGCGGCATTTCGCGCACGGCGAGCTACAAAGGCTTTCTTTTCGACATTGGCGGCCATCGCTTCTTCTCGAAGTCGAAGGAAATCGTCGATCTGTGGAACGAGATCCTGCCCGACGACTTTCTGGAGCGGCCGCGCCTGTCGCGCATCTATTACCGGGGCAAATTCTACGCCTATCCGCTGAAGGCTTTCGAGGCGCTGAAGAATCTCGGCCTCTTCGAGAGCGCGCTGTGCATGGCGTCCTTCGCCTACGCCAAGGCGTTTCCGGTGAAGGAGCCCAGAACCTTCCATCAATGGGTGCGCAACCAGTTCGGCGAGCGCCTCTTCGGCATTTTCTTCAAGACCTACACCGAAAAGGTGTGGGGCATGGGCTGCGACGAGATTTCAGCCGACTGGGCGGCGCAGCGCATCAAGGGCCTCTCGCTCGGCGCGGCGATCGTCGACGGCCTGCGCCGTTCGCTCGGCCTGCGCAAAAACGCGGCGGGCGCGAAGACGCTGATCGAGTCCTTCCGCTATCCGCGCCGCGGCCCCGGCATGATGTGGGAAGCCTGCGCCCGCAAGATGCAGGAAATGGGCGGGCGCCTGCTCATGGGCCGTAGCGTGGACGGCCTTCACTATGACGAAGCGTCGAAGCTCTGGACGGTGCGCGCCAAAAGCGAGAGCGGCGAGGTCGAGACTTTCCTCGCGCGCAACGTCATGTCTTCGGCGCCGATGCGCGATCTGATGAACGCCGTCGAGCCTCGCCCGATGAGCCTCTTCAACGCGCGCGGCCTCAAATATCGCGACTTCCTCACCGTGGTGCTGATCGGCCGTCCGCAGCAGGAGTTGCCGGACAACTGGGTCTATATCCACGATCCGTCGGTGAAGGTCGGCCGCGTGCAAAATTTCCGAAGCTGGTCGCCGGAGATGATCGCGGACGGCGTCTCGACCTGCCTTGGCCTCGAATATTTCTGCTTCGAAGGCGACGGCCTGTGGGCTGCGCCGGACGAGGAGCTGATCGAACTCGCCAAGCGCGAGATCGGCCAGATCGGCTTGATGAACCCGGAAGACGTGAACGACGCCTGCGTCGTGCGTCAGGCCAAGGCCTATCCGGTCTATGACGAGACCTATGCGCAGAATGTCGAGACGATTCGCCTCGAAATCGCGTCCCGCTTCCCGACGCTGCGCTGCATCGGCCGCAACGGCATGCACAAATACAACAATCAGGACCATGCGATGATGACCGGCATGCTCGCCGCGCTCAACATCGTTCGCGGCGAGGAAGTCTTCGATATCTGGCAGGTCAATGAAGACGCCGAATATTCGGAGGCGGGCGTCGAGGGCGCCGTCGAGGCGCTGGCGAGCGAGCGGCTGGTTCCGCGCAAGGTGGCGTGACGATGGCGCTGCTGACGGAAGGGCAAAGCGCGCTCGCCCGACGGCTGACGCCAGCGCGATTGCTGCGCTTCCTGCGCGACATGATCCGCTATGCGGCGGCGAGCGTCTTCGCGCTGGCCCTCGATTACGGCGTGCTGATGATGCTCACCAAGGGCTTCGGCGTCGGCTATCTGCAGGCGGCGGCGGCGGGTTTCCTTTCAGGCCTCGCGCTCATCTATCTCCTGAGCGTCCGTTTCGTCTTCGAGGGCCGCCGCGCGCGGGCGCCGCGCGTCGAAATGTTCGGCTTTCTGGCGACGGGCGTCGTCGGCCTCGGCCTCACCGAAGCCCTGATGCATGTCTTCGTGGGCGAACTCGGCCTGTCGCTGACGCTCGCCAAGATCGCGACGGCGGGCTTCGTCTTCATGTTCAATTTCGTCACGCGCCGGGGCCTCTTGTTCAAGACGGCGCCGGCGTGACTTTCCAAGCGCCGGCGCGGCGAAGCGGCGCAACCCGTGGACGGACGATGACCGATATTGCGACGCCCGATCATGAGCGGGCGATGATCGCCCGCCGCGACGCGGCCGACATGTCGCCGCCTGTCGGCGTCGTGATCCTGATCGCGCTCCTGTGCGCCGCGGCGCTCACATTCGGCCGCGCGGAGACGGTCTGGCGCACGGGAGCCTTCTTCGACTCCGACGACGCCATGCGCGCCGTGCAGGTGCGAGATTTTCTCGCCGGCCAAGGCTGGTTCGATCTGACCGCGAACCGCCTCGATCCGCCGAACGGCGTCGTCATGCATTGGTCGCGCATCGTCGACCTTCCGCTCGCCGGGCTCGATCTCCTTTTCTCCAGATTCCTCTCCCCGGAAGACGCCGAGCGCGCGACGCGGCTCGTTTTTCCCTTCGCGCTGCTGGCCGCGCTTCTTGCGGCCGCGGGCTGGCTCGGCGGCCTCCTCTCGGGCGCCGGCGCGCGGCGCGCGGCGGTCTGGCTGACGATGCTCTCGGGACCGATGTTCCTGCAATTCGCGCCGGGCCGCATCGACCATCATGCGCCGCAGATCGTGACGCTCGCGGCCGCCTTTGGCCTTGTTCTGGGAGGCCTCGATCCCGCGCGCAGCTGGCGCCTCGCGGCGGCGGCGGCGCTGATGGCGCTCTCCTTCGCGATCAGCCTCGAAAACCTTCCCTTCTTCGTCGTCATGATCGCGGCCCTGCCGCTGCTCTTTGTCATCGACGGCGAGCCGGCGCCGCTTTTGTGGTTCGCCGCCGGGAGTTTCGTCGCCTTTCCCGCGTTCTACGCCGCGGTCAATCCGCGCGCGGCGTGGTTCGCCTCCGCCTGCGACGCCTTTTCTTTCGTGCATATCGCCGCGCTTTTCGCCGGCGCGGCTTCGCTTGCGATAATCGCGCTCTCCGCGCCGCGTTTGCCGACGATGGCCGCGCGCCTCGCGGCCGTCGGCGCGGCGGGCGTCGCGTCCCTCGCAGCGGCGCTTCTCATTGCTCCGAGCTGCGTCGGCGATCCGCTGGGCGGACTCGATCCGCTGCTCCGGGACCTGTGGCTTTCGCATGTCGTGGAGGCGAAACCGCTTCTCTCGCTCTACGCGACGGCGCCGAGCATGGTCGTCGCCACCGCGGCGCCGGTCGCGCTCGGCCTGGCCGCCGCGCTCGGCTTCGCCTGGAAAAGCGACGGCCTCGCGCGACGCCGCTGGCTCGTCTGCGCCGCCGTCGTCGCCATCGGCGCCGCGGCGGGCATGTGGCAGATGCGCGTCTTCACCTCGGTGACGCCCCTCGCCATGGTTCCGCTGGCGGCCGCGATCGTCGCGCTGGTCGAGCGCCGCGAGGCCGGCGCCGCGCTTCGCGGCGCGCTCGTCGCCGTCATTGCGATCGTCGTCTCGCCGACGGGCCTTGCGCTCGCCTTGCCGTCGAAGAACGATCCCGACGCCGGGGCCGGGCGCGCCTGTCTCGCGCCCGAGGTCTTCGCGCCGCTCGCCGCGACGCCCGCTTCGCGCGTTGTCGGCTCCTTCGATCTCGGCAGCCACCTCCTCGCGCATACGCCGCATGGCGTTTTCGCGGCGCCCTATCACCGCGACAATCATGGCAACCGAATCGCCGCCGACGCCTTCACCGCCACGCCGGAAGACGCGGAGGCGATTTTGCGCAAGGCCGGGGCCGAGCTTGTGGTCTGGTGCGCGCGCACGAAACGGCCCTCCGCTCTTGTCGCCGCCTCTCCCAACGGTCTCGCCGCCATGCTCGCGCACGGCGAAGCGCCCCCCTGGCTCGATCGAAAGTCGCCGCCGGGCGCATCCCTCCTTGTTTTCTCCCTGAGACCGGTGAAATAAAGACGTCACAAAGCTGCTCCGACACTTGGGATTTCACATTGTGACGACGACGATCAATCGCCGCCGACTGCTCTTGGGCGCCGGCGCGCTCGCCGCCGCGCCGGCTTTCGCGCAACCGACGGCGCAGGAGCTTGCCGAAGAGCTTCAGGTGCGCGTCGAGAACAGATCCGTTCCGGAGCTCTGCGCCGAGAAGGACAATATCGAACTGGATTTCGTTTCGCCGCGCATTCGCGGGATGCAGATCCAGGCGGTGCATCCTTCCTACATCAACACCATCGTATCCGATCGCTGGGCGCCGGACTGGTCGAGCTGCGACCTCTCGCACGACCCCAAATTCTTCGCGAAGGCGCGGCGCCGCACCTTTTACGAGACGCCGGAATTCTGGATCACGGGCTACACTTTCCCTTCCTTCTGGCGCCCGAACGACGTCGCCGTGCGCGTGGGCGACACGGTCGAGCGCGGCTTCCATCTCATCCAGTTTTGGATCTGGTATCGCGAGCGCGCCGAGGAGTTCATGGTCTTCTATCCCCCGGACGGCTATTGGCGCGCGCGACCGCTGCCTTTCGAGGACATGCGCTGGACCGCCTATGGTTCTTCCTTCCTCGTCGGGCCGATCGAGGCGCAGGAACGACCCATCGTCGATCTGGAGGAGGTCGCCTTCGAGCCGAAGACGCGCACGCTGGTTCTGAAATTCCGGCGCGGCGGCGAGGCGCGGGTGACGATCAGAAGCGTCGATCAGGAGCGCCTCACGCTCGACGTGGAATTCAACGACGCCATGCCGGGCGGCCGTCCCTTCGCGGCCCTGCGCTCCATGTACGCGATGGAGACCATGAGCGACGCGGCGATCGTCGCCTGGCGCTCCAAGCGCGGCAAGAGCTGGGAGGAGGCGCCGGTCATCGACTTTCCCGGCGCCAGCGCCACGGAAATCTGGGTCGGGCGCCATCTGCCCTCGCGTCACAATCTTTCCGCGCCGGACATGGTCTTCGGCAAATTCCATGGCGAGAAATGACCGATCGCCGCGGACGCAGATGATGCGATACCTCTAAAGGCCTCCATGCGAAAAACCGGTCCCCACTTTTTCGCAGCGCGCTCCAGGCGCAGATATGTCGCGCTCGACGCCGCGCGCGGGCTGGCCGTCCTCGCAATGGTCGGCTTTCACCTGACCTGGGACCTCGGCCATTTCGGCTATATTGACGCGTCTATACCTTGGTCCGCGCCCTTCAAGGCCTTCGGCCACGCCATCGCCTTCGCCTTCCTGTTCATCGCGGGCCTGTCGCTCGTGCTGGCGCATCAAGAGCGCATCCATTGGCGGGCTTTCTGGCGGCGCTTTGCCATCGTCGCCGGCGCTGCCGGGCTCGTGAGCCTCGGCACCTATCTGGCCTTCCCATCTGCTTTCGTCTTTTTTGGCGTCCTGCATGTCATCGCGGCGGCGAGCCTCGCCTCGCTCGCTTTCCTCTTCGCGCCCTGGCCGGCGTCGATCCTCGCAGGCGCGGCGGTCTTTGCGGCCCCGTATTTTTTCGCCTCGCCCGCCTTCAACGCCAATTGGCTGCAATGGCTGGGGCTGGGGACGACCGAGCCGCTGACCCAGGACTGGCGCCCGTTTTTTCCCTGGGCCGGGGCGATGATCTTGGGGGTGGGCGCCGCCCGCGCGCTTCTCCCTCTCCCCGTTCGCCGGGAGAGGGTCGGGGTGAGGGACGAGGCGAGATTTGAGACGGTCGCGGCCGAAGGCGCTACGCCGGATCAACCCCCCGCTTGGCTGGCGCCACAAGCCCCTGACCCGCTCCCCGCAAAGGGCGCTGGAAGACGCCCGTTTTTCGACGGGCTTTGCGGGGAGAGGGGGCTGGGCTTCCTTGGCCGCCACAGCCTGCTGATCTACCTCGCCCACCAGCCGCTGCTTTTCGCGGTCTTCACCGCCCTCGTGATGGTCGCCCCGCCGCCCGAAGACCCCAAGGCCTTCGTCGCCGCTTGCGAGAACGGCTGCGTCGCGGAAGGCGCCTCGCGGGCTTATTGCCACGACGCCTGCGTCTGCACGCAGCAGGAGGCGGAACGCAGCAAGGCGCTCGCGGGCGTGAAGGATGAGGAGACGCGCGGGAAGATCTTGCGGGAGATCGCCGGGCGGTGCGTGGGGGATAAATGAGCCGCGCGCCTGCCTTCTCCCGCGCGCGGGAGAGGGTTGAAGCGACTCACATCCCGCCGAGATGATCCGCGACGGTAAAGATGTCCTTGTCGCCGCGGCCGCACATATTCATCACCATGATGTGGTCCTGCGGCTTTTGCGGCGCCAGCTCCAGCACCTTGGCGAGCGCGTGCGAGGGCTCCAGAGCCGGGATGATGCCCTCGAGCTTGGAGCAGAGCTGGAAGGCGGCGAGCGCCTCCTTGTCGGTCGCGCTGAGATAGGTCACGCGGCCGGTCTCGTGCAGCCAGGAGTGCTCCGGGCCGATGCCGGGATAATCGAGTCCGGCCGAGATCGAATGGCCTTCGAGGATCTGGCCGTCATCGTCCATCAAGAGGTAAGTGCGGTTGCCGTGCAGCACGCCGGGGCGCCCGCCCGTGAGCGAGGCCGCGTGACCGTTCGGCACATTGATGCCGTGGCCCGCCGCCTCGACGCCATAGATTTCGACCGTGGGGTCGTCGAGGAAGGGGTGGAAGAGGCCGATGGCGTTGGAGCCGCCGCCGATGCAGGCGACGAGCGAATCGGGCAGGCGCCCTTCCATCTCCTGCATCTGCGCCCGGGTCTCATTGCCGATGATCGACTGGAAGTCCCGCACCATGGCGGGATAGGGATGCGGGCCGGCGGCCGTGCCGATGCAGTAGAAGGTGTCGGCGACATTCGTCACCCAGTCGCGCAGCGCCTCGTTCATCGCGTCCTTCAGCGTGCGGGCGCCGGACTGCACGGGCACGACCTCGGCGCCGAGCATCTTCATCCGGAAGACGTTGGGCTTCTGACGCTCGACGTCGACCGCGCCCATATAGACCACGCATTGCAGGCCGAAGCGCGCGCAGGCCGTGGCGGTCGCGACGCCGTGCTGGCCGGCGCCCGTCTCGGCGATGATGCGCTTCTTGCCCATGCGGCGCGCGAGCAGGATCTGGCCGAGCACATTGTTGATCTTGTGCGCGCCGGTGTGGTTGAGCTCGTCGCGCTTGAAATAGACCTTGGCGCCCAGCTTTTCGCCATTCGCGCCCTCGCCGGCCTTCTCCCGCACATGCTCGGTGATGCGCTCGGCGAAATAGAGCGGCGAGGGGCGGCCGACATAATGCTTGTGGAGGCCCGTCAGCTCTTCGTGGAAGGCCGGGTCGTTCTTGGCCTCCTGATAAGCCTGCTCGAGATCGAGCACGAGCGGCATGAGCGTCTCGGCCACGAAGCGGCCGCCGAAAATGCCGAAGCGGCCGTTCTCGTCCGGGCCGGCGCGGAAGGAATTGGGGAGCGGCTTGGTCACTGGCGTTCCTCGGGTGCGTGGCGTCTTGCCCCCTCCCTGTCCCTCCCCGCTTTGCAGGAGAGGGGACGCTCGCGATCAACGCTGTCGATGCGGGCGACCATCTGCTCCCTCTCCCGCATTGCGGGGGAGGGCTGGGGAAGGGGCGAAGCGCCTGCTTCTTTCTCGACGGAAACCTTTAGAGCCTTCCGGCCCCAAATCAAAGCGATCGAACGGCCTCGACAAACGCTCTGATCTTCCCGGCGTCCTTCACGCCCCGCTCACGCTCGACGCCCGACGACACGTCCACCGCCGGCGCGCCGGCGCGGCGCAGGGCCTCCTTGACATTTTCGGCGTCGAGCCCGCCCGACAGCATCCAGCGCCTCGCACCCATATTGCGCAGCAAATCCCAGTCGAAGGCGACGCCCGCGCCACCCGGAACGGCCGCGCCGGGGGCGGGCTTCGCGTCGAACAGCAGCACGTCGGCCACGCCCTCATAAGCCTTCGCCGCTTCCACGTCCCCGGCCGTCGCGACGCCGACCGCCTTGATGACGGGCAGGCCCAAACGGGCCTTCACGGCGCCGACGCGTTCGGGGCTTTCCCGCCCATGCAGCTGGAGCATTTCCGGCGCGAGCGCGGCGACGATTTCGTCCAGCGCCGCATCCGCGGCGTCCACGGTGAGGGCGACCCTGGCGATCCTGCCCTGCGCGATCAGGCCGAGTGTGCGGGCGGTCTCCAGATCGATATGGCGCGGGCTCTTCTCGAAGAAGACGAAGCCCGCCATATCGGCGCCCGCCGCGATGGCGGCCATCAGCGTGTCGGGGCTGGAGAGGCCGCAGATTTTGACGAGGGTGGGCAAGGCTTCCTCTGGGATCGCGAGCCTTCAGGCTCGCCTGGACGAAGCGCGCCTGAAGGCGCGCGCTGACTGCTGGCAAAGTAGCGGCGGCGCCCCTCGTGCTTCGAGACGCTTGCTGCGCAAGCTCCTCAGCATGAGGGGCTTCTTCCGTCAGCGCCTAACACTTAGGCCCCATCCTGAGGAGCGAGTGCAAGTCGGGTTTCCCGACTTGCACAAAGAATATTGATCTCGGGCAGGCCCGAGATCGCAGCTCGTGTCTCGAAGGACGAGGCCGCCTTGGGAAGTTTGTCAACAAACTGAGCGCGCCTGAAGGCGCGCGCTCCTCTAGCCCCGATTATACGCGTCTTCGAAGCGGACGATGTCGTCCTCGCCGAGATAGGAGCCGGTCTGCACCTCGATCAACTCGAGATCGATCTTGCCGGGATTGATCAGCCGGTGCTTGCAGCCGATCGGCAGATAGATCGACTCGTTCTCGTGGACGAGATGGATCTCGTCGTCGCGACCCACTTCGGCCGTGCCGCGCACCACGATCCAGTGTTCGGCGCGATGGAAGTGCTTTTGCAGCGACAGACGCTCGCCGGGCTTCACGACGATGCGCTTCACCTGATAGCGCTGGCCTTCGTCGATCGACTGGTAATAGCCCCAGGGCCGGAAGATGCGCTTATGCGCGCCCGCCTCGCGACGGTTCTCGGTCTTGAGCTGGTCGACGAGATGCTTCACCTTGTCGCCATGCTCGTGGTTGAGCACCAGCACCGCGTCCTGCGTGCTGACCACGATCACGTCGTCGACGCCGACGACGGTGGTGAGCGTCTCCTCCGAGCGCACATGGACGTTTTTCGCGTCCATCACCACGCCATGGCCGCGGACGGAATTGCCGAACTCGTCGCGCTCCGAGAGCTCCCAGACGGCGCGCCAGGTGCCGACGTCCGACCAGCCGATGTCGGCGGGAACCAGCGCGGCCTTGTCGGTTTTTTCCATCACGGCGTAGTCGATGGACTTCTTGGGCGCGCGGGCGAAAGCCTCGGCGTTGAGCACGCAGAAGCCGAGATCCTGTTTCGCGGCGTCGACGGCCGCTTCGGCGGCCTCCGCGATGAAGGGCTCGAACTGGGCGATTTCCGCCTGCATCACGTCGGCGCGGAAGATGAAATTGCCGCTGTTCCAGAAATAGCAGGCCTCGATATAGCGCTGGGCCGTGTCGCGGTCGGGCTTCTCGACGAAGGCTTCGAGCTTCAGGACTTCGCCGCCGGGATGGATGGGCGCGCCGGGACGCAGATAGCCGTAGCCGGTCGCCGGGCTGTCGGGCTTCACGCCGAGCGTGACGATATAGCCTTCCGTGGCGGCTTCCCCGGCTTTCTTGCACAGCTCGACAAGTCCCGCGCGGTCGCGCACGACATGGTCGGCGGCGAGCACCACGACGACGGTGTCCGGCGCGCGGCGCGCGGCGAGGGCGGCGGCGACCGCCACGGCGGGGCCCGAGTCGCGCCGCGAGGGTTCGAGCACGATGTCGGCCTGCATGCCGATTTCGCGGAGCTGGTCGGCGATGAGGAAGCGATAGTCGCAGTTGGAGATCACGATCGGCTTTTCAAAGGCCGGATCCGCCAGCATCGCCATGGTCGTCTGGAAAGTGGAGCGTTCGCCCACGAGCGGAATGAATTGCTTCGGAAGCGTCTCCCGCGATTCGGGCCATACGCGCGTGCCCGAGCCCCCGCACATGATGACGGGCAAAATCTTTTTCATCCAGTTCCCCTCGAAACTCCCCTTTTCGGGGCGCGGAAAGGCAATTCGACCGGCGGTCTTAAGCTTTCATTAGCAGAGAAACCGCCTGCTTTCCCCAGATACCGGCGCGCAAAGTAAACGGGCGCGATCAAAGCCTCGATGCGCCCGTTTCTTGGCAAGAATTTGACGCGACCGAAGCCGTGGAGGGCGCGGGATTCAGCTCTTGCCCTTCTTTTCCAGCTCGGCCTTGAGCGCCGCGAGCTTGGCGAAAGGCGAATCGGGATCGGGCTGCCTTTCGCGCTTCTCCGGCCCATTGAAGCCTGGCCCCGGACGGCCGCGCGGGCCGCCGCGCTCGAAGCGCGGCTTGTCGGCGCGCGGCTTGTCCTGCGGCCGGCCCGCCGGGCGGTCGACGCCGGCTTCCGCGCGCGGGCGGTCCCGACGCGGCCCGCTCCGGCGCTCGTCCTCGGCCTGGCCCTCGCGGGGGCCGCGCTGCGGCGCGCCGTGATGGCGGCGGGGGCCGCCGCCGGCATGGGCGTGACGCTGCGGCGCCCAGACTTCGATCGTCGCCGGCTCGGCCGCCGCCTCTTCGGTCGCGGGCGCTTCCGCGGCGGGGGCTTCCGCGACGGTCTCCGCGCCTTCGGCCGGGGCCTCCGCAACGGTCGCGGCGGCTTCCGTCGAGGCCTCGGCCGGCTCAGCCGCCTGCGCTTCCGCCGTCTCGGGCGTCGATTCCGTGGCGGGCGCTTCCTGGCCCGCCGGCTTGGGCGAAATCGGCTCGGTCGAGGCGGCGGGGATCAGCGGCGCCGTGATGGCCGGGCCCGGACGCTGGGTCGCGGCGTAGCCGAGCGATTTCAGGATCGAGGAGAAGGCCTCGCCCGAACAGCCGGTGAGCGAGGTCATGGCCACCGTGACGACGAAGCCCTCGCCATCGGCCGCGCCGGGGGGCGGGTCGCCCGCCGTCACGCCGGGTCTGTAGACGATGGCCGGGCGGATCAGATCGGCGAGGCGCTCCAGAATGTCGACGCGAACCACGCGCTCGCCGCAGACGCGGAAGCCGGCGGCGCGGTAAAAGCCCTTGTGGATCGACGGGTCGGCCGAGAAGGAGGTGCGGCCCGAGGCGGCGAGATGCGGGACCTCTTCGAGGCCCTTCACATTGTCGAGCCCGCCATGTTGAAGCGCCCAGAGCAGCGACGCGAGCGCGCGCGGCGCCGGCTTCAGCAGCAGAGGCAGATAGATATGGTAGGCGCCGAAGCGCACGCCGAGCTTGCGCAGCGCGCCGCGGTCGTCCTGCGAGAAGCTCTTCACCTCCTTGGCGACGCGGGCGCGGTCGAGGACGCCCAGCTCCTCGGCGATCTGGAAGGCGACGCCGCGCGTCACGCCTTCGAGCCCCTCGCCCTTCTCGAGCGTCTCGAGCGGGCCGAGCAGCTTCTTCACATGCTGGGCCAGCCAGAGATTGAGGCGGTTCTGAACCTTCTCCAGCGCCGCGCCGGTCAATTGCTCGTCGGCCAGAATGCGGGTCGTGGGCGTCAGCACGCCCGGCCCTGCGGCGATCTTGGCCACGGGCTCGCCGAGCCAGCGGATCACGCCGTCATTGCCGAGCACAAAGGCGTCGTCCACGGCGTCGAAGACGCGGGTGGCGCGCGCCTCGAACTCGCCGGCCAGCGCCTTCTGGGCGGCGGCGTTGAGCGCCCTGGCGGCTTCGCCCGCCGCGCCGGGATCGGGCGTGAAGCGAAAGCCCTGAAGGCTTCCGACATGCTGACCCTCGACCAGGACGTCTCCGGCGGCGTTAATTTCGGCTTCGAGCATCGCATTCTCTCTTAAACGGCGCATCAGCACGCTGGTGCGGCGATCGACGAAACGCTGCGTCAAACGGGCGTGCAGCGCGTCGGACAGGCTGTCCTCTACCCGACGCGCGACGCTCTGCCAATGCTCGGCGTCGTCGAGCCAGCCGGAGCGATTGGCGATGAAGCTCACCGTTCGCACCTGAGCGAGGCGGTTCGACAGCGTGTCGATGTCGCCGTCGATCCGGTCGACGGCGGCGATATGTTTAGCCATCCAATCGGCCGGAATCTTGCCGCGTCTGGCGATAAAGCCGAAAACCGACAAAGCGAGGTCGGCGTGGGCGGCCGGAGAGGTCTTGCGGTAATCGGGAATCTGGCAGGCTTCCCAGAGCCGGGCGACGTCGGCGGGAGCCTTGGCGTTCTTCTGCGCGATTTCGTCGCGGCTCACCGCTTCGAGCGTCAATTGATCGACCGCGATGGGGGCGCGGGTGAAGCGGGGATGGTCGGGGGTCTTCTCCAGCGCGTTCATGAGCCCCGCTATGGAGGAGAAGTCGAGATCGCTGTTGCGCCATTGCAGGAGCTGCACGGGATCGAAGCGGTGGTCTTCGAGCTGCTCGATCAGGTCCTCGTCGAAGGGCGGGCAGCGCCCCGTCGCCCCGAAGGCCCCGTCATTCATATGGCGGCCCGCGCGCCCGGCGATCTGGCCGAATTCCGCCGGGGTGAGGCGGCGATAGCGCCAGCCGTCGAATTTCCGGTCGGACGCGAAGGCGACGTAATCGACGTCGAGATTGAGGCCCATGCCGATGGCGTCGGTCGCGACGATGTAATCGACGTCGCCGGACTGGAAGAGCTCCACCTGGGCGTTGCGCGTGCGGGGGGAAAGCGCCCCCAGCACCACCGCCGCGCCGCCCCGCTGGCGCTTGATCCATTCCGCGATGGCGTAGACCTCCTCGGCCGAGAAGGCGACGATGGCGGTCTTGGGCGGCAGGCGCGAAATCTTCTTGTCGCCCGCGAAGGTCAGCCGCGACAGGCGCGGGCGGGCGAAGATGGGCGCGCCGGGGAAAAGCTCGCGAATCAGCGGCTCCATCGTCCCGGCGCCGATGAGCAGCGTCTCCTGCCGGCCGCGCCAGCGAAGCAGCCGGTCCGTGAAAATATGGCCCCGGTCGAGATCCGCGGCGAGCTGGATCTCGTCTATGGCGACGAAGTCCGCATCAATCTCGCGCGGCATGGCCTCGACGGTCGAGATCCAGTAGGCGGGGTTGCGCGGCTTGATCTTCTCTTCGCCGGTGACCAGCGCGACCGCCTCGCTCCCGATCCTGGCGACGACGCGGTTATAGACCTCGCGCGCGAGAAGCCGCAGCGGCAGGCCGATGACGCCGGTCGGGAAGGACAGCATCTGCTCGATGGCGTGATGCGTCTTGCCGGTATTGGTGGGACCGAGAACCGCCGCCGCCCCATATGCGGCGGCGCGGCTTCCGGGCGGGAGCGGCGGCATCTCTCTTGTCGCTTCTTCTCGTTCTGGACGCCTGAGGCCGCCCTCGCGCGCTTTGCGAAAACCGGTTCCCGTCTGCGGCGCCCGGGCGCCCCGTCTCATAAAGGAACTTTCCGCGGCGCGCGACTTTACCTGTTGAACAGCGCGCGAACGAATCGCGGCCGAATCGCTGACTCTTCGTGAGTCACGCTCTGTTCCGGCATTATATAGTGTTTCCTCGAGCTTCTGCCCCCAACTTCTTGTAGAGCGGCGATTCAAACGCGGCCGTCGCGCCGGTTGACGGGCGGACTCCGGCAGGCGCTTTTGTCAATGCGCGAAAGCGGGCGCGCGCATTAACCTTAGGGGACGAGCGTGAACGTAGCCGGCACGAATCGCTGACGCCGTCCGGTTGGCGCCCTGTTCGGGGAACATCTTGGGACGGCCCTCCCGGCTCGGGGCGATATCTGGCGGCGCCGCTTCGCAGGCGCGAAGCCAAAACGTCGCCGCGCGCCGGGTCTTTCTTAATCGTCTGTGCGAATGTGGGACGCCGCGCCGCCCTGCCGCGCCGCCGCGCCGACTCCCCAACGCGCCGCGGCGGCGGGTCTTTCCCGCCCCGCGGGTTAACGATCCTCGCTGCGGCGCCTCCCCTTCAGCTGAAGGATCGGCGCCCTTCCCCCGAATTCCTTTCGCCGGATAAGCCAAGCATTAACCAGTCAGAAGCCATAGTGCGAGGAAGCCGACGGCGCGCCAGCCGCGTCGCCTGCGACCGGCCGGAGGCTTGTCCGGCGACAGCGGATCGACGACGAGTCATGAAAGTAGTGGTGCTGACCGGCGGCCTGGGCACGCGTCTCGCGGAGGAAACGTCCGTGCGGCCGAAGCCGATGGTCGAAATCGGGGGACGCCCGATCCTGTGGCACATCATGAAGATCTATTCCGCGCACGGCTTCAACGAATTCGTGCTGTGCCTCGGCTACAAGGGCTATTTCATCAAGGAGTTCTTCTCCAACTACTTCCTGCACATGTCCGACGTCACCTTCGACATGCGCACGCGCGAGATGGAGGTGCATCGCGGCGCCGCCGAGCCCTGGCGCGTGACGCTCGTCGACACGGGAGACCAGACGCAGACCGGCGGCCGCGTGAAGCGCGTCATCGACTATGTGAAGGACGACGACGTTTTCGCGCTCACTTATGGCGACGGCGTCGCGGACATCGACCTGACCGCGGAACTCGCCTTTCATCGTTCGCACGGCAGGATGGCGACGGTGGCCGCGGTGCGTCCGGAAATGCGCTTCGGCGCCATGACGCTCCACGACGACCGCGTGACGGGTTTCGCGGAAAAGCCCGTCGCCGAGAGCGCCTTCGTCAATGGCGGCTTCTTCTTCCTCTCGCCGAAGGTGGGCGATCTCATCGAGGGCGATCAGACGGTGTGGGAACACGGACCGGTGAACCGGCTCGTGGAACGTGACGAGCTGCGCGCCTTCCGGCACGACGGCTTCTGGCGGCCGATGGATACGCTGCGCGACAAGCTCTACCTCGAAGACCAGTGGAACTCCGGCCAAGCGAAGTGGAAAATCTGGTGATCTCATCCGCATTCTGGCTCGGCAAGCGCATCTTCGTCACCGGCCATACCGGCTTCAAGGGCGCATGGCTTTCGCTCATGCTCTCGCGCCTCAATACCCGCGCGACGGGCTATGCGCTGGAGCCGCCGACCCGGCCGAATCTCTTCACGCTCGCCAATGTCGCCGAACATATAGACGACATGCGCGGCGACGTGCGCGATCTCGCAACGCTCACGGCGGCGATGCAGGCGGCCGCGCCGCAGATCGTCATTCACATGGCGGCGCAGCCCTTGGTGCGGGAATCCTACGCCGATCCCGTCGGCACCTACGCCACCAATGTGATGGGCGCGGTGAATGTGCTTGAAGCCGCGCGCCGGACGGAAAGCGTGCGCCTCGTCCTCGTCATCACGACGGACAAATGCTACGAGAACCGAGACTGGGTCTGGGGCTATCGCGAGACCGACGCGCTCGGCGGGCATGACCCATACTCCAACAGCAAGGCCTGCGCGGAGCTCGTCACCGGCGCCTATCGCGACAGCTTTTTCCGCGCGAAGAAAAATGTGCGCATCATCTCGGCCCGCGCCGGCAATGTCATCGGCGGCGGCGATTTCGCGGCCGACCGCATTTTGCCCGACGCGCTGCGCGCCTTCGTCGCGGGCCGCGCGCTGAAAGTGCGCAACCCGAAGGCCGTGCGCCCCTGGCAGCATGTGCTGGAGCCGCTCGCGGGCTATCTGCAGCTCATCGAAAACGCCATGACGGCGGCGCCCGAGCGCGCTGGCGATTTTGACGGCGGCTTCAATTTCGGCCCCGGTCCCGCCTCGGAGCAGAGCGTCGAATCCCTGCTCGCGCATTTCATCGCCGCCTGGGGCCTCGACGCCCGATGGGAAAAGGACGGCGACGAGCATCCGCATGAAGCGCGTCTTCTGCGTCTCGACACCGCCAAGGCGCGCGAGACGCTGGGCTGGACGCCGCTTCTCGATTTCGAGCAGACGACGCAGTGGACGGCGCAGTGGTATCGCGCTTTCGTCGACAGGGCGGACGTTCTGGACGCGACGCTGAAACAGGTCGACCGCTATCTCGGCCAGCGCGTGCGCCTCACCTCGCCTTTTGCCGCGCAACTCACAGAAGAACCTCAGTATGAGCCGGATCGACAAAAGCACGCCTGAGGCGGCGTCGGCGCGTTGCGCCGCCGCGCGTCGGCGCGTCATCTCGATGTCCCATCGCGCCAATTCGGCGCATCTCGGATCGTCGCTGAGCTGTATCGAGATTCTCGACGCCGTCCTGCGCGCGTCGGACCTCGATTCCGACACTGCCGCTATTGCGCGGCGCGACCGCATCGTCTTTTCGAAGGGACATGCGGCGATGGCCTATTATGCGACCTTGGAGCAACACGGCCTCGTCGAGGCCGCGCGCCTCGACGTCTATCTGCAAAACGGAACGGCCCTCTGGGGTCATGTGACGAGGACCGAAGCCGCGCCCGCCATCGACGCCAGCAGCGGCTCGCTGGGGCATGGCCTCTCGCTCGCCGTCGGCTTCGCGCTCGGCTTCCGCCTGCGGGAGGAACATGATCTACGCGCCTTCTGCATTCTCTCCGATGGCGAATGCGACGAAGGCTCGACCTGGGAAGCCGCGATGTTCGCGGGCGCGCGCAAGCTCGACGCGCTGCGGGTCGTGGTCGACTACAATCACATCCAGAGCCTCGCGCCCACGCATGAGGTCATGGATCTGGAGCCCTTCGGCGACAAATGGCGCGCCTTCGGTTGGGAGGCGCTGGAGGTCGATGGACATGACGAAGAGGCGCTGCTCGCCGCGCTGAGCGCTCCGTCGGCCGGCAAGCCGCGCGTCGTGCTGGCGCATACCGTCAAGGGCAAGGGCCTCCCCCGCATCGAGAATACGGTCGCGTCGCACTACAAGCCGGCGCTGGCGAGCGATCTCGCGGAGGCTTCATGCGCAATCGCATAATCCGACTGATCGAGGCGGACGCCGCGCTGGACGACAAGGTCGCCTTCCTCACCGGCGACCTGGGTTTTTCCGTCGTCGAGCCACTGCAGGAGGCGCTCGGCGAGCGCTTCATCAATGTCGGGGTCGCCGAAGCCAACCTCGCCTCGATCGCCGGCTCGCTGGCGGCGCTCGACTTCAGGCCGTTCATCTATTCGATCGGGCCGTTCATCACCTCCCGCTGCTTCGAGCAGATCCGCAACGACATTGTCTATCAGCGGCGGAAGGCGGGCGTGATCGGCGTAGGCGCCGGCTTTTCCTATGGCTCGCTCGGTCCGTCGCATCACGCGCTCGAAGATGCGACGATCATGGCCTCGCTTCCCGGCATGCTGGTCGGCAATCCCGGCAATGTCGCCGAGCTCGAACGCTTTTACGCGCTCGCGCAGGCGGTCGACGGCCCCGCCTATTTTCGCATCGCGCGCGAGAGCGGCGTCGACTTTCCTGTGCCGATCTTCTCGCTCGAAACCTCGGCCTACAGCGTGCGCGCCGGCGACGACGCGACGCTCGTCGCTTGCGGCGTCAGCGTCACGGAATGCCTCGCCGCCGCGGACCTGCTTGCTGAAAGGGGCGTCGAGGCGCGCGTCGTCAGCGCGCCGGTGATCGCTCCTTTTCCCACAGCGGCGCTGGCGCGGACGATCGCCAAGCGCGGGCCCGTCGTCAGTGTGTTCGAGGGATTTCCAGGCAACCCCTTCTCGGTCGGCGTCATGAGGACGCTCTATGAGCACCGCTTCGATAACGCTTACGCGGAACTCACCACGCCGCATCGCTTCGAGCATGTCGTGGGCGATACGCAAGCGCTGCGCGCGGCCTGCGGCCTTGACGCGGCGTCGATCGCCGAGCGCACGCTGGCCTTGGCGGCCGGCGCCGCGCCGCGACGACGCGTCGAGGCGTCGCGATGAGGGTATTCCTTACCGGAGCCACAGGCTTTCTCGGCGGAGAGATCGCGCGTCGGCTCGTGGCGCGCGGACATCGCGTGGCGGCGCTCGTGCGCGGCGGAACGAAATCCGTGGCGGGCGCAGAAATTGTCCCGGGCGACTTTTTCGACCTCGCGAGCTATCGGGAAGCCATGAGCGAATTCCGCCCCGAAGCGCTGCTGCATTGCGGTTGGCGCGGCGTCGCGGGCGCGGAGCGCAACGAACTCTATCAACTCGACAATATCGTCGCCTCGGGAAATCTGTTCGCGGTCGCCGCCGATTGCGGCGCGCGCAGGCTCGTCGGCGTCGGCTCACAGGGCGAATATGGCCCGAAGCGGGGCCGCATTTCCGAAAACAACGTTGCGGAGCCCACGACGCTTTACGGTATCGCCAAGCTTGCGGCGGCGCGCACGCTGTTCAACATCTGCGCGATGCGCGGCGTCTCCGGCGCCTGGGGCCGCGTTTTCTCGCTCTATGGTCCGGGCGATGTCGGCCCCTGGCTGATTCCCTCGCTCATCCGCGCCTTTCGCGAAGGCCGGCCGCCGGAGCTGACGCGCTGCGAGCAGGTCTGGGAATACACTCATGTCCGCGACGCGGCGGACGCGATGATCGCGCTTCTGGAGACGCAGACGGCCGAAGGGCTGTTCAACGTCGGCTCGAGCGAGCCCATCGCGCTTCGCGATCTGGTGCTGAAGCTGCGCGACATGATCGCGCCGTCGATTGAGCCGAAATTCGGCGCGGTGCCCTACCGGCCCGATCAGGTCATGCATCTCGAAGCGGACATCGAACGGCTCCGGGGCGCGACGGGCTGGCGCCCGCGCATCCCGCTCGATGAAGGCCTGCGCGAGACTATCGCCGCATTCGAGCGGGAGGCGGCATGAGTTTCGTCGCGCGCAAACCCACGAGCGAGACGCCGGGATTCGTCGAGAAAGCAGTCGCCGGTTTGCGCGCCCTTCTGGAGCGGCGCTTCGCGCGCTTCCTCGTCGTCGGCGTCTTCAACACGATCTTCGGCTACGGCCTGTTTTACGCCCTGCTCGCCGCCGGATTCGCGCCGACGCCCGCGCTGGCGGTCGCGACGGCGGCCGGCGTCGGCTTCAATTTTTTCACGACAGGCCGTGTGGTCTTCGCAAATTCGGACGCGACGCGGCTTTGGCGTTTCGTCTCGGTTTACGGCGTCGTCTTCCTGGTGAACGACTTCCTTCTGGAGCGCGCCCTTTATCTTGGATTGACGCCGGCGGCGGCGCAGGCGGTTTTGCTCCTTCCCTGCGTCGCGCTCTCTTACGCCCTCAATCGCACCCTCGTCTTCGCTGCGCGAAAAGCTGAATCATGAAAACCATCTCCATCGTCACGCCCTGCTACAACGAAGAGCTGAATGTCGAGGAATGCTACGCCGCGATCAAGGCTCTGTTCGAAACCGAGCTCAAAGAGTATCGCCGCGAGCATATCTTCTGCGACAACAGTTCGAGCGATCGCACCGTCGAGATTTTGAGAGAGATCGCGGCCAATGACAAAGACGTAAAGGTCATCGTCAACGCGCGCAATTTCGGAGCGTTGCGCTCGAACTATAACGGCGTGATGGCCGCGACCGGCGACGCCGTGCTGCTGCTGATGCCCGCCGACCTCCAGGATCCTCCCGCCCTCGTGCCGCAATTCGTGAAATTGTGGGAGGAAGGATACGAGGTCGTTTATGGCATTCGCAAAATCCGTGAGGAAAACGCGACGATGCGCTTTCTGCGCGGTCTTTACTATCGTCTCCTGACTAGTCTTTCCGAATTGCATGCGCCGCCGGGCGTCGGCGACTTCCAGCTCGTCGACCGCAAGGTCGTCGACGCCATGCGCCATATCGAAGACGCATATCCCTTCATGCGCATGATGACTTTCGAGTGCGGCTTCAAGGCGGTCGGCGTCCCTTACCGGTGGGTCGAGCGTCGGCGGGGCGTTTCGAAGCATACGCTCGGCCTTCTGGTCGATCAGGGCATGAATGGTCTCGTCACCTTTACGCTGGCGCCGCTGCGAATGGTGCTGTTTGCCGGCTTCGTCATTGCCGCGCTGGCGCTGGCCTATGCGCTCGTCAATTTCGTGCTTGGACTCGTCTATTACAGGACGCTGGCGGCGCCAGGCATCGTCACGATCATCACCGCCGTATTCTTTTTCGGCGGCGTGCAGCTCTTCTCGATCGGCATCCTCGCCGAATACACGCTTGCCATTTACTCGCAGGTCAGGCGCAAGCCTGTGGTGTTCGAACGAGAAAGAATCAACTTCTAGACAGGTTATATCTGCGCCGCGTCGCCAGGATCGGCGCGGCTGTGAAAGGATTGGCGCGATGACGCTGGCGAACCAGGTTACGGATTTCTCGTATCGTTCTTCCTCCTCAGAGAAAGACGCCCGCCGAAAATTCATTGGGCTTTACGAGAATTCGCCCATTCCCGTTCATGAGCTTCTCTATGCGCAGTTGACGCTCTATCTCGGCCGCCAGGAGCTTTCGCGCCTGCTGGCGCTGAGCGATATTTACAGGAGCCATGTGGTCGACGCCAATGGGGTGCTGATGGAATTCGGCACCTGCTATGGCCGCACCGCAGCCTTGCTCTCTAATCTGCGCGGCGTTTTCGAGCCTTTCAATTTCACCCGCAAGCTGGTCGTCTTCGACACATTCGCGGGCCTCGCCGGCGTGTCGGAGAAAGACGGCGGCCACGAACTGGCGCAGGACGGGCGCTACAGCGCCGGAAAAGGCTATGAAGAACATCTTGAGGCCGTGCTGGCTTATCACGAATCCGAGGCGCCGGTTTCGCATATTTCGAAGCATGAGATCGTCAAGGGTGACGCAAGCGCGACGCTCGCTTCTTATCTGAAAGATCATCCCGAGACGATCCTCGCGCTCGCCTATTTCGATTTCGACATCTACGCGCCGACAAAAGCCGCGCTCGAAGCGCTACGGCCGCATATGGCCCGCAGCAGCGTCCTCGTCTTCGATCAGTTGAACTGTCCCGAATATCCCGGCGAGACGACGGCCCTTGCGGAGGTCTTCGGCTTGAATCGCTGCCGCGTCCGCCGCAGTCCGCTGACGCCATGGATGTCTTACGTCCTTTGCGAGGACCTTTTCGCCTGAATGAATCGGCGCGGCGGGAGAATCGAGATGATCCGGGATTTATTGTCCTCTTCGCGGACGGCGTCTCTTGTCGCGCCGCGGGAAAATGAAAACGAGCGCGCGGGGCCGTTCGCCTCTGTAGGGGCGGTGGTCTCGAACTTCCATCTCTTCTTCGCGACGGCGCTTATTCTCGTCCTGCCGAACGCGATTTTCGCTTTCGCGCTGCGTCCGCTCCCCGCCGCGGTCGCGCTCTCCGGCTGCGCGATTCTTGTGGCGCTGCTCTGGCGCGCGCCGCGTTCGGGCGCGCTGCTGCGCGCGCCCCTCGACGCTCCTGCTTACGCGGGCAGCCTGGCGCTCGGCTTGCTCCTTTGCCTGCTCGGCGGCGAAGGGCATTTCTTTTATTCGACCTCCGACTGGCTGACGCGCGACGCGGTGCTGGCCGATCTCGTCAATAACGGCCTGACGGTGATCTACCGTCACGAGGATCAAGACTATATGCTGCGCGCGCCGCTCGGCATGTATATGATTCCCGCGATGATCGGCCGCGTCTTGGGCCTCCATGGCGCGCATTTCAGCCTTCTGGCGCAGAATACGCTGGTCGTTTCCACGATCGGCTATTTCGTCACGCAGGTCGCCAATGTGCGAAAACTGCCGATGTTGCTGCTGTTCTTCGCCTTCAGCGGCATGGACGTCGTTCCGACGCTCGCGGCGGAGCTGGTTTCCCTATTCCGGGGCGACGATCTTTTCCCGATCACGCATCTTGAATGGTGGATCGGCCATTTCTCCGGCGTTCCCCTCCAATATTCCAGTCACCTGACGCAATTATTCTGGGTGCCGAACCATATGGCGCCCGGCTGGTGGTTTGCGGTTCTGGCGTTGCTATATGTGCGGCGCGAAATCGATTTCGCCGTCCTTGCCGCCTCCTTTGCGGCGCTGCTGCTGTGGTCGCCGCTCGCCATGATGGGCGCGGCCGTCTTTCTCGCCATGTTTGCGCTGGAGCTTTTTCCCCGCCGGATTTTCGAGACGCGAAATTTGATCGCCGTCGCGGCAGGCCTGTGCTTCCTCCCCATCGCCCTTTATCTCACGCTGGACGCAGCGGCCGTGCCGCATCGGGTTCTGCTCGGCGTCAAGGGCTTCCTTCCCCTCTACCTGCCGTTCCTCGCCATCGAGATTCCCCAGGCGGCGATCGTCGCGCTGGGATGGCGCATGGTCGAGCCGTCCGACCGCCGCCTCGCGCTGCTCGCGATCGCGATGCTGGCGGTCATTCCGGCATACAGCATTGGCGGCGCCAATGATTTCGCGATGCGCGCGTCAATTCCGCCGCTCTTCATCCTGGCCTTCGTTTTTTCGCGCGTCGCAGTATTGACGCCGCGCGACAACGGACGCTTCGCCACGGCGATCGCCGTGATCGTCATTCTCTCTTTCGCCACGCCGATGATCGAGCTTAAACAGGCGCTGCAGGCCGGCGGCTACAAAATCAGCGACTGCAACATGCTGACAAGCTGGAGAAAGATCGGTCCATCCGCGCTCCCGACGAATTACTGGGCGCGGGCGGACAAAGTTCCATCCTGGCTCATGTCGACCGAAGGGACGGCGCCGCTGACGCTGGAAGACCGCAAATGCTGGCCGGATCATCCTCTTCTGGAAGAAGGGATGAAATAGCCATGGGGCGGACCCTATGGAATGATCTGTGCGTGACGCGGCGCCGCGCGGGCAAGGTCTTTGACTTCCGGCGCCGCCCTTCGCTAAAAGCCTCGCTTCCCTTCGGTGGAGAGGCGAGCATATGGCGTCGATTGTCGAGCGGCTGAGCGAGGAACTTGCGGCGAAACCGTGGCAGGTGGAGGCCGCGATCGGGCTTCTCGACGGCGGCTCCACGGTTCCCTTCATCGCGCGCTACCGCAAGGAGGCCACGGGCCAGCTCGACGACGTTCAATTGCGCAAGCTTGAAGAACGGCTGCGCTATCTGCGCGAGCTGGAGGAGCGCCGCAAGGCGATTCTCGAATCGATCGAGAGCCAGGGCAAGCTCGACGACGCGCTGAGGCGCGTCATCATGGAGGCCGACAACAAGGCGCGCCTCGAAGACATTTATCTCCCCTTCAAGCCCAAGCGCCGCACCAAGGCGCAGATCGCGATCGAAGCGGGCCTGGCGCCGCTGGCCGAGTCGCTGTTGTCGTCGCCTGAAAAAGACCCGAAGGTTCAAGCGGAGGGCTATGTCGACGCGGAGAAGAATGTCGCGACGGCGGAAGCCGCGCTCGATGGCGCGCGCGCCATTCTCGTCGAGCGATTCGCGGAAGACGCCGACCTCATCGGCGCGCTGCGCGAGGAGCATTGGCGGCAGGCCGTGCTGAAATCGAAGCCGCGCGAGGGCAAGGAAGCGGCGGCGGTCAAATATTCCGATTATTTCGAATTCTCGCAGCCGATCGCCAAGCTCCCCTCCCATCGCATTCTCGCGCTGTTCCGCGGCGAGAAGGAGGAGATGCTGGAGCTCGAAATGGCGCCGGAGGCCGAGCCGGGCTCAGGGGGTTACGAGGCTCGCATCGCGCGCCGCTATAATATCGAGAATCGCGGCCGGCCGGGCGACAAATGGCTGCTCGACACGGCGCGCTGGGCCTGGCGCACCAAGATCGAATTGCATCTTTCGGTCGACGCGCGTTCGCGCCTCTGGAAATTCGCCGAGGAAGAAGCGATTCGCGTCTTCGCCGAAAATCTGCGCGATCTTCTGCTCGCCGCGCCGGCCGGCGCGCGCGCGACCATCGGTCTCGACCCGGGGTTTCGCACCGGCGTCAAGGTCGCGGTGATCGACGCCACGGGCAAGATCGTCGCGACGACGGCCATCTATCCGCATGAGCCGCAACGCCGCTGGGACGAATCCATCGCGACTCTGGCGAGCCTCGCGCGTCAGCACAGGATCGAGCTGATCGCCATCGGCAACGGCACGGCCTCGCGCGAGACGGATAAGCTCGCGGGCGAGCTGATGTCAAAGCATCCCGAGCTGAAGCTCACCAAGATCGTCGTGTCGGAAGCTGGCGCTTCCGTCTATTCGGCGTCCGAATACGCGTCCAAGGAATTGCCCGACCTCGACGTGTCGCTGCGCGGCGCCGCCTCGATTGCGCGCCGTCTGCAAGACCCGCTGGCGGAGCTCGTCAAGGTCACGCCGAAATCGATCGGCGTCGGCCAGTATCAGCACGACGTTTCCGAGATGAAGCTGTCGCGCGCGCTCGACGCCGTGGTGGAGGATTGCGTGAACGCCGTCGGCGTCGATGTGAACACGGCCTCGGCGCCGCTCCTCGCGCGCGTCTCGGGCCTCGGCGAAACGCTGGCGGCGAACATTGTCGCGCACAGAGACGCGAATGGCCGCTTCAAAACGCGCGCGCAACTGAAGGAAGTGCCGCGCCTGGGGCCGAAGGCCTTCGAGCAGAGCGCGGGCTTTCTGCGCATCATCGACGGCGACGATCCGCTCGACCGCTCGGGCGTGCATCCGGAAGCCTATCCGCTGGTGCGCCGCATCCTCGGCGCGGCGAAGACCGACATCAGGTCGCTCATCGGCAATACGAACGAGTTGCGCAAGCTGAAGCCCGCGCAATTCGCCGACGAGACTTTCGGCTTGCCGACCGTCACCGATGTGCTGGCCGAACTGGAGAAGCCTGGCCGCGATCCGCGCCCGGCCTTCAAGACGGCGACCTTCCAGGAGGGCGTCGAGACGCTGAACGACCTCAGGCCCGGAATGGTGCTGGAAGGCGTCGTCACCAATGTCGCGGCCTTCGGCGCCTTCGTCGATGTCGGCGTGCATCAGGACGGGCTGGTGCACATCTCCGCCCTGTCGAGGGAATTCGTCAAGGATCCGCGCAGCGTCGTGAAGCCGGGCGACATCGTCAAAGTGAAGGTCATGGAGGTCGACGCGCCGCGCAAGCGCATCTCGCTCACCATGCGTCTCGACGACGTTCCGGGCCAGCAGGCCAAAGGCGGGCAGGGCGGCCATCAGGGTCGCGATCAGAACCGGCCGCGCGGTCCGCAACAATTCGGCGCCCCGCACGGCGGGAAGCCGGCCGGCAATACGCCCGGCGGCCTCGGCGAGGCGCTGCTCGCGGCGATGAAACAGAAGGGCGCACGCTAGATGGGCTGCGTTCCAGCGGAATCGCCTAACCGCAGGCAGCGCGAGATTCCGAAGGTTTAGAGCAGGCGAAAACGGCTCCCATTTTTCGCGAGCCGCGCTCCAAAGGCGCGCCGATTCGCAAGGCGCGCGAGGGAGAGCGTCCGCACTCTCCCTCTTAACGGCTTTTATTTGTGCTTTTTCCTCTTCGCGCCATGCGCGGGCGCGGGAGCCGGCTCGGCGGGCTTCGACGCTTGCTGGTCGCTCGCGGGAGCAGGCGCCGTGGCGGCGGCGGGCTCCGGCGCGGGAGCCGGCTCGGCTTCGCTCTTTTGCGCGGGGGCGGGCTCTTGCGTCGTGGCGGGCAGAGGCTCCGGAGCGGCCGGTTCCGAGGCCGGCTTCGTCGTGAAGAGCCAGGTCAGGCCCGCAATCACGATCACGGCGGCGGCAAGACCCAGCCCGATCATGCCGGAATTCGCCCTCCCGGCGGGCGCGGCCGCGGGCGACGGCGCTTCGACCGGCGTCTCGGCCGCGGGCGGATCGGCCGGCAGCTCGCCGCGATATTGGCTCCAGACCCAGGCGGACGGGGGCTGTCCTTCAGGTCCTTCGGAATTGGCCATTTTTCAAACCTCCCAAGAAGCGCGCGCTCCGCTCGGAGTCGCGGCGACGGCGCAGATTGTTGCACCGCATCGCGCGAACCCACAAGCGCCGTTCTTTGACGCGATGAAACCGCCTTCAGAGGACGGCGCGCCTGGAAGCAGCGCCTTTGCGGAAGACATGCGACGAAAACGCGCTAATTAAGGAGGGCTTCACCCGCATACACAAGCGAGACAGGGCATGACCATTAAAGCAGGCGACAGAATTCCGGACGTCACCGTCACCGCCATGGGTAAGAACGGCCCCGAGCCGGTCAAGACCTCGGACTATTTCAAGGGCCGCAAGGTCGCGCTTTTTTCCGTGCCGGGCGCCTTCACGCCGACCTGCCACGCCAAGCACCTGCCGGGCTTCGTCGAGAAATATGACGCGCTGAGAGCCAAGGGCGTCGACGCCGTGGCGGTGACGGCGGTCAACGACGTCTTCACGCTGGACGCCTGGCTCAGGGATCGCGGCGCGGCGGGGAAGATCGACGGCCTCGCCGACGGCTCGGCGGTTCTAGCCAAGGCGATGGGAGTCGAGCTCGACCTCAGCGATTTCGGACTCGGCGTGCGCGGCAAGCGTTATTCGGCGGTCGTGAATGACGGCGTGGTGGAGTGGATCAATATTGAGGAGAATTCGAGCGTCACGACGGTTTCGAGCGCCGAATCGACCCTGGAAAGGCTTTAGATCGCGCCGCGTTTAGGCGGAATCGCAGGCAACGCGATTCTAAAGGTTTAGCGCGCGCTTCAGGCGAAAAACCGGTTTTCGCTTTTCGCAGCGCCAGCGCACCAAGGCCGGCCCTTTGGCGGCCGGCCTTTAAACCTTTTCAGGCCTTCACTTTCGCGGGCGTCAAGCCGGCGATCGCCAGGAGCCGCGCTTTGGCCCGCTCCGCGACGCGCTTTTTGTCATCCTCGGAAAGCTGCGACCAAGCGCCGATCTCCTCTCGCGAGCGGCCGCAGCCGACGCAGACATTATTGGAGTTGAGCGTGCAAATCTTGTTGCAGGGACTGGGGATCATCGCGCCTCCCGGATCTTGCGCGCAATTGGCCGGGAGCGCCGCCGTCTGTCAATCGCCTGCGCCCGGCGAGTCGTCCCGCCGGAGGAGTGAGTTCGCCATGTCCCTTTCGCTCCAATCCTTCCTTGCATCGATCCGGTCGGGCGATCGGCCGCCGCTTCCCATGCCTTTGCGGGCGCTGTGGCTCGACGCCAGAGGCGACTGGGCTGGCGCGCATAAATGCGTCGACATGCGGCAGGACAAGGACAGCTGCTGGGTCCACGCCTACCTTCACCGCAAGGAAGGCGATCTCTGGAACGCCCGCTACTGGTATGCGCGCGCCGGGCGCCCGCCCCGCGAGGGACCGCTTGAGGAGGAATGGCGGGAAATCGCGGCGGCGCTGCTGGCCGACGCGGCCTGACGGAGATGGGGATGACCCTTTCAGCTTTTGTTATTTCCTTTGCAGCCCTGCTTTTTTCATTTCCGGCCGTCGCTGCGGACAAGCCGCGAAGGGAAGACGTCGCGGCGGTTGAGGCCTGCCTCACGCTCGTGAAGGAGAACGTCAAAAAGGCGGGCCTGACGAAGGACGAACGGCCTGGCACCGTTGGGCGGCTGGCGGCCGCCGCTGACGGCGCGCGCCTCGATCCGGCGAGCTGCGTCGGCGTTCTCGCCGTCGCGTGCACGCGGAAGGAAGGGACTTCGGATGGCGCGCAGAGCGCGTGTTCGCAGAGGGAGGCCGCCGTCTGGGACGAGCGTCTCAACGCCGCCTATCGCGTGGCGCTGGAGCGAATGGAAAAGGAGGGCGCCGACAATTTGCGCAAGACCGAGCGCGCCTGGATCGCCTATCGCGACGCGCGCTGCGTCCAGGCCTGGGCGACATATCACGGATCCATGGCCGGCCCCATCCAGGCCTGGTGCGAGATGGAGCAGACCGCGCGGCAGGCGCTCTGGATGGAATCGTGGAACGAGTAGTTTCCCCGCGTGGGGGCGGCGGCGACCCGCGCGAATTGCTGCGCAGCATTTTCGGCTTTCCGGACTTTCTGCCGGGCCAGCGCGAGGTGATCGAGGCGGTGCTCGCCGGCCGCGACGCGCTCGCCGTCATGCCGACGGGCTCTGGCAAGTCTCTTCTCTATCAACTGCCTGCGGCGGCCGGACCGGGGCTCGTCGTCGTCGCCTCGCCCCTCATCGCCCTGATGCGCGACCAGTTGCGGGCGCTGGAGGATAAGGGGCTGTCCGCCGTCGCGCTGCATTCGGGGCAGGACGATGCGGAGGCGCTCGCCGCCTTCGAGGCGGTCGCCACGGGCCGGGCGCGCCTGCTTTACGCGGCGCCCGAGCGGCTGGCGACGGAGGGAACGCAGAATTTGCTGCGCAAAAACCGCGTCAGTCTCTTCGCGGTGGACGAGGCCCATTGCGTCTCCCATTGGGGCCACGAGTTTCGGCCCGACTATCGGGGTCTGGGCGAGATCGCGCGAAAGCTCGGCGCGCCGGTTCTCGCCGTCACCGCCACGGCCGGGCCGCGCACGCGCGACGATGTCCGCCGCAGTCTTTTTGCGCGGGAGCCGGATGTTTTCATCCGCTCTTTCGCGCGGCCCAATCTCTCGCTCTCCTTCCGGCGCAGGCGCGCGGGGTTGCGGCAAATCCTCGATTTCATCGGCAAAGCCGGGGAGAGCGGGATCGTCTATTGCAACTCGCGCCGAATGGCGGACGCGCTGGCCGCCGATCTCGCGCGGCTGGGGCTCGACGCGCTGCCCTATCATGCGGGCCTCGACGCCTATGCGCGCAGCGCCCATCAGGACGCATTTTTTGCGCGGAAAGGGGTCGTCATGGTTGCGACCATCGCTTTCGGCATGGGGGTGGACAAGCCGGATGTGCGCTTCGTGATCCATGCCGGCCTGCCGAGCTCCATCGAGGGCTATTATCAGGAAATCGGCCGCGCCGGCCGCGACGGCGCCCCGGCGCGGGCGCTCGCTTTGTTCGACCCGCGCGAACTGGCGCTGCGCTGGCGCACGCCCGAGATTCCGGAAGAAAACGAAGCCGCCGCCGGCGACTATGCGCGGCGCAAGGCCATGGCGCGGCTCTGCGTGACCCCCTCCTGCCGGACGCAGGCGCTGCTCGCGGAATTCGGCGAGGCGGCCGAGCCCTGCGGCGAATGCGACCACTGCCGCGGCGGCCCGCTCGCCTGGCCGCGGCGAGCCAAGGCGGTCGTGCTCGGCTGGCGGGCCGCCGCGGAGAGCCGTCTTGCGCATGTGACGGGCGAGGGGGTGGAGGAAGCGGGGTCGGAGCCCGCCCCGCAGGAGGCGCCGGTCTTCGAGCCGGCGCCGGCGCCCGAGCGTCCGCTCACCGTCGCCGAGACGCGGCTGCTGCGGGCGCTGCAGGCCGAGCGGATGCGGATCGCACGGCGGCGGCGCATCCCCCCGCGTGTCGTCGCGTCGGAAGAGACGCTTCGCGCCCTCGCTCTCGCGAGGCCCGACCGTCTGGACGACTCGCTTTTCGCCGGCGTGCAGGAGGCGGCTGTATTTTTGGCCCGGCTCAAAAGCAGTGATTGGACTTGAAATCCCTGCTATTTCAACGCCTCTGCAATGAAGCCCGTCCTTCGAGACGCGAGCTGCGATCTCGAAGCGCGAGGGGCGTCGCCGCTACTTTGTCAGCAGCCTGTCGGCGGAAGAATTCCGCCGCCTCGAAGGCGGGCGCCCGTCCTCAATCCTTGGCTCGGCGAGGAGAGTTAAAGCCCCGCGGCAAGCGACGGCAAAGATGCGGACCGCCATTCCATGCTGCGCCGCAACAAGCTATGACGGGGCTCGGTCAAGGGACATGCGGAAAAAAGATGAAGGACAACACGCCAACGCCTCCCGCCGAGATGCGGCAGGTCATGGTCGGCCTCGGCCTCGCCATGCTGCTCTCGGCGCTGGATCAGACCATTGTCGTCACCGCCATGCCGACGATCGGCGCCGATCTCGGCGAGCCCGAAAACCTGCCCTGGATCGTCACCGCCTATCTCGTGGCGGCGACCGTCGTGACGCCGCTTTACGGCAAATTCGCCGATATTTACGGCCGCCGCATCGTGATCCTCGTCGGCGTCGCGACCTTCGTCGCGGGCTCCGTCGCCTGTGCGCTGGCGCCGAGCATCGCGGCGCTCGCGGTCGCGCGTTTCCTGCAGGGCATGGGCGGGGGCGGGCTGATCGCCCTCTCGCAGACGGTCGTCGCCGATCTCGTCAGCCCTCGCGAACGAGGGCGGTACCAGACCTATTTCGCGGCGGTCTTCGTCACGTCCAGCGTCGCCGGGCCGGCGCTCGGCGGCTTTCTCGCGCAATATTTGCACTGGTCGCTGATCTTCTGGATCAACCTGCCGCTCGGCCTCGCCGCGCTCGTGATCGTCAACGCCCGACTCAAGCGCCTGCCGGAGCGGCGCCATCCGCACAGCGTCGATTATCCGGGCGCCGTATTTCTGGTCACGGCCTCGGGCGCCATGGTGCTGGCGCTGGGCTGGGGCGGCGCGCGCTACCCCTGGGTTTCGGCGCCGGTTCTCGGTCTCCTCGGGCTCTCGGCTATGTTCTGGGCGGCCTTCGCCCGGCGGACCCGTTCGGCTGAGGAGCCGCTTATTCCCATGCGGATCCTGAGCCTGGCGATCGTGCGGGACGCCATCGCCTCGAGCTCCTTCGGGCTCGGCTCCTTCGTCGGCCTCTCGGTCGTCATGCCGATCTTCTATGAAACCGCCATGGGCCTCAGCGCCCATGATTCCGGACTCGTGCTGATCCCGCTGATGGTCGCGACCGTCATCGGCGCGACCGTCTCCGGCCGCATGATGGCGGTCGTCCATCGCTACAAGATCATCCCGCTTCTGGGGCTCGGCGCCGGCGCCGTCGCGGCGGCGGCCGCGGCCTGGAAGGCCGACAGCGCCTCCTTCGTCACGCTCAACGCGCTGCTCACCGTCGTGACGTTCGGCGTCGGCACGATGCTGCCGGTCGCGACCGTCTCGGTGCAGAACGCCGTCGATACGCGCGATCTCGGCACCGGCACGGCGACGACGCAATTCTTCCGGCAGCTCGGAGCCGCGCTGATCGTCGCGCTGTTCGGCGCGCTGGCGCTTGGCGGCGGGCGCGCGGACTACCTCGCCGAGGCGAAGCTCTCCCCGGAGGAAATCGCGCGTCTTGTCGGCAGCTTCAGACTGGTCTTCGCCGCGCTCGCCGTCTGCATGGCGCTCTCTTTCGCCTTCATGGCGCAAATGGAGGAGCGGCCCCTGCGTGGCGAACGGCGGCGCTGACCTATGTAGGCTTGTGCCGGTGGCACGGAATTTTCTACAAAGGCGAAGCCCGCCTTTACGCCCGCAAGGATATTCTCATGACGTCAGTCGATAGTTTCCAGTCCCGCCAGAAGCTCGTCGTGGGCGACAGGACCTATGACTATTTCTCGCTGAAGGCGGCGGAGGCTAACGGCCTGGAAGGAGTCTCCAAGCTCCCCTATTCGCTCAAGGTCGTGCTCGAAAACCTGTTGCGCAACGAGGACGGCCGCTGGGTCACCAGGGACACGATCCTCTCCTTCGCGAAATGGCTCGGCGAAAAGGGCAGGACCGAGCGCGAGATCGCCTTTCGTCCGGCCCGCGTCCTGATGCAGGACTTCACCGGCGTCCCGGCGGTGGTCGACCTGGCCGCGATGCGCGACGCCATGGTCGCGCTCGGCGGCGATCCGCAGAAGATCAATCCGCTGGTGCCGGTCGATCTCGTCATCGATCATTCGGTCATCGTCGACGAATTCGGGACGCCCAAAGCCTTCGAGCAGAATGTCGAGCTCGAATATCGGCGCAATGGCGAGCGCTATCGCTTCCTGAAATGGGGCCAGTCGGCCTTCGACAATTTCCGCGTCGTGCCGCCCGGCACCGGCATCTGCCACCAGGTCAACCTCGAATATCTCGCCCAGACGATCTGGACCCGCGCCGAGGACGGCGTCGAGGTCGCCTATCCCGACACGCTCGTCGGCACCGATTCGCACACGACCATGGTCAACGGCCTTGCGGTGCTCGGCTGGGGCGTCGGCGGCATCGAGGCGGAGGCCGCCATGCTCGGCCAGCCGCTCTCCATGCTTGCGCCGGAAGTGATCGGCTTCAAGCTGACGGGCGCGCCGAAGGAGGGCGTCACCGCGACCGACGTGGTGCTCACCGTCACGCAAATGCTGCGCAGAAAAGGCGTCGTCGGCAAGTTCGTCGAGTTCTACGGCGAGGGCCTCAACCACCTCTCGCTCGCCGACCGCGCGACGATCGCGAACATGGCCCCGGAATATGGCGCGACCTGCGGCTTCTTCCCGGTCGACGCCGAGACGCTCGCCTATCTCAACACTTCGGGCCGCGCCGCCGAGCGCATCGCGCTGATCGAGGCCTATACGGAAGCGCAGGGCATGCTGCGAACCTCCGCCTCGCCCGATCCGGAATTCACCGACACGCTCGCGCTCGACCTCGCCGACGTGAAGCCGTCCCTGGCCGGTCCCAAGCGCCCCGAGGGCCGCGTGCCGCTCGAAGAGGTGGGCAAGGCTTTCGAGACCGCGCTCGCCGGCGAATACAAGAAGGACGGCGGGCTGGGCCCGCGCCACAAGGTCGAGGGGACGAATTACAATCTCGGCCATGGCGACGTGGTCATCGCCGCCATCACCTCCTGCACCAACACGTCCAATCCGAGCGTGCTGATCGGCGCGGGGCTCCTGGCGCGCAACGCCGTCGCCAAGGGGCTGAAAGTGAAGCCGTGGGTGAAAACCTCGCTCGCGCCCGGAAGCCAGGTGGTCGGGCGATATCTCGTCAATTCCGGTCTCCAGAAATCGCTCGACGAGCTGGGCTTCAATCTCGTCGGCTTCGGCTGCACGACCTGCATCGGCAATTCCGGCCCGCTGCCGGCGCCGGTTTCGAAGACCGTCAACGAACACGATCTCGTCGCGGCCTCCGTCCTTTCGGGCAACCGCAATTTCGAAGGCCGCGTGAACCCGGACGTGCAGGCCAATTACCTCGCCTCGCCGCCGCTCGTCGTCGCCTTCGCGCTCGCCGGCACGGTGGCGACCGACCTCACGAAGGAGCCGCTTGGCCAGGGTTCGGACGGCAAGCCGGTTTATCTGCGCGACATCTGGCCCACGAGCGCCGAGATCGACAGTTTCATCCGCCAGAACGTCACGCGCGACCTCTTCCGCGCCGCCTACGCCAATGTCTTCGCGGGCGACCAGCATTGGCGCGCCGTGGCGGCGCCGGAGAGCGAGACCTACGCCTGGGACGACAAATCGACCTATGTGCGCAACCCGCCTTATTTCGTCGGCCTCGCCAGGCAGCCGAAGCCTGTCAGGGATATTGTCGGCGCGCGCATTCTCGCGCTGTTCGGCGACAAGATCACCACCGACCATATATCGCCTGCGGGCTCCATCAAGGCGGCTTCGCCGGCCGGCAAATGGCTGATGGACAATGGCGTCGCGCAGGCCGATTTCAATCAGTACGGGACGCGCCGCGGCAATCATGAAGTGATGATGCGCGGCGCCTTCGCCAATATCCGCATCAAGAACCACATGATGAAGGGCGCCGACGGGATCGTGCCGGAGGGCGGCCTCACCAAATATTATCCGGGCGGCGAAGCGCTTTCGATCTACGACGCCGCGATGCGCCACCAGAAGGACGGCGCGCCGCTCGTCGTCTTCGCCGGGGCGGAATATGGCAACGGCTCGTCGCGCGACTGGGCCGCGAAGGGGACGGCGCTGCTCGGCGTGCGCGCCGTGATCGCGCAGAGCTTCGAGCGCATTCATCGCTCCAATCTCGTCGGCATGGGCGTTTTACCGCTCACATTCGAGGCCGGAACGAGTTGGGCCTCGCTCGGCCTCACCGGCGAGGAGACAGTCGCCGTTCGCGGGCTCGAAGCGGGTTTGTCGCCGCGCCAGACGCTCGTCGCGGAGATCGTTTTTGCGGATGGAAAGACGGTTTCAACGCCGCTTCTGCTACGCATCGATACGCTGGACGAATTGGAATACTTCAAGAATGGCGGCATTCTGCCTTACGTCCTGCGACAACTTGCCTCGTAAAAGAACGGCCAAAAAGCGCGGCTCTCGTTGACGGCTGAGTATTCCTGCGACATTTTCGTGAAGCTCGGGCGTGGGAGCCCCGCGCCGCCTGTATTGGCGGCTCGAGTTGAGGCGCAGCGCAAGAAGCAAAATAAAAATTGAAGATAGAGGAAACCTGAGGATGAAGAAGTTCTCCCTTTTCTCGGCGATCGCGATCTTTGCGGCGTTGACCGCCCCGGCCTTCGCGAGCTGCGACACCCATGCCGAGGACGAGCAGGCCGTCTGCGCTTCGAAATGTGAAGACGCCTATCTGAAGGACCAGCAGGGCTGGACCGCCGACATGACAAAAATCAAGGACAGCAAGAAGGCCTGCGACGAGAAGTGCGGCTGCCCGCAGAATTCGAAGGGCCTCTGAGACTTTTCTTGGTTCAATCCCGACGAGAGGGCGCGCGACGGCGCGCCCTTTTTTCGCTTCTCGCGCGCCTTCAGACGCGCATCTTCATCCGCCAGACGCCGTTGAGGGCGCGCCCCCTCATTTTGCAACGCTCACATTTCGGGCGTGAGGCGGTCATGGCGAAGAATTGGGCGCCGCAGTCCCATCCGCCAATGGATTCAGATCCCGCCGGCCGAGGGCGGGGAATCCCCCGAAGACGGCGGGCGACGGGGAAGAACCGTCATATGAAAGACGCGTGATTGACACAGCGCAATTCTTCCCCCAGTGTTCGCCCGCTTTGCGCGATATGAGGGGCCGTTACTGGATCGGCGGGAGGGTTCTACGCCATCGCCAAGCAAAACACCCTAAATGTAGAAAGAGGAAGCGCTAAGATGAACAAATTCGCCTTTGTTGCGGCGGCGGCCCTGTTTGCCGGCATGATGACCCCGGCTTTCGCCGACTGCGACACCCGCAAGGCTGACGAAGACAAGCAGGCCAACGCCGCGTCGAAGTGCTACGACGAATATCTCTCCCGCAAGCAGAACTACGGCGCCAACAAGGACGAACTCCGCGCGAACTTCCAGGCCTGCAACGAGAAGGCCGGCTGCCCGCAGAACTCGGACCTGCTGAAGTAAAGCCGTCCGTCGGCCTCCAAAGAGGGCTTGCGGATCTTTAGGGCGCGCAGTTCATGCGCGCCCATAATTTTTCACTGCCGATAGACGTTGCCGTCCGGACCCTTCCAGCCGTTCGGGTCTTCGTAGAAGCGATATTCCTCGTCGAAAGCCACCGTTTCGCCGGGCGCCACATATTGCTTGCCCTTGGGATCGGACTGGCGCGGCGACGTCACATAATGCTTGCTCGGCGAGCAGCCGTCCTTGAACTTGCCGCCGTCGTCAGGCTTGCAGTCGAGATTGGCGCCTTCCGGAAACTGCACTTTGGCGTTGAAGAAGATTTCATAGCCCTTCTCGCCGGTCGCGTGCATCTCGAGCGGCTCGGACATGGTCTGCTTGAATTCGAGGATCTTGCCAGGCTTGTCGAAACGCTGCGGGAGAAGGTTTTCGAAGATTTTCCGGGCGTGCGCCTCGGTCGGATCGCCGCAGCCGAGCCAGCAGATCGCCGCGGCCGGGCCGGCGGCGAGCGGCGCGGCGGCGACCGCCAGGGCGAAAATTTTCAGATAAGCGCCTCGCATTGCGTTTCCTCTTTTGTTGCGCCGCCCGGATCAATGTCCGGGCGATTGGCGCGCAGAGTAAAGCGCTTTGCGGGAAATGTCTTCAACGCCCGGCGTCCGGCGTGTTCACGCCGCCCCAGAGATCCTTCACCTGTTCGAAATGAATCGCGGGATCATATTCGGCGTCGCCCAGATGCAGGGTGTCGCCCGAGAGGCGTCCCATGGCGGCGAGGACCGCATAGGAGGCGACGACGCGTTCGCGCTGGGCGTAGACGAGGCCGATGCGCGCGTTCAGCAATTCGGCTTGCGCGTTGAGAATGTCGAGCGTCGTGCGCTGGCCGGCTTTCGCCTCTTCGCGCACGCCGTAAAGCGCGCGCTCGGCCGCGGCGATCTGCGTCTGCGCGGCGGCCATCTGTGTTTTCGCCGCCAGCAGCGCGCCCCAATTGGCACGCACGAGCGCGATGACGTCCGCCCGCGCCACGTCGACGTCGAGCTTGCGCTGGCCGGCGATCTCCTTCGCCTCGCGCACCTGCGACGAAGTCATGCCGCCTTCATAAAGCGGCACGTTGAGCCGCCCGCCGACATAGGCGCCGATATTGCGGTTGTAGATCCCGGAAATGTCGGTCTGCGTGAAGACGTTCCCCACGATCGAGAATCTCGGCATGAAATCAGACTCGAGCACTTTAATGTCGAGATCGGCGGCGTCGGCGTCGTGCAGCGCGGCGAGAATCACCGGATGTTCGCTCTGCGCGATGCGCTCGACCTCTTCGCGCGTCTTCGGCAGCAGGCGGTCGACGGCGGCGCCGGGCGCAAGCTTCTTGGGATCGACGCCGATCGTCTGACGATAGACGCCGATGCTCGCTTCGAGCGCCGCGCGCGCCTGGCCGACGAGCGACTGGCCCGCGGCGAGTCGCGCTTCGGCCTGCGCGATGTCGGTAAGCGTGATCTGACCGTAATTGTAGCGTTCGCGCGTCTGGCGCAACTGCTCGGTCAGCACCGCGACGTTGTTTTCCTGCAATTTGAGCGCGGCGGTGTCGCGCAGCACGTTCATATAGGCGGAGACGGCGGAAAACAGGACGCGCTGCTCCGTGAGCCGCAGCCGCTCGCGCCCGGCGAAGACAGTCGTCTCGGCCATGCGCGTGGCGTTCTGGGTCCTGAAGCCGTCGAAGACCGGCTGCTCGATCGTGAAATTTGCGGAGCGCGGCATGCTGCCGCCGGTTTGAATGCTCTTCGTCTGGGCGCGGGTGAGAGAAGGATCGGCGATGTCCTCGTCGATCTGCCGGGTCACCGCGCGATTGTTCTGCGCGCCCAGAAAGGCGCCGGCGCTCGCGCGGGGGCGCAGCCCGGAGCGCGCCTGGGGCACTTTCTCATCGAGCGCGCGCACGCCCGCGCGGCTGGAATTGATGACGGGAGAATTGTTGTAGGCGCGCAGCAGGGCGCCGTTCAGCGTCTCCGCGCCGGCCGGCGACGCCGCGAGGCAGATGACGAGATGGAAGGCGCGCCGCGCGTTTCTCACACGGCCTCCCTTGCGCGCGCGGCGTTCACGGCCGTCTCATCCCCGGCGAAGAAGGCGTAAAGCGCGGGCAGCACGATGAGCGTGAGCAGCGTCGCGCTGATGAGGCCGCCGATCACGACCGTGGCGATGGGCCGTTGCACCTCGGCGCCCGTCGAGGTCGCGAGCGCCATGGGCACGAAGCCGAGCGACGCGACGAGCGCGGTCATGACGACGGGGCGCAGTCGCGTCATGGCGCCGCGGAAGATCGCCTCCCGCTCGGGTGCGCCGCTCACCATGAGCTGATGGATATAAGTGCGCATGACGAGGCCGTTGAGCACGGCGACGCCGGACAGCGCGATGAAGCCCACCGCCGCGGAGACCGACATGGGCATGCCGCGCAGCCACAGCGCCAGCACGCCGCCGACAAGGGCGAGCGGCACGGCGGTGAAGACGAGCGCCGCGTCGCGCGCCGAGCCCAGCGCCGAATAGAGCAGCAGGAAAATCATGAAGAAGCAGACCGGCACGACGATCATCAGCCGCGCGCGCGCCGCGGCGAGATTCTCGAACTGCCCGCCCCATTCGATCCAGTAGCCCGCCGGGATCTGCACCTTGGCGTCCACCTTGGCGCGCGCCTCGTTGACGACGGACGCAATGTCGCGGCCGCGCACATTGGCGCTGACGACGACGCGGCGCTTGCCGTTCTCGCGCGAAATCTGGTTCTGGCCGTCCGCCGTCGAGAAGCTCGCGACCTGTTTGAGCTGCACGGTGGAGACGTGACCCTGCGCGTCGGGCGGCAGTGAAACGGGAATGGTCTCGAGCGCGTTCGCATCCTCGCGCAGATTGTCCCGCAAGCGGATGAAGATCGGGAAGCGGCGGTCGCCCTCGAAGATCATGCCGGCCGGTTCGCCGCCGATCGCGGCCCCGATCGTATCCTGCACGGCGCCGAGCGAGAGGCCGTAGCGGGCGATGGCGCCTTTATCCACCTTGATGTCGAGCACCGGCAGGCCGGTCACCTGCTCCACCTTCACGTCGGTCGCGCCCGGCGTCGACCGCAGGATCGCGGCGATGTGATTGGCCGCTTTCAGCATGGCGTCGAAATCCTCGCCGAAGACCTTTACGGCGATGTCGCCGCGCACGCCCGCGAGCAACTCGTTGAAGCGAAGCTGGATCGGCTGCGAGAATTCATAGGCGTTGCCGGGAAGCTCTTCGATTTTCGCGGTAATGTCCTCGATCAGCTTGTCTTTCGAGAGATGCGGGTCCGGCCACTTATCCTCCGGCTTCAGCATGATGAAGGTGTCGGTAAGATTCGGCGGCATGGGATCGGTCGCGACCTCGGCCGTACCCGTTTTGGAGAAGACGTAATCGACCTGCGGCAGAGAGCGAATGGCGTTTTCGAGGTCGAGCTGCATCGCCTGCGACTGCGTGAGCGAGGCGCTCGGAATGCGATTCGCCTGCATGGCGAGATTCTTTTCGTCGAGCTTGGGAATGAACTCCTGCCCGAGATTGACATAGAGAAGCGCGGCCAGCAGGAAGGAGGCGACGCCGACGCCCATGACCTTCACCGGCGCATCCATCGCCCAGCTCAGAACCGGTTCGTAAATGCGCTTCAGGCCCTTCACGAGGGCGTTTTCCTCCTCCTCGCCATGGCCCGAGACGAAGAGCGCGATCATCGCGGGGAAGAAGGTGAGCGAAAGGAGGAATTCCGACAGAAGGGCGATGATGACCGTCATCGCCATCGGGTGGAACATCTTCCCCTCGACGCCCGAGAAGCTGAGGATCGGGAGATAGACGAGAATGATGATGGATTGGCCATAGACCGTCGGACGGCGCATTTCGACGGCGGCGTCGATGACCGTATCGAGCCGCTCGTCGGTCGTGAGCCCGCGCCCCGCCGCGTGCTGACGCTCCGAGAGGCGGCGCAGGCTGTTCTCCGCGACGATAATGGCGCCGTCGGCGATGAGGCCGAAATCGAGCGCGCCGAGACTCATCAGATTGGCGCTGATCTTGAAGAGATACATGCCGATGGCGAGGAACAGCATCGTCACCGGAATGACCGTCGCCGTCACCACCGCCGCGCGGAAATTGCCGAGCATCACGAAGAGGACGAGGATCACCAGGCCCGCGCCTTCGGCGAGATTCTTCGCCACCGTCTTGATCGTCGCGTCGACGAGCTGCGTGCGATTGAGGATCGTCTTCACCTCGACGCCCGGCGGGAGCGACTTCGCGATCCCTTTCATTTTCTCGTCGACGGCGGCGGAGACCGTGCGGCTGTTGGCGCCGATCAGCATCAGCGCCGTGCCGATCACGACCTCCTCGCCATTCATGCTGGCGCTGCCGGTGCGCAGCTCCTTGCCGATGGAGACGTTGGCGATCTCCTTGACGCGGACGGGAACGCCATTGCGCGTCGTCGCGACGACATTGCCGATGTCCTCGACATTTTCCAGACGTCCGCCGCTCCTCACGACGAGGCCTTCGCCATTGCGCTCGACATAGCCGGCGCCGCGGCTGACGTTGTTTTTCTGGATGGACGCCGCGAGATCGCCGAAGGAGAGTCCGAGCGACATCAGTTTCGCGGGGTCCGGCTGCACGTGATACTGGCGCACATAGCCGCCGAGCGAGTCGACGCCGGCGACGCCGGGCACGGTGCGCAGTTGCGGCCGGATGATCCAGTCCTGCGTCGTGCGCAGATAGGACTCCTGCTCGACAGGCGTGCGGAGCAACGCGCCTTCGGGCGTGAGATAGGCTCCGTCCCGCCGCCAGCCTGGCTCGCCTTCCTTCGCGATCTTGCGCGGTTCGGAATAGCGCACCGTCCACATGTAGATTTCGGAGAGGCCCGTCGCGATCGGGCCCATGCGCAATTCGATCTGCGGCGGGAAATCCTCTCGCGCCTGGGCGATTCGCTCATTGACCTGCTGGCGCGCGAAATAGATGTCGACGCCGTCGGCGAAGACCGCCGTCACCTGCGCGAAGCCGTTGCGCGAGAGCGAGCGCGTATATTCGAGGCCGGGAATGCCGGCGAGCGCGTTCTCGATCGGATAGGTGACCTGCTTCTCCATCTCGAAGGCGGAGAGGGCCGGCGCGCGCGCGTTGATCTGGACCTGGTTGTTGGTGATGTCCGGCACGGCGTCGATCGGCAGATGCGCGAGCGCCCACACGCCGAACGCGCCGACGAGGCCGACCAGCAAAACGACCAGCCAGCGGCTGTGAACCGAGAAGGCGATGATCCGCTGCATCATGGTTCCGGCCGCTCACTCCTCCGGGATTTCGCTCTTGCCGGCCTCGGCCTTCAGCACGAAGCTGTTGGCGACGGCGATGGTTTCGCCGGGCGCGAGGCCCCTGATCGCCTCCACCGAATTCTCGTCGCCGTCGCCAAGCTCGACCGTGCGCGCCTGGAAACCGTCCTTCACCCGCACGAAAACGGTCGGCTCGTTATGGACGAGCTGCACGGCCGCGCGCGGGACCAGCACTTTCGCCGGGCTCTGCTCCAGCGCGATCTCCGCATTGAGCAGAACGCCGGGATGAAGCGCGAAATCGGGGTTTTTGAAGGAGGCGATCACATGGCCCGTCCGAGTCTCGGGCGTGATCATCGCGTTCACCACGGTCACCGCGCCTTCGAAGCTGCGGCCGTCCGTCCCCTTGAGAATGACGGGCTGGCCGACGCGGACGCTGGCGAGATTGACGATCGGCACGGCCAGCTCCGCTTCGACCTCCGAGAGATCCGCGAGCACATAGATCTGGCTCTCCGGCGTCACCGGCAGGCCGATATTGGCGAGACGCTCGATCACGCGGCCCTTGATCGGGGCGCGAAGCTCCTTTTCGCGCAGCCGGGCGATGGGCTGCGAGGGAAGGGCGGCGATCTCGCTTTCCGACAGGTCGAGCGCCGCGAGCTTGCCGCGCGCGAGATCGAGCCGCAGCTTCGCCTCCGTGAAGGTCGCCTTGGCCTTGAGAAAAAGCTGCTCGGCCGTGATCTTCTTCTCGAAGAGCCCCTTTTCGCGGGCGAAAAGCTGAGATTGCAGATCGTAGTTGGCCAGCGCCGCGAGATACTCGCTTTTGGCGTCCGCGACTTCCCGCGAATCGATGATCGCGACGTTCTCGTTCTTCGCGGTCTCGTCGCCGAGTTTTTTGCGCATTTCCGCCACCACGCCCGAGACCTTGGCGGCGACGCGGGCGAGATGGTCGGGATCCGTCTTCACCGTCGCCGGCACGGTGATCTGCCGCTTGATGACGCCCGGACCCGCTTTGGCGAGGCTGATCCTGGACGCCTCGATCTGCTCGGCCGAGAGCTTGATCGCGCTTTGGTCGGCGGGCGCGCCGCTTTGCCCGGACGGCGCGCCGACAGGCGCCGCCGCGCCGCGAATCCTGGCGTAGAGGCCCGGCAACGCGGCCCCGACGGCGAGGCTCGCTACGATTGCGAGAAGGAGGGGCGCGTTGCGGGACATCTTCCTGCTGTGGGGCTCCAGGCGTCGCGGCGCAGGCCTTGGGAGGGTTAACACTGGCTGGGCGTCGACGCCATGGCCGGCGCCGCGCCGGCCCGGATTATCCCCATGAGTCGCCCGGATGCGATCTTTAGCGCCGACCTCCCGCCGCGTCTATGCGCGGCGGCGCTGCGAACTGCGACAAAAACGCTGAATCGAAACAAAAAAGCCCGGCCGCAAGGGCCGGGCTTCCATCGTCTCGCCGAAGCGGCGAATTAGTATTTGGCCAGCACCGGCGCCGAAGCGGCGAACGGGTTGAAGTGCCAGTTCAGGCCGGCGCGGACCGTATGGAACTGAGTCGGCGAAACATGCGCGCCGATGAAATTGGCGCCGAGGAAAGCGCCCGCGTTCAACGCGCCCGGCAGCGCGACATAGGTCGGGCCGAGATTGGTGTAGAGATACTCGACCTTGAGCGACCAGGCCGGGAAGGACATGGGCGACCACTCGGCGCCGCCGCCGACCGTCCAGCCGGTGTTGGTGTTGAAGTAGGTGCCGCGGCCGATCTGCGAAGCGCCCAGGGCGGGGAACAGGTCGTTGACGCTGACCGTGTGGTTGACCTGGCCATAGGCGAAGCCGCCCGTGCCGTAGACCATCAGGTTCGGATAGGACGGCATCACGAGGCCGATGCGGCCGCGCACCGTGCCCCACCAGTCGACAGACTGGGCGGAATTGATCACCGGAACGTGATTCGTGGCCGGGCCGAGCGGGTTAGAGCCGAAGCCCGCGAAGTTCTGCTGGGTGTTGATGTCGGCGGCCTGAATGTCCGTCTCGACGCCCAGAACCAGCCAGGGCGAGAACTGATAATTGTAGCCGACCTGGCCGCCGCCGGTGACGCCGTTCAGATTATGCGGGTTGCTCCAGGTGCCCGCGAAGCCCGGAACCGCCGGGGCCAAATAGGCGAAGGAGCCCGCCTCGGGATTGCCGCCCGCGTCGAAGCCGTAGCCGATGTTCACGCCGCCATAGAGGCCGGTCCAGGAGAAGGCCGGCGGCGGCGGAACGTAAGCCGGCGGCGGGCCCTTGCGGGACGGGAGGTCGGCGGCGAGCGCCGAACCGGCGACAAGAGCCAGCGCAATGCCGGCGGCGACAGAATATTTGGTCATCGAGACCCCCTCGTAAGCATTCAATCTCTTGCGGCTGTCGTCGCCTGAGCGACATCCGCCGTCGTCAAAATGATTACGGCCGAACCTCGAACACGGTCAACGAAAAGGCGGGCTGAACAAGGCTTGTGCAGTGCGTTTGCCGGCGCGCGTGACAATTGCGCAACAGAACGCCTCTCGGGCGGGCGCCTTCCGGCTATTTCGCGTTGCGTTCGCGTCGCAGACGCTCCCAATAATCGAGCCGCCTGGCGACCTCGCGCTCGAATCCGCGCTCGACGGGCCGATAGAGTCTCTGCCGCTTCAATGATTCGGGCCAGTAGTTCTGCCCGGAGAAGGCGTCCGGCGCGTCGTGGTCGTATTCGTAGCCCTCGCCATAGCCTTCCTCGCGCATCATCTTGGTCGGCGCGTTGAGGATGATCTTGGGCGGCATGAGCGAGCCCTTTTCCTCCGCTAGGCGGCGCGCCCTCTTGTAAGCGACGTAGCCCGCGTTGGATTTCGGCGCCGTCGCCACGTAGATCACCGCCTGCGCCAGCGCGAGCTCTCCTTCCGGGGAGCCCAGAAAATCATACGCGTCCTTGGCGGCGTTGGCGACGACCAGCGCCTGCGGGTCCGCAAGTCCGATATCCTCGACCGCCATGCGCACGATCCGGCGCGCGAGAAAGAGCGGGTCCTCGCCCGCGTCGAGCATGCGCGCGAAATAATAGAGCGCCGCGTCCGGGTCGGATCCGCGCACGCATTTGTGCAACGCGCTGATGAGATTGTAATGGCCCTCCTGGGCCTTGTCGTAAATGGGCGCGCGCCGCTGCACGACGTCGGCGAGCGCCGCGCGGTCGAAGATTTCCCCCTCGCGCGCCGCGCGCCAGATCTCCTCGGACAAAGTGAGCGCGGCGCGTCCGTCGCCGTCGGCCATGGCGATCAGGGCTTCGCGCGCGTCCGGGTCGAGCGGCAGCTTCCTGCCTTCCGTCGCCTCCGCGCGCGCGAGCAGCTTCTCGATCGCCGGCGCGTCGAGCGGCTTGAAGGTCATCACACGGGCGCGAGACAGCAGCGCGGCGTTGAGTTCGAAAGAAGGATTCTCGGTCGTCGCGCCGATCAGCGTGATCGTGCCGTCCTCCATCACGGGCAGGAAACTGTCCTGCTGCGCGCGGTTGAAGCGATGAATCTCGTCGACGAAGAGCAGCGTGCCCTGTCCCGTCGCGCGTCGCGACCGGGCGGCGTCGAAGGTCTTCTTGAGATCGGCGACGCCTGAAAAGATCGCCGAGATCTGCACGAAGGCGAGCTTCGTGTCATGCGCGAGAAGGCGCGCGACCGTCGTCTTGCCGGAGCCCGGCGGTCCCCAAAGAATGAGCGAACCGAGCGAGCCGCCTTGCACGAGCCTGGCGAGCGCGCCGGACGGTCCGAGCAGATGATCCTGTCCGACGACCTCGTCGAGCCGCGTCGGACGCAGCCGATCGGCGAGCGGCCGGGGTGCGCTCTCGTCCAGTTTGGCGGATTCAAAGAGGTCGGACATCGAGCCTGCTGATTGTCGACTTTACTTCGACGGGGTTGCTTGGAGGGGTTACTTGGGGAGGTTGATCCTTGATTACCACCTCGACGCGGCCGCAACCAACGATTACCCTGCCGGGAAGTAAATGATTCGGCCGGGGCGGCCCGCGTATTGTCCAAAACTGCGTTCTTTCACGTCGAGCCCGCAGCGCAGCGCTGCGCAAAATCGGAAATGCACATATGCGGACAATCGCTTTCGTCACGCAAAAGGGCGGCGCCGGCAAGAGCACCTTGGCGAGCAGCGTCGCCGTGGCCGCGCGCGCAGCCGGAGAGCGCGTCTTCATCATCGATCTCGATCCGCTCCAAACGCTCGTAAAATGGGCGGACGCGCGCGAGGCGTCGGATATCGGCGTCGAGCAGGTGCCGCCGCCCAAGCTCCCGAAAGCCATCGCGGCGCTCGAGAAGAAGGGCGTGACCCTCGTCGTCATCGACGCGCCGGGCCAGGAGGGCGAACCCGCGGCGGCCGCGATGCGCGTCGCGGATCTCTGCGTCATCCCCGCGCGTCCCAACGCCTTCGATCTCTGGGCGAGCGAGAAGACGCGCGCGCAGGTGAAGGAAGTCGGCTGCGACTACGCCTTCCTGCTCAACCAGTGCCCGCCCGCGCAGCAAAGCGCGCGCGTGGAGCTCGGGGCCAAATCCCTGCAGGCCATGGGCGGGCTGCTCGCGCCGCTCGTTTCCGCCCGCGTCGACTATCAGGAGGCGGCGCGCCTCGGCCTCGGCGTGAGCGAATATAATGCCGACGGCGTCGCGGCGCAGGAAATGAAGGAGCTGTGGGGCTCCATCAAGCGCCGCCTGAAGCGCGCGCCAGCAAAGGTCGCGCCCGCGAGGTCGTCGGCCGAGAAGGCGCCCGCTCCCGCGCCCAAGGCGCCGGTTCAGAAGTCCGTCGCCGCGCCGGAGCCAAAGAGCGCGGCGAAAAAGCCGGCGAGGAAAGCGGCCTGACCCACGGATTGCCGCAATGAAGATAGATATGGCCGCGCGAACAGCGCGGCCCAGTTTGTTGACAAACCTCCCGAGGCGGCCTCGTCCTTCGAGACGCGAGCTTTGCTCGCTCCTCAGGATGAGGCCTAAGTATTTGGCGCTGAAGGAAAAAGCCCCTCATGCTGAGGAGCCTGCGCAGCAGGTGTCTCGAAGCACGAGGGGCGTCGCCGCTACTTTGTCAGCAGCCTGGGCCGCGCGAACAGCGCGGCCTTTTCCTTACCCGATCTCCACGATCCGGGCGCTGTGGTGGACGACCTCCGCCTTGTCGCCGACGCTCTTGCCCATCAGCGCCTGCGCGAGCGGCGCGACATAGGGGATGAGGCCTTTGGACGGGTCCGCTTCATCCTCGCCGACGAGGCGAAAGACGCGGCGTTCGCCGCCTTCGAGCTCCACGACGACCTTGTGGCCGAAGCGCACCGCCGAATGGTCGGCGATGGGACGCACGACTTCCGCGCTGGCCCGCCGCGCGATCCAGTAGCGCAGGTCGCGTTGGGCGAGGGCAAGCGCGTGGTTGTCGTCCGCCGCCGTCGCCCGCTCGATCTCGCCGTGAAGACGCGTCAGCGCGTCGTCGATCTGCTGCAAACCTTCCGGCGTCACCAGATTGCGGTGCGGGCTGACCGGGCGATCGGGCAGATCCTCGCGCGGATTGTCGTCTTCCTGTTCCTTGGTGAAAGCCGAACTCATGCGTCCTACCTTTAGCGCCGCGAAGGCCTGGAAAAAGAGGCGGCCCCGGAAAGCTGGCCGAGCGAGAGCCGCGCGCGTCATTACCGCCGGGGGGCTCGAAAGTCGAGAACGTCGCGAGCCGCTGCGACAATTGGCGCCGCCGCCCTCAAGGCATCTCGATCACGACCCGCCCGCGAATCTTCCCCGTCACGATGGAGCGCGCCCGCTCGAGCGCCTGATCGAAGGGGATAATCTCACACATGGCGTCGATCATCGCCGCGTCCAGATCCGCGGCGATTCGCGCCCAGGCTTCGCGCCGCAGGGCGATTCGCGGCCGGATGCTTTCCACGCCGAGAAGCGACACGCCGCGCAGGATGAAAGGCGCGACGCTTCCCGGAAAATCCATGCCGCCGACATTGCCGCAGGCCGCAATCGCGCCGTCGAATCGCGTCTGAGAGAGAAGATTGGCGAGCGTGACGCCGCCGACGGCGTCGACGCCCGCCGCGAATCGCTGCGTCTGCAAAGACTTGTTCGGCTGCGAGAAATCCTCGCGCGCCAATATTTCGCTCGCGCCGATGGATCGCAAATAATCCGCCTCGGCGGCGTGGCCGGTGATCGCGGCGACGCGCCAGCCCGCCTTGGCGAGAAGCGCCACTGCGAAGGAGCCGACGCCGCCCGACGCGCCGGAGACGACGGCGGGTCCATCCTGCGGCGTCGCGCCGTGGCGCTCAAGCGCCAGCACGCAAAAGATCGCCGTGAGGCCCGCCGTGCCCACGGCCATGGCGCGTGCGGGCGTGAGCGAATCGGGAAGCTTCACGAGCCAGTCGCCCGGAAGACGCGCTTTTTGAGCAAAACCGCCGAAATGCGCTTCGCCGACGCCGCAGCCGGTGGCGACGACGAGATCGCCTTTTGCAAATCCCGCATGTGTCGAGCGCGTGACGCGACCCGCGAGATCGACGCCGGGAATCATGGGAAAGCGGCGCACGACCGGACTTTTCCCCGTGACGGCCAAGCCGTCCTTGTAGTTGATCGCGGAGAAGAGAACGTCGAGATCGACGTCCCCTGGCATGAGCGCTCCCTCCTCCATGTCGACATAGTCGGCGCCGTAACGCTCGGAATTCTTGTCAATCAGCACGGCTTTGAAAGAGGACATGAGCGCTCCAAGTCGATCAGGACGCGAAAATCAGGCGCGTTACTCCCCAATAAAGGGTCAAAAAAGCCTCATCTAGACCGGATTTACGACGAGCGACGCGGCGCGTGCGCTTAAACTTAGGATTGCTGGCGCGGCTCATGTCCTCATGCTATCGCGCTGCCGTCAACATTTGTATCAAATTCTGATCATGCATAATAAGCAGGTAATAATTCTTGCTGCGGAGGCAACAGTGAGTTAGATTACAGAATAATCCTCGCCCGTTCGACGAAGCCCCCAACACAACCGGTTTTGATCGAGCCATTAGAAGCGGCGACGCTTTCGCATCAAACGCGCAGTCCACCGGGTCACATCACAGGCAATAGGCGCCCCAATGAACCTCACCAACAATATCGAACTCGCCGCCGACATCGTATCCGCCTATGTCAGCAACAATTCCGTCCCCGCGGGCGATCTGCCGCAGCTCATCAGCGAGGTCTACAACGCTTTGCTTCGCGTCGGCTCCAATGCGGCCCCCGCGCCGGTCGAGCCGCCCAAGCCCGCCGTCGCCGTCAAGCGCTCGGTCACGAACGACTACATCGTCTGTCTTGAAGACGGCAAGAAGTTCAAATCGCTGAAGCGCCATCTGCGCACGCAATATGGGCTTTCGCCGGAAGAATATCGCGAGAAATGGGGCCTGCCCGCCGATTATCCGATGGTCGCTCCCAATTACGCCAAGGCGCGCTCCAATCTCGCCAAGCAGATGGGCCTCGGTCAGCAGCGCCGTCGCCGCGGCAAGTAAAAGCGGCGTCCCTTTTTTATTTTTGCGAACGCCTCGCTTCTGCGACGGCGTTCGACCCAACAAAAAGCCCGCGGCGCAAGCCGCGGGTCAGTTTGTTGACAGCTTCCCAAGGCGGCCTCGTCCTTCGAGACGCGAGCTGCGATCTCGGGCCTGTCCGAGATCAATATTCTTGTTTTCATGCCGAGGAGCTTGCGCAGCAAGCGTCTCGAAGCGCGAGGGGCGGCGCCGCTACTTTGTCGGCAGCCTGGCCCGCGGCGCAAGCCGCGGGTTTTCCCTACAGGCGATGCGCTCCGGGCGCGTTCGCGGCGCGCGGAGCCGCACCTTGGCGATCAGCCCTCGTCGTCGCTCTCAATGTCGCCGTCGATGAGGCCGGATACGTCGTCCTCGCCTTCCTCCTCCTCCAGGAAGGTGTCGTCTTCGCCGTCGTCGTCGAGTTCCACATCGTCTTCGACGTCGATCGCCTCCGCCGTGGACTCCTCGGCCTCGACCTCGTCGAGCGACACCGTGTCCGGATTTTCATTCTCGGTTTCGCTCTCATCCGCCTCGGCGCGGGCGACGACGCGGCTGAGCGCGGCGACCTGGAAGATCGCGCCGCATTTCGGGCAGACGATCGGGTCCTTGTTGAGGTCGTAGAATTTTGTCGCGCAGGACTGACATTGGCGCTTGGCGCCGAGTTCGGGTTTAGCCACGGTTCGGTGATCCTTGCGAATGAAGCAGCGTGGGAACGCCCGCCTTGATGATTGACCGTCGGGCGCTCGGGTTAGTGGGCTCCGGCGGCGCTGTCAAATGGATAAATGCGCCGCTCCGGCCACGTAGATTCCGCCATTGCAAACCGCCGCGCGGATTGGCATAGAAAGGGCGCGCGGGTGTAGCTCAATGGTAGAGCAGCAGCCTTCCAAGCTGAATACGAGGGTTCGATTCCCTTCACCCGCTCCAGTCTTCAAATTTTTCGAGGCCGCGCGCCGAGACCCGCGGGCGCGCCCGCGACGAAGCCCCGGCGGGGCTGAATTCGCCCGTCGGGCCGGATCGCGCCGCGTTCGGGCGGAATGGCCCGAACGCGGCCAAGACGATCGATTCTAAAGGCTTAAGCGCGCTTTACGCGAAAGCCGGCGCCGATTTTTCGCGCTCCGGCGGCTACAAGCGCGCATTACTTCACGCCGAGCAGCTCGACGTCGAAGATCAGCGTCGAATTGGCGGGGATGGGGCCCATATTGCGTGCGCCATAGCCCAGATCCGGCGGGATGATCAGCGTGCGCCTGCCGCCGACCTTCATGGTCTCGACGCCCTCGTCCCAGCCCTTGATCACCTGGCCCATGCCCAGCGGAAATTCGAAGGGCTCGCCGCGATCCCTGGAGCTGTCGAATTTCTTGCCCTTGGCGCCGTTCACATAAAGCCAGCCGGTGTAATGCACGGTGACTGTCTGGCCGACCTTCGGCGAGGCGCCCGCGCCGGTCTTCACGTCGGTATATTTGAGGCCGCTCGCCGTCAGCGTCGTCTCGCCCGATTCGGCGCGCAGGACCGAGGGGGCGAGCGCGACGCCCGCCGCAACGGCGACGATGGCGGCGAAGAGCGTCCTGGAGATGTTGCGCATTCCGTATCCTCCCATTGGATCTTTGTCGTCTTATGCAAGCACGCCGTTGTCGCGGGCGAGCTGGAGCAGGTCCTTCACCGGGCGCGCGCCGACATGCGAGATGATCTCGGCGGCGGCGAGCGCGCCTAGCGCGGCGCTTTTCTCATGCGGGAGGCCCCTGGTGTAGCCGGTCAGGAAGCCCGCGGCGAAGAGATCGCCGGCGCCGGTCGTGTCGACGACTTCCTCGACCGGGAAGGCGGGCGCGGAAATCAGCGTCTCGCGCGTCGCGACGACGCAGCCTTTCTCCGAGCGCGTGACGACGCCGAGAAGATTCCTTTCCGCGCGCAGCGCCGCGACCGCCGTATCCCAATCGGCGGTCTCGTACAGCGCGTGCAGCTCGCTTTCATTGGCGAAGAGAATGTCGACGACGCCGTCGCGGATGAGGGACAGGAATTCCGAGCGGTAGCGGCCGACGCAAAAGCTGTCCGAAAGCGTCAGCGCGACCTTGCGGCCGTTCGTATGCGCCACCTTCGCGGCGCGCAGAAAGGCCTGTTTGGCGCCGGGAGGATCCCAGAGATAGCCCTCCATATAAAGGACCTTGGCGGATGCGACCTGCTCCTCGTCGATGTCGACCGGCTGCAATGCCTGACATGCGCCGAGAAAGGTGTTCATCGTGCGCTGGCCGTCCGGCGTGACGAAGATCAGGCAGCGCGCCGTGGCGGCGCCGTCGTCCGCCGCCGGCGTATCGAAGACGACGCCGGCCTTGCGGATGTCATGCGTGAATTCCCGGCCCGCCTCGTCGTCCTTCACCTTGCCGACGAAGCCGGCGCTGGCGCCGAGACTCGCAATCCCCGCCATCGTGTTGGCGGCGGAGCCGCCGGAAATGACGGTCGTCGGCCCCATCAGCTCGTAGAGTTCGTCGGCGCGCGCCTCGTCGACGAGCGCCATGGAGCCCTTGATGAGGTCGGCGGAGACAAGGACGTCGTCCTCTGCGCGGGAAATCGTGTCGACGATGGCGTTGCCGATGCCGAGAACATCGAGAGAAGTCATGAAGCGATCCGGATTCTGCGCGAGGCGCGAAAAGCAAAACCGGCCGAACCTGGAAGGCTCGGCCGGTTGGCTGTTTAGCATTGCAGGGCGGGCGCGCCTAGATCAGTCGATCATGTAGCGGAAGCCGATGCGCAATTGCTGGCTGATGAGATCCTTCGAGACCACCGTGTTGAAACGGTCGACGCCGATGATCCTGCCGAGATTCGCCCAGCGATAGCCGACGTCGACCTTCCAGTGATTGTCGATGTCGTAGGACACGCCGCCCATGAAGGCGTAGGCGAAGCGCAGATAGGTTCCTTCGTATTTGGAATCCCAGTTCATCAGATAGCTCGCGCCGTTGCGAGGGTCCTTGAAAGTGACGCCGGCATAGGAGAGGCCGTTGTTCATGAACCAGTTGACCGAGGAGTTCTGATAGAGATTGTTTACGCCGAGGCCCGCGCCGACATAGGGGGTGAAGCCCCACCAATTGCCGAGATCGAGATAGGCGTTGAGGAGGACGAGCATCGACTCCGTCCTGTTGCGGACAAAGGGCGTGCAGAGAGCCGTGGTCTGATTCACGATGCCGGGATTGTTCACTGGATCAGGCTGATAAAGCCCCGTGACGCAGGCCGTCGAGAGGTTCGTGTTTATCGCGTTCTTGTTGTAGAGGTTCTGGTATTCAATCGTGGCGTCGGCGCGGAGCCAGTTATTGAATTTGTAGCCGCCGCCAAGTCCGGCGCCCCAGTTGTTCGGGAATGAATTGTGGAGCGTCACGCCGTTGAGAGCGGTCGGCGTAACCTGCGTGAGGTCGAAATCGCCGCGCAGATACCAGTTCGACCCCCATTCGACCGGCCCTTCCTCGACCACCGGCGGCGCCTCCATGGGAAAGGGCATGTCCGCGGCTTGCGTCGTGGGCGCGAAGAGCGCGCCGAGGAGCGCTGTGACGATCGTCGCGCGGGCGCGCAAAGTGGAGCGGACCATTGCATTCTTCCTTGCTCAAGCGCCGGCCGGGCGCGAAGGCGCGGCGCGGGAATGAAGGAAGAATGAGGGATCATGCTTAATGCGCGCTTAATGTGCGGACATGGTTTCCGCTTTCTTGCCATCAATCGGACAAGAGACTCTTGGCGCGTTTCGTAGACCGCTTCAATCAGCCGAATCCCCACTCCGGCCCTCCCCCTTTCAGGGGTCTTTCAGGGGGGAGGGAGCAGAAACGCGGCCGACATTCCTCCCCCTGAAAGGGAGGGCTAGGGAGGGGGTCTTCCCGCTAGAACTTGATCGCCGAAAGAACCACCTCGATCGCCAGCACATAGAGCGTCGCCGTCACGAAGGCGGGAATCGGACGCAGCGATACGTGACGTAGCAGGAAGGCGTACATGAAGGCGGTCCAGACGATGATCGGGAAAAGCAGAAATCGCGCGAGCCGCTCGGTCGGCAGCGGCGGCGGCAGGGCGACGCCGACAATGAGATGCAGGAGGATGTAGGCGAGCGCCGCGACGGCGCCCATCGCCGCCATGGCGGTGAGCGTCTTCACGAATTTCTGCTCCTGCTTCAGGTAGCGCAGGAGAGAGAAGGTCGCGCCGTAGAGCACGGCCGCGCTGGCGACGCCGTAGAAGATGCTGACCGTCAGCGACTGCGAGAAGAACTGCGCGCCGGCCTGCAACGCGACATAGGCCGCGAGCGCGCCCTTCATGAGCTGATCCGACTCCGGGAGCGAGAGCTGCGAGGCCTCGAGATTCAGCATCTTCAGGAAAGTCCTGGGCGTCGGATCGTTGACGAACGGAATATTGAGACCCATGAACGTTTGATCCCCCGGTCGGCGGCGCCGAAAGCGGGCCGCGAAACAAGCGAAAAGCCGCGCTTTCCTGCCGGATGCGCGACCGATTGCCGCTTCTCTAACATGCTTTGGCGTTTTGGCGAAACGAGCCGCGACGTCGCCGATCGCCGCGGTGCGGCATGCGGTTCACGGCAGGCGCGTGAGCCAGTCTTCGCGCGCGACGACCTCGACGACGCGCCGCGCCGCCTGCGCCCAGGAGACGTTGAGCGCCCTCGCCGGATCGGCGCTTTCCTCGCCGTCGAGGAAAGCGCGTATGGCCGCCGCGAGCGCCGCCGGGTCGTTGGTCCTGAAATAGAGGACGCCGTCACGCCCGACCTCGCGAAACACCGGAATGTCGCTGCAGATGACGGGACGGCCGCGCGTGGCGGCCTCCACGATGGGGAGACCGAAGCCCTCCGCATAGGAGGGCAGGACCAGCGCGCGCGCGCGGTCGTAGAGATAGGAGAGCTCCCCGTCGTCGACGTCGTCGAACCAGAAGAGCCGCCGGCCGCATTCGGCGTGGCCCCGAATCGCGGCGACGGTCGCCTCCTCGAACCAGCCGCGCCGCCCGACGATCACGAAACGCGCGTCGACCCCTTGCTTCCACAGCGCATCGAAGGCGTCGAGCGCGACGCGATGGCCCTTGCGCGGCTCGATCGTGCCCACCATGAGAAAAACCGGCGCCTCCCCCGAGACGGCGGCCGCGATTTTGTCGCGCGGCGTTTGCGCGGCGGGGGCGGCCAGATCGGCGCCGCACTGGAACCAGCCGATCTTGAGCCCCGGCCGATGCGGCAGGCCCGTCGCCTTCGCATAATCCGCAAGCTCCTCCGCCACCGTGCGCGAAATGGCGAGGAAGGCGTCGCTCTCGAGGAGCGCCCTGCGCAGCCAGGCGCGATAGCGCGGCACCGTCACTTCGTGACAGGCGTGAGGGTAAAGCTCCGGGATGAGATCGAAAATGCAGGTGACGATCTCGCCGCCTTGCGCGCGGATGCGATCAAAGACCGGGGCCAGCTCCTCGAAAGCGTTCCAGCTGTCGGAGAGCGTCAGCAAACGGTCGCCCGGCGCGATCTCGACTTCCGCGTCGGGGCCGGATTCGGCGCCGCCGAGCGCGGCGGCGAAGACGCCGGCCGTATAGAGCCTGCCAGCGTCGCAGCGCACGGCGAATGCGGGAATGTCGAAGACGGCGCCGGAATGGCAGACGCGGGCGACTTCCTTGACGACGCGCTGAATGCCGGTGCCGGCGTCGCGCTTCACCGTGCCCGTGACGTCGATCAGGAGCCGCTTCGCGGGTAGGGCCGGTCTCGCCGCGACGGGCGCACGGGCCGCGCCAGGAGGGGCGGTTTCCTTCGCCCGCGGCCGGAAAGGCGCCAGAAGCGCCGCGCCCGCGTCGGCGAGGCGTTGCTCGATCGGGCGCAGGAAGCGGTAGATATGGCCGGAGACCGAATAGGTCAGCCGGTAGCGCTCATGGGTGAGGTGCAGCAGCTCCGCGCGCAGATAATCGAGCTGGAATTCCAGGAGCCTGATGCGCTCGGCGTCCTTTGACGGCGACTCTTCGTCGCTCATGCGCGGCCGCTCGCAACTGTCGCGCGCCACTCGTCGAGCAGCGCGCCGAGCATGTCGTTGAGCGAATGGCGCGGCGTCCAGCCCGTCGCCTTGCGCAGCTTCGACGCGTCGCAGGCGACGCTGGCGATGTCGGTCGTCGACGGCCGCAGCAATTGCGGATCGACTTCCACCTGGAATGGCGCGCGCGCCATGGCGCGCAGATCGTCGAGGAGAGAACCGATCGTGCGCGCCGCGCCGGAGCCGACGTTGAAGATCGCGACCCGCTCCGGCAGGTCGCGCGCCTGTTCGATGAGGCGCATATAGGCGTCGACCACGTCGCGCACGTCGAGGAAGTCGCGCGCCTTGGAGAGGTCTCCTACTTTCATGCGTGGCTCGGCCTTGCCGGCCTCGATCTCGGCGATCTGCGCGGCGAAGGACGAAAGAACGAAATTGCGGCTCTTCTGGCCGGGGCCGGAATGATTGACCGGGCGCGCCACGATCAGCCGCGCCTCGGGGCCGATGACGTCGCCGAGCGCGCTTTCGGCGGCGGCCTTGGAGCGGCTGTAGGCGTCCATCGGCTTGAGCGGCGCGTCTTCCGCCAGAACGCCGTCGCGGAAGCTCGCGCCATAGGCGGCGGCGGTCGAGGAGAACAGCGCCGCGGCCTGCGGCGCGTGGCGCGCGACCGCCGCGCCCAGCCCAAAGGCGCCGTGGAAATTCACCCGCCAGGTCTCTTCGGCCGCCCGTGCGGCCTGGCCGATCGAAGCCTGGCCGGCGAGGTGGACCACGAGATCGGGCTTGAGACCGGCCACGATCCTGTCGATCGCCGCCTCGTCGAGGAGATCGGCCACGGCGGGCGTGAAGGCGGGATTGGCGCCGGTCTCTCCCGGGCGCAGCAGCACGACGCGCCGGGCCTGCGGATAGGCGGCGGCGAGCGCGGCCGCCACATGCGTTCCGACGAAGCCCGCGCCGCCCGTCAGGAGAATGCGCTCATAAGCCGCCATGCGCGCCCCTTTGATCAGGGCTCGAGCCGCAGCCGTTCGAGGTCCGCGTCGACCATTTCACGGATCATCTGGTCGAGATTGATCACCGGTTCCCAGCCCAGCGCCTTGCGGGCCTTGCTGGAATCGCCGAGCAGCACGTCGACTTCCGCCGGGCGGTAGAAGGCCGGGTCGATCACGAGATATTTGTCCATGTCGAGGCCGGCATGGTCGAAGGCGATGCGGCACATGTCGCGCACCGTCGTCGTCACGCCGGTCGCGACGACATAGTCGTCCGGCTTTTCCTGCTGCAGCATGAGCCACATGGCGCGCACATAATCCTTGGCGTGGCCCCAGTCCCGCTTGGCGTCGATATTGCCCAGGCGCAACTCCGTCGCCTTGCCGAGCCTGATCGCCGCGACGCCATGCGTGACCTTGCGCGTCACGAATTCGACGCCGCGCAACGGGCTCTCATGGTTGAAGAGGATGCCCGACGAGGCGTGGAGCCCAAAGCTCTCGCGGTAGTTGACCGTGATCCAGTGCCCGTAGAGCTTGGCGACGGCGTAGGGCGAGCGCGGATAGAAGGGCGTCTTCTCGCTCTGCATCGGCTCCTGGATGAGCCCGTACATTTCGGAGGAGGAAGCCTGGTAGAAGCGCGCGCCCGGCGCGCCGATGCGCATGGCCTCCAGCATGTTGGCGACGCCGACGGCCGTGACATTGGCGGTGAGAATGGGCTGGCGCCAGGAGGAAGCGACGAAGGACTGCGCCGCGAGATTGTAGATCTCGTCGGGCTTCACCTCCTGCACCGTGCGCAGGAGGCTCGAAAGGTCGGCGAGGTCGGCGTCGTGCAGACGCACCCGCCCGCCGACGCCGAGCCAGCGCAGGCGATGGTCCTCGACCCCGCGATGCGAGGAGCGGCGAATGACGCCATGCACCTCGTAACCCTTGTCGAGCAGCAATTGCGAAAGGTAGGCGCCGTCCTGCCCCGTGACGCCTGTCACCAGCGCGCGCTTGGTCATCAATCGTCCTTATCGAAGTTTTCTGCCCGAAGGGCTTAATGAATCGGGGCCCGCGAGGCAAGTCAGGGCGCGGGCTCCCCAAAACGACAGCCGCCGGAAAGGCTCCGGCGGCGGAAATTCGGTTAATTCTGCGCGAAATCAGTAAAGCGATTTTTTAGTCTCGTCCTTCGCCGGAGCGGGCAGCTTGCCTTCCGGCGAGGCCTTGTCGATCGCCACGGGGAGATATTCCGCGAGCAGGTCGCGGGCCTTGTTGACGTCGACGCCCGCCGCCTCGGCCAGCTTCTTGACCTTTTCGATGCCGATCGCCTGACCGACCTCAATGGCGCTGATCGCCTGATTCTGGCCCGTCGAGACCCAGGATTCAACCTGTTTCCTGTAGCCGCCGTCCTCGAATTTCTTCACGACCGCGTCGAATCCGCCTTCCTTCTCGACATATTCCTTGACGAGGGAGAGCGCTTCCGCGCCGATGGCGCCGCCAACGATTGCCTTGAGCCAGCTCATGCAGAAACCTCCTACAAAACTCGAACGGCGCTTTGCCGCGCCTGTCAGATAGTGACCGGCCCCGCCGGTTGCAATGACGGCGGCGACGCTTTCGCGCCGCCATGGCGAGGCCGGCTGGAGCCGTTTCGTTAAGTCAAGGGGTCCCCAGCCTTTTCCCGCCAGCGTAAAATTCCCTCCCAGATTTGCGGCGCGGTCTCGGCGTACCAGAACAAGGCGCGGTCCTCCGGCGCGATGACGCCTTCCTCCACGAGAAAATCCGGATCGAAGACGCGCCGCCAATAGGCTTCGCCCACCAGAACGATCGGCACCGGCTTCATCACGCGGGTCTGGGCGAGGGTCAGGGTCTCGAAGAGCTCGTCCATCGTCCCGAAGCCGCCGGGGAAGGCGACCAGCGCCTGCGCCCGCAGCATGAAATGCAGCTTGCGGATCGCGAAATAATGGAAGCGGAAGCAGAGGTCGGGCGTGATGTAGGGGTTGGGGAACTGTTCGCGCGGCAGGTGGATGTTCAGGCCCACCGTCGCGGCCCCGGCGTCGAACGCGCCGCGATTGGCCGCCTCCATGATCCCCGGCCCGCCGCCCGTGACGACGGCGAGGCGGCGGCCGCCGGGCAGCTGTCCCGCTTCGCCCACGATCCGCCCGAACTCGCGCGCGATCTCATAATACCGCGCCTTGTCGGCGATGCGCGCCGCGATGCGCAGGCGCGCCGCCGCTTCCGGATCGTCGGAACGCGCGGCCGCCATTGCGCGGGCCTCGGCGAGCCTCGCCGCGGCGGCCTTCGGCTCGATGATGCGGGTCGAGCCGAAGACGACGATGGCGTCGGTAATGCCGTAGCGGCGCAGCAGCAGCTCGGCTTTCAGATAGTCGAGTTCGAGCCGGGGTCCGCGCGCCTCGGGCGAAATGAGGAAGTCGACGTCCGAGTCCGCCTCGCGATAAGCGGGACTCGCCAGCAGGGCGGCGACGCGCCGCGCGGCTTCCGGGTCGTCATGGACGGGCTTGGGTCGCTCCTCGGGCAGCGGCTCGCGGCGGCGCAGCGGATCGGGCGGCGCCGGCTCCCGCCGCGAGCCTTCGTCCGTTCTGCTCATTCGATGGCCTTTCTTTATTTCCGCCTCGCCCAAGAGTATAGACGGCCCGGACGGCGCTAGCGCGCGTTCCGCGAAAGCTAAAGGATCAAAGGGCGAAGGACGATGGCCGGGCATAGTCAGTTCAAGAATATTATGCACAAGAAGGGCAAGCAGGATGCGATCCGCTCCAAGCTCTTCTCGAAGCTCGCCCGCGAGATCACCGTCGCCGCCAAGGCGGGCCTGCCCGACCCGAACATGAACGCCCGCCTGCGCGCCGCCGTTCTCGCCGCCAAAGCGGAGAACATGCCCAAGGACAATATCGACCGCGCGATCAAGAAGGCCTCCGGCGCGGATTCGGAGAACTATGACGAGGTGCGCTATGAGGGCTACGCGCCGGGCGGCGTCGCCGTCATCGTCGAGGCGCTCACCGACAATCGCAACCGCACGGCGGGCGAGGTGCGCTCCTATTTCACCAAGGCGGGCGGCTCGCTCGCGGAGACGGGCGCCGTCTCCTTCATGTTCGACCGCGTCGGCCTGATCGAATTTGACCGGAAGGTCGCGTCCGAGGACGCAATGATGGAGGCCGCGATCGAGGCGGGCGCCGACGACGTCTCCTCGGCCGAGGAGAGCCATGAGATCATCACCTCGGTCGAGGGCCTGCGCGACGTCGCCAAGGCTCTGGAAGAAAAATTCGGCGAGCCGAAAAAGGCCGCGCTCGCCTGGCGTCCGCAGAACACGATCAAGGTCGACGACGAGGCGGGCGAGAAGATCCTGAAGCTCGTCGGCGCGCTCGAGGATAATGACGACGTGCAGAACGTCTATGCGAATTTCGAAATCTCCGACGCGCTGATGGCGAAGCTCGCGGGGTGAGTTCATCGGGCAAGTAGTGGCCGACGCGGTGATCCCCATACCTCCCCTTCACGGGGAGGTCGGCGGTCGCAGACCGCCGGGCGGGGTTCGCGCCGCGACGACAACGGTTGGAGTTTTGACCCCACCCGACCCAGCTTCGCTGGGCCGCCCTCCCCGTAAAGGGGAGGGATAAGCTCACGACCGGCTCCCCGGACGAGGCAGCGCACTGAGCGAACCGATGCACGTCAAACGCCGCTACCATCACGGTTCGCTCAAACAGGCGCTGGTCGACGCCGCCATCGAGATTTTGGCCGAGGGCGGCCCTTCCGCCCTCACGCTAACGGAAGCCGCCCGCCGGGCGGGCGTCACCCCCGCCGCCCCCTATCGTCATTTTTCCGGCCGCGACGCGCTGCTCGCGGAGATCGCGCGGCAGGGCTTCGAGACCTTCGGCGCGCGGATCGAGGCGGCCTGGGACGAAGGCCGTCCCGACGCCAAATCCGCCATGGGCGCCATGTGCGCCGCCTATCTCAAATTCGCCCGCGAGGAGCCGGGCCTCTACGCCGCCATGTTCGGCCAGGCGGCCACGCTCGCCGATCCGGGCGCCGGCGGCGCGGCGGACCATGCGCTGGAGATCCTCTGGCGGGCCGTCGTCGCCTGGCTGCAGCAGACGCGGGCCCCGGCGCAGGGCGCGCGGCATGTGGCGCTGCAGGTCTGGGCGCTGGCGCATGGCGTGGCGATGCTGACGATTTCCGGCCATTTCGATCCGGGAAAGACAGCCGACCCGGCGGCGGTGCTGGAGGGCGCGGTGCAGGGGGTGATGGCCGCGGCGGCCGGGAAGCCCAAGGCGACGCCATAAAGGTTTCCGCGACAGCCCTGCGTCATGCAGGTATGATTTCTCAAAGCCGCGCTTTCGGCGGAAGCGGCTCCGAGGGTCCCCTAATTATCGCGAGGCGTCCGCCACGGGAGCTTTGCCATGCTTACGCTTTACTACCACCCCGGCGCCTGCTCGCTCGCCGCCCATATCGCGCTCGAATGGATCGGCGAGCCTTACGCGGCCAGGGAAGTCGAGTTCGGCGACAAGGAATATCTCAAGATCAATCCCGCTGGGGCGGTGCCGGCGCTCGACGACGGCGAGGGCTGGATTCTCACCCAGGACGCCGCGATCCTGCGCTATCTCGCCAAACGCCATCCGCAGGCGGGCCTCGCCGTCGCGGGCTCGGCGCGGGAGGAGGCCGAGGCTGATCGCTGGAGCTTCTTCATCACGGGCGACCTGCATCCGGCCTTCTTCCCGCTCTTCCTCCCGAACCGCTACACGCGCGCAAGGGAGAAGGAGGCGCTCGACGACGTTCGCGCCGCCGCGAAGGCGCTGGCGCGCAGGAAATTCGCGCTGGTCGACGCGCATCTGGCCGGGCGGCGATTTTTCCTCAGCGACAGGCGCTCTTATCTCGACGCCTATGTCTTCCCCATGGAGCGCTGGGCGCAGACGCTGCTGGATGACGGCCTTTCCGAATTCCCGGCCGTGCGCGCGCATCACGACATGATGGCCGCGGACTCCGCCGTGCAGGCCGTCCTGGCGGCTGAGGGGGCGTGAAGCGTGCGTGGACGAGAGAGCCAATGTTGGGCGTGAGCCCTGCTTTCAGGCGATCGGGCGAACGATCATCTTGGACGGTTGGCTCCCAATACCTCCCCTTTACGGGGAGGTCGGCGGTCGAAGACCGCCGAGTGGGGTCCTTTCCACCCTGACACCGCTCGAGCGTTGCCCCACCCGACCCTGCTTCGCGGGGCCACCCTCCCCGTAAAGGGGAGGGATTGGCTCACGCCCAGCGTTCACCCGATTACCCTGGCTCCGCTTTCTTCCTCCCTTGATTCTCTCCCGCGCGTCCCGTAACGTCTGCGGCGTCAAGAACAGGCGGGGCGCGATGGGCGGTCTTCTCGTAGTAGAATTGGCGCCGGAGACGGAGCGGGGGTGAGCCCGCAATCCGCCGATGGCGCTTGACCGAAGGCCCCGAGAGGGCCTTTTTTGTTGCCCGCAGCGGGCCTTGAACCCGTCAATGAATAGAACGGAAATGACCATGTCGAAGGAAATGACCGGCGCGGAAATGGTGGTCGAGGCCCTGAAGGATCAGGGCGTCGAGATTCTCTTCGGCTATCCCGGCGGCGCGGTCCTCCCGATCTACGACGTTCTTTTCCATCAGGAAAAGGTCAAGCACGTTCTCGTGCGCCACGAGCAGGGCGCGGCGCATGCGGCGGAAGGCTACGCCCGCTCCTCGGGCAAGGCGGGCGTGCTGCTCGTGACCTCCGGCCCCGGCGCGACGAACACCATCACCGGCCTCACCGACGCGCTGATGGATTCGATCCCGCTCGTCTGCATTACCGGCCAGGTGCCGACCCATCTCATCGGCTCCGACGCCTTCCAGGAATGCGACACGGTCGGCATCACCCGCCACTGCACCAAGCACAATTACCTCGTGAAGAGCGTCGAGGACCTGCCGCGCGTGCTGCATGAGGCCTTCTATGTCGCTACCTCCGGGCGGCCCGGTCCGGTGGTCATCGACATTCCCAAGGACGTGCAGTTCGCGCGCGGCGTCTACGCGCCCCCGCGCGGCGCGTCGCACAAGACCTATCAGCCCAGGCTCGACGCCGATATGGAGTCGATCCGCGAGGCGGTGAAGATGATGGCCGCCGCCAGGCGCCCGATTTTCTATACCGGCGGCGGCGTCGTCAATTCCGGCCCCTCGGCCTCGACGCTGCTGCGCGAGCTGGTGAGCCTCACGGGCTTTCCGATCACCTCGACGCTGATGGGTCTCGGAGCCTATCCGGGCTCGGGCCAGAACTGGCTCGGCATGCTCGGCATGCACGGGACCTATGAAGCCAACAACGCCATGCATGACTGCGATCTGATGATCGCGGTGGGCGCGCGCTTCGACGACCGCATCACGGGGCGCCTCGACGCCTTCTCGCCGGGCTCGAAGAAAATCCACATCGACATCGACCGCTCGTCCATCAACAAGAACGTGAAGGTCGACCTCGCTATCGTCGGCGACTGCGCCCATGTGCTGGAAGCGCTTGTGCGCACCTGGCGGGCCGAGGCGATGCACGCCGACAAGCAGCCGCTCGACCACTGGTGGGCGCAGATCGACGAATGGCGCGCGAAGAAGTCTCTTGCTTTCCGAAATTCGGACACGACGATCAAGCCGCAATACGCCGTGCAGCGGCTCTATGCGCTGACCAAGGACATGGACGCCTATGTCACGACCGAGGTCGGCCAGCATCAGATGTGGGCGGCGCAGCACTATCATTTCGAGGAGCCGAACCGCTGGATGACCTCCGGCGGTCTCGGCACCATGGGCTACGGCCTGCCGGCGGCGATCGGCGCGCAGCTCGCCCATCCCAACGCGCTCGTCATCGACATCGCCGGCGAAGCCTCGATCCTGATGAACATTCAGGAAATGTCGACCGCGATTCAGTATCGCCTGCCCGTGAAGATCTTCATTCTCAACAACGAATATATGGGCATGGTCCGCCAGTGGCAGGAACTGCTGCATGGCGGTCGCTATTCGCACAGCTATTCGGAGGCGCTGCCGGATTTCGTGAAGCTCGCGGAAGCTTTCGGCGCCAAGGGCATACGCTGCTCGGACCCGAAGGATCTTGACGCCGCGATTCAGGAAATGCTCGACTATGACGGCCCCGTGATCTTCGACTGCGCCGTCGACAAGATCGAGAACTGCTTCCCGATGATTCCCTCCGGCAAGGCGCATAACGACATGCTGCTCGCCGATCTCTCGGACGACGCGGGCGTCGACATCGGCGCCATCATCGACGAAAAGGGCAAGATGCTGGTGTGATTCTCCCTCTGCCCTCAAGTGGGAGGGAGAAGAACTCGAAGGACAACAATGAACGCTCCCGCGACGCCGCCCTCTCCCTATTCCGCCTCAACCAGCAATTCTCGGGTCGAGACGCACACGCTGTCGGTTCTCGTCGACAATGAGCCGGGCGTGCTCGCGCGGGTCGTCGGGCTCTTTTCGGGGCGCGGCTACAACATCGAGAGCCTCACCGTCGCCGAGGTCGCCCATGCCGAGCACCGCTCGCGCATCACCATCGTCACGTCGGGCGCGCCGGAGACGATCGAGCAGATCCATCACCAGCTCGAACGCATCGTGCCAGTGCGGCAGGTGACGGACCTTACGCTCACGAGACGCTCGCTCGAACGCGAACTCGCCATGGTCAAGGTGCGCGGCCGCGGCGACAACCGCAACGACGCGCTGCAGCTTGCGGAGGCTTTCCGCGCCCGTATCGTCGACGCCACGACCGAGAGCTTCATCTTCGAACTCACGGGCAAGCCGGACAAGATCGACGAATTCGTCGACCTGATGCGTCCCATCGGGCTCATCGAAGTCTCGCGCACCGGCGTCGCAGCCATTTCGCGCGGCCCCGATCCGATCTAAGCGCCATCTAAACGGGCGATTTTGTTGCGCAAGGGACACAGGCGACGGCAAAAGGCGGCCGCGCCTCAGCCGCGCGCGGCTTCGTGGCGTTGACGCTTCGTCAACCGTCGTCATTCTGGGCGAAGGATTCCGCCGCGGCGTCGATTTGGCCCGGCAAGGAGCGTCCCGGAATGTTGAAGAAGTTTCTTTTGTCCTGCGCCGCGCTGCCGGCGCTCGCGGCGCTTTCCGCCAAGGCCGCCGATCTCCCGACGCGCAAGGCGCCGCCGTCGCCGCCGCCCGCGCCCGTCTTCACCTGGACGGGCCTTCATATCGGCTACAATTCCGGCTATGGCGGCGCGGTCTACGAGGCCAATGTGGGCCTCGCCAATCCGCTCCTCGGCGGAACGGCCACGCGCACTTTCGATCAGGGAAGCGGCTGGTTCATCGGCGGCCAGGTCGGCTACGACCATCAATTCTCGAATGGCGTCGTGCTCGGCCTCGAGAGCGACATGCAGTGGAGCGACATCAGGTCCTCGCATCAGGCGACGACGACGGCTTCGGCGCCATTGCTCTTCACCTACGCCAATACGCAGCAGAGCCTCGAATGGTTCGGCACGACGCGCGGGCGCCTGGGTTTCGCCTTCGGCCGGCTGCTGCCTTATGTGACCGGCGGCGTCGCCTATGGCGAGGTTTCCGCGACCGGCCTGCAGGCGCTGGCGGCCGGCCTGACGTCATCCGGCACTGCGCGTTCGACCAATGTCGGCTGGGCCGCGGGCGCGGGCCTCGACATCTCGCTCTCCAGCCGGCTTTCCGCCCGAGCGGAATATCTCTATCTCCAGCTTCCCGGCGTCTCGGCCCCGGCGGTCGGCCTGACGCCCCCGCCGCTGCCGGCGCTGGTCGGCTCGTTCTCCACGGGCGTCATGCAGGCGCATCTCGTTCGCGGCGGCCTGAATTACCACTTCGGCGGCGTCGGCGATCTCATGCCGGAAGGCGGGTTCCTGGCCATGTTCTTCGAGAAGCCTTCGCTCGACTGGACCGGCTTCTATGTCGGCGTGAACGGCGGCTATGGCGGCGGGACCGTCGGCGGCGTCACGGCCTTCGCCCAGCCCGGCCTCGCCTTCTCGACCTATGTCTCGAACCGCGCCGGCGGCGCGGTCGCGGGCGGTCAGGCGGGCTACAATTACCAGCTCGCCAACCAGATCGTGCTGGGTATAGAGACCGACGCGCAGTGGAGCGGCGTGACGGCGTGGCATCAGGCGACGACCATTGGCGGCCCCGGCGGCTTCGTCTTTACGGACACGCCGAACGCCATGACCTGGTTCGGGACGACGCGCGCCCGCATCGGCTATGCGCATGGCTTGTCGCTGCTCTATGCGACCGGCGGCGTCGCCTATGGCGAGATCACGACGAACGGCGCGCAATTCGCCGGCGCGCTCTTCTCCGGCTCCGGCGCGCGGACGCAGGTCGGCTGGACGGCCGGAGGCGGCTCGGAATATGCGCTGAATCCCAATCTCTCGCTGAAGGCCGAGTATCTTTATGTGGACCTTAGCGGGATCGACGGCCCGGCCGTCGGCCTGGGGCTGCCGCCCTTCGCCGGCGCTTTCTCGACGGGGCGCTTCGCCACGAACGTCACCCGCGTCGGGCTGAACTGGCGCTTTGGGGGCGCGGCCATGGCCCCCGTGGCCGCGAAATACTGACGCGCCCCCCGTAGCGAATCGGAAGCGGACGACCGCCGTTACGTGACGGCCTTTGACCTTGGCGGCGGCGCCGCGTAAAAGGGCGCGCGAAATTCATGACGTCAGGCCGGCGGTCCCGTCATCCGCCAAAACACCAGACAATCAAGGAACGACAGGAATGCGCGTTTACTACGATCGGGACGCCGACATCAATTTGATCAAGGGCAAGAAGGTCGCCATCATCGGCTATGGCAGCCAGGGCTTCGCGCATGCCCTGAATCTCAAGGAGTCGGGCGTTCCGGAAGTCGCGGTCGGCCTGCGCGCCGGCTCGGCCTCCGCCGCCAAGGCCGAGGGCGCGGGCCTCAGGGTGATGACGGTTCCGGAGGCCGCCAGATGGGCTGACGTCGTCATGATGCTGACGCCCGACGAGCTGCAGGGCGAGATCTACGCCAATGAGCTCGCGCCGAATCTCAAGCAGGGCGCGGCCCTCCTCTTCGCGCACGGCCTCAACATTCACTTCAACCTCATCGAGCCGCGCAAGGATCTCGACGTGATGATGGTCGCGCCCAAGGGTCCCGGCCACACGGTGCGCGGCGAATATCTCAAGGGCGGCGGCGTGCCCAGCCTCGTCGCGGTCCATCAGGACGCCTCGGGCAACGCCAAGGACATCGCGCTCTCCTACGCCTCGGCGATCGGCGGCGGCAAGGCGGGCATCATCGAGACGACCTTTCGCGAGGAATGCGAGACCGACCTCTTCGGCGAGCAGGTCGTGCTTTGCGGCGGCCTCGTCGAGCTGATCCGCAACGGCTTCGAGACGCTGGTCGAGGCGGGCTACGCGCCCGAGATGGCCTATTTCGAATGCCTGCACGAGGTGAAGCTCATCGTCGACCTCATCTATGAGGGCGGCATCGCCAACATGAATTATTCGGTTTCCAACACGGCCGAGTATGGCGAATATGTCACGGGGCCGCGGATCATCACCCCGGCCGCCAAGGCCGAGATGAAGCGCGTTCTGGAAGACATTCAATCGGGCAAGTTCACTCGCGACTGGATGCTGGAGAACAAGGTCAACCAGACCTCGTTCAAGGCGACGCGCGCGCGCAACGCCGCCCATCCGATCGAGGAAGTCGGCGCGCGGCTGCGCGCCATGATGCCCTGGATCGGCAAGAACAAGCTCGTCGACAAGGAGCGCAACTAAGCGGGAAATAAAGAGCAGGCGCGCGGTGGGGTTCGCGCGCCGGCCCGGGGCGTATGGAGGGGCAGGGCATGTACGGTGGGGGCAACCGCACAGTTCGATTGACCGCCGCGGACAAGCGCCGCCTCATCGCCGAAATGCTCGAATGCCGGATGCGCCGGCGATACGACCGCTTCCAGACCTATGTCGACCCGCTCGTCGTCGTCTATTGCAACGCCTGGCGAGAGGGCATAATCGGACCCGAGGTCTGGGCCGGCGCGCCTGCGGTGCGGGACCTCTTCCGCCGCACGGACGAAAACTATTTCCCCCTCGACCATGAGATTCTCGACATCGTCGTGGATGACGACCGCGCCGCCGTGCGTTGGCGGGGCTATTGGCGCCGGCACGCGACGAGCAAGGTCTATCCCATCGACGCCGCGCACTTCCTGCGATGGGACAATGGCCTCGTCGTAGAGATGCATGAATTTTTCGACGCCCAGTGCAAGGCGCCCTCGCCCTATGCCGCGCTCCCCGGTCTCGAGCGCCTCCTCGCGCCATCGGCGCCGGAGCTGACCCGGGCCGAAATGGAGCGGCGCGTGCGCCGCCTCGTCGGCGAGGAGAGCGCGCCGGAACCCGAGCTTCTGCGCCAATGGTGCTCGCCAAACATCGTCTGCGAATTCGTGGGCGACCGCGCCCGGCTGCCCTATGCCGGCCGGCATGTCGGCGTCGAGGCGATGCTCGGCATCGTCCGCGCCGTCAATGTCGATTTCGAGCAGTGCAATTTCGCCGTCTCCGAAATGATGATCGAGGACGCGCGGGTCTGCGGTCGCCGCCGCGTCCATTGGCGTCACCGCGGCACGGGCCGCGCCGGCATCTCTGAACTCGCGGATTTCGTCCGATTCGAGAACGGCCTGGTCGTCGAGCTGATCGAATTTCGCGACACGGTGTCGCTCGCGCTTATGGGAGACTGAGCGCGTTTGCTTGGGAAATTCTTTTAAAATCATAGCCTTTCTGGTGTCGTCGCGTTCAACGGGCCGCCATCCTCCTCAATAAGCCGGTCGACAAGCCGCGCGCCGAGCGGGCATAATCGCCTGAAACGATCCGGGGGAGTCTCCGCGCCGGCCAGGGCTTGCGGGCGTCCGGGGAATTTGCGGCGGGGCGACAAGATATGCACGGCATGGGCGGGGGGCCAGGGCAGGCCGCCGGGAACGAAACGCGTCGACGCGTGCACGAATTGATCAGGGTCCGGATGTCGGGGGACACTACCGCGACGCTCAGGTTCTTCATGGACGACGTCGAGCTGAGCTATAATGGCAGGGTCGGCATGTTTCAGGCCGGCCAATGGCGCGGCAGCCAAGCCTTGCGCGAACATCTGCGCCGCACGGACATTGAATATGAGCCGCTCGACGCCGAGGTGAGCGACGTCGTCGTCGAGGGAGACCGTACGGCTGTGCGCTGGACCAGCCATTGGCGCCGCCGCGCGACCGGCGAGGTCTATTGCATGGACATGGCCCATTTTCTCCGCTGGCGGAACGAGCGCGTCGCGGAGATGCATGAATTTCTCGATCATCATGCGCCATGGCGCAGCGCGGACGAGACGGGGAAGAGCTTCGAGGAAATGCTGAACCCGCCTCATCCCGGCCTCAGCCGGGATGAGATGGCGCGGCGCATGATGGCGCTCGGCAATTTTTCGCATCGGGGACCGGACATCGAGCTGTTTCGCAGCTATTACGCGCCGGACGTGGTCTGCGAATTCGTCGGCGACCCCCGGACGATCGCCTATGCGGGCCGCCACCGGGGAATCGAGGCGCTGCTGAGCGTCGTCCGCTCCGTCGCGGTCGATTTCGAGCAGGTCGGCTGCGCGACGCCGGAAATGGTGATCGACGGCGGATCGGTAGCCACGCGCCGCACCGTGGAATGGCGCCATCGCGGCACGGGCCGGCGCGGCATTGTCGAACTCGCGGATTTCGTGCGCTTCGAGGATGGGCGCATCGTCGAGCTCGTCGAGTTTCGCGACAGCGTCGCGCTCCTGCAGATGCAGGATTGACGCCGCGACGTGACCCCAAGCCTGTCCTACCATCTTCTCGACGTCTTCACCGACCGGCGTTTCGCCGGCAATCCGCTCGCGGTCGTCGAGGACGCGGACGCGCTGACCGGCGCGCAGATGCAGGCAATCGCGCGCGAATTCAATTTGAGCGAAACGGTCTTCCTGCTGGAGCCGCGCGACCCCGTTCACAGCGCGCGCATCCGCATCTTCACGCCCGCCGCCGAGCTGCCCTTCGCCGGCCATCCCAGCATCGGCGCGGCCGCGCATCTTGCGGAGACGCGGGTCGGGGATCTCCTGTCGCGCCATGGCGTCGCCGTCGCGCTGGAATGCGAGCTCGGCCTCCTGCGCTGCGAGGCGCTGCGTGGACGCAGCGGCGTTGCGTATGCCGAGCTTGCGCTGCCGGCCGCGCCCGCGACGCTCGCGGGCGCGCCGGGGCGGGCTGCGCTCGCCGAGGCCCTGTCGCTCGCGCCCGGCGACATCGGCTTCGACGCTCATGCGCCGACAATTCGCGCCGCCGGCCCGGCTTTCGTCTACGCCCCGGTCGCGTCGCGCGAGGCCCTCGACCGCGCGCGGCGGGCGCCGCAATTTTCGGACGCGATCGGGAGCGCCGCCGGCGTCTTTCTTTACACGCGCGAGACGGTCGACCCTTTGAGCGCCGTCAACGCCCGGATGTTCGCCAATGGCCTCGGCGTGGACGAGGACCCCGCGACCGGGTCCGCGGCGGCGGCCTTCGCGGCCGTGGCGCTGGAATTCGAGCGCCCCGAGGACGGCGAGCATGAATTGTTCATCGAACAGGGCTACGCGATGGGCCGCCCGTCGCGCATCACCCTGCGGATGACGGTCGAGCGCGGGACGCTGTCGCGCGTCGCGATCGGCGGCCAGGTCGTGCGCGTCGGGGAGGGAAGGCTGCGTCCGTGAGCAAGGAGCCAAGCATTGTCGAGGTCGATCGACTCGACTGCCGCCTCGTGACGCATCGCTGGGCTTTCGCGGAAGCCGAGACGGCGGCGATCGACCGGCATTGGGCCGAACGGGTCGAGCGAAACCCCGCGCTTTACGACGGACCGGTGCTGCTCGCCTGCCGCGCCGGGATCGGCATGGAGGGGGGCGCGCGCGTGCTGAAGCTCGACGCTTTCGAGACCCGTTTCTCCCGTTTCCTGGGATGGCGCGATTTCGGCTGGCCGGACAGGAGCGTCTTCAACTGCTTCGCCATGCCGGCGGTCCGCTCCAGCGACGGCGCCTATCTTGTCGGCGAGATGGGTCCCGGCCATTCGGCCGCCGGCCAGCGCTATTTTCCCGCCGGCACGCCGGATCCCAATGACGTGATCGCGGGCGGCGTCGTCGATCTTCCGGGGAGCCTCGCGCGCGAACTTCGCGAGGAGGCGGGCCTGCCGGCGGCGGAGGGCGTCGCGGCGCAAGGCTGGACCGTGATCTTCGACCGCCAGCGCGTCGCCTGCATCAAGCGCATCGACTGGCCGCAGCCGGCGGCGGACCTGCGCCAGCGCGTGCTCGGCTTTCTGGGACGGGAGGCCGCGCCCGAGCTTTCCGACGTGCATATGCTTGCTCCCGGCCTCCATGACGACCCGCGCCTGCCGGCCTTCATGGCGGCCTTTCTCGCCCGCGCCGCCGGGAGGGGCTGAATTCGGGACGACCTCGGTATAGATTGCCGCCCATGACTCGAACGCAAACCCTTGGCGCGACGCCGGCGCCCGCGCCCGGCGGCGGAGATGAACGCATTGCCGCGATCCGGGACGGATTGCGCGGGCGGGCGCTCGTCTTCGTCGGGATGATGGGTTCGGGAAAAAGCGCCATCGGCCAGCGCCTCGCCGCGCGCATCGGCCTGCCCTTCGTCGACGCCGACGCGGCGATCGTCGAGGCCGCGGCCGGCATGACGATCCCCGAGATCTTCGCCAAATATGGAGAGCGCTATTTCCGCGACGGCGAGCGCCGCGTGATCATGCGGCTCCTCAATAGCGGACAGATCGTGCTCGCGACGGGCGGCGGCGCCTTCATGGACCAGCGCACCCGCGAGCGGATCGGCGAGCGCGCCGTCTCCATCTGGCTTGACGCCGATCTCAAGACGCTGATGAAGCGCGTGCGCCGCAAGAGCGACCGGCCGCTGCTGCATACCGAAAACCCCGAGGAAACGCTGCGCCAGCTTCTGGAGAAACGCCGCCCGCTCTACGAGCTCGCGGATATCCGGGTCGAATCGCGCGACGAGCCGCAGGACGTGATGGTGGAAGAGACGCTCAATGCGCTCGCGGCCGCGCTGCCGCGCGTCGACGCCACGCGCCGCGCGGCGCAGAAGAAGGATTTCACCAAGGCCATGACTCATTTGCATCTGGAGCGCGCGCAGACCGATCAGGGCGCGACGCATCGCGAGACCGTGCATGTCGCGCTTGGCGGACGCTCCTATGACATTCTCATCGGCTCCCGACTCCTCGACGAGGCGGGCGAGCATATCCGGCGCGTGGCCCCCGGCGCCGCCTGCGCCGTCGTCACGGACGAGAATGTCGCGCGGCTGCATTTGCCGACGCTGGAGGAGAGCCTCAACAAAGCCGGCGTTCGTCATACGACAATCGTGGTGAAGCCCGGCGAACAGTCCAAGTCGCTCGCCACTTTCGGCCGCGTCTGCGACGATGTGCTGGCGGCCAAGATCGAGCGGCGCGACCTCGTCGTCGCCTTTGGCGGCGGCGTGGTGGGCGATCTCGCCGGCTATGTGGCGGCGAGCGTTCGCCGCGGCTCGCGCTTCGTGCAGATTCCGACGACGCTGCTCTCTCAGGTCGACTCCTCCGTCGGCGGCAAGACGGGCGTCAATTCGCCTTACGGCAAGAATCTCATCGGCGCGTTTCATCAACCTTCTCTGGTGCTCGCCGACGTCGACGTGCTGCGCACGCTGCCATTGCGCGAATACCGCGCGGGCTACGCCGAGGTCGTGAAATACGGCCTCATCGGCGACAAGCGCTTCTTCGAATGGCTGGAGGCCGACGCCGAGGCCGTGTTCCACAGCCGGGCCGAGCAGATTTGCGCGGTGGCGGTGAGCTGCGAGACCAAGGCGACGATCGTCGCGCGCGACGAAACGGAGCAGGGCGACCGCGCGCTCCTGAATCTCGGCCACACATTCGGGCACGCCTTCGAGTCGCTCACCCATTACGACAGCGAGCGCCTTGTTCATGGCGAGGGCGTCGCCATCGGCATGGCCTGCGCCGCGCGATTCTCCGCGCGTCTCGGCCTGTGCGCGAGGGAAGACGCCGATCGCGTCGCCCGGCATCTCTCCGGCGTCGGCCTGCCGACGGAAATCCGGCAGATCCCCGGCTGGGCCGGCGACGCGCGGGCGATTCTCGACGCCATGTATCAGGACAAGAAGGTCGAGGGCGGGGCGCTCACCTTCATCCTCATGCGCGGCATAGGCGAGGCTTTCATCGCAAAGTCGGTGGAGCCCACGGAAGTCCTGAGCTTCCTCAACGACGAACTGGCGCGAGCGTAACTCAACATGCACGGGCTCCCATCCGGCGGCGGGACGGGTTTCGACTGGACGGACGTCCTCGTCGTCATCGCCTGCGTCTTTCTCTCGGCCTTTTTCTCGGGCTCCGAGACGGCGCTGACCGCGGCGTCCCATGCGCGGATGCACACGCTTGAGAAGGAGGGCGACAAGCGTGCGGGCGCCGTCAACCGTCTGCTGCGCCAGCGCAACCGCATGATCGCCGCATTGCTGCTTGGCAGCACGCTGGTGAATATCGGCGGCTCCGCCTTCACGACCAGCGTCCTCACCGTCGTCGCCGGGGAAAATGGCGCGGTCTACGCCACGATCCTCATGACCGTGCTGCTGCTCGTCTTCGCGGAGGTGCTGCCCAAGACGCTCGCGATCAACCATCCCGACGCGATGTCGCTGCGCGTCGCGCGCTTCATCACGCCTTTCGTGTCGATCTTCGGCCCGGTGCTCGCCGCGGTCGAATGGATCGTGCGCTCCGTGCTGAAGCTCGCGGGCGTCGAACTCGGCCATGGGCGCACGATGATCTCGCCCTATGAGGAGCTCAAGGGCGCGGTCGACATTCTGCATGAAGAGGGCGAGGTCGAACGCTCGGCCCGCGACATGTTCGGCGGCGTGCTCGATCTGCAGGTCCTGCATGTCGCGGACGTGATGATCCACCGCACCAAGATGCGCACCATCGACGCCGATCTGCCGCCGGTGCAGATCGTGCGCGAGGTGCTGTCGTCGCCCTTCACCCGAATGCCGCTCTGGCGCGGACGCCCCGACAATTTCGTCGGCGTGCTGCATTCGAAGGATTTGCTGCGCGCGCTCGACGCCGCCGGCGGCGACGCTTCCAAGATCGACATAGACGACGTGATGTACGCGCCCTGGTTCGTGCCGGAGGCGACGACGCTGGAGGATCAGCTCGAGGCCTTCCTCAAGCGCAAGACGCATTTCGCTCTGGTCGTCGACGAATATGGCGAGGTGATGGGCCTCGTCACGCTCGAGGACATTCTGGAGGAGATCGTCGGCGACATTCGCGACGAGCACGACCTCGCCGTGCAGGGCGTGCGGCCGCAGCCGGACGGCTCGGTTCTGGTCGACGGCGCCGTGCCGGTGCGCGACCTCAACCGCGTCATGGCCTGGAGCCTGCCGGACGAGGAGGCGACGACGATCGCGGGCCTGGTCATCCACGAGGCGGGCGCGATTCCGGAGGCGGGCCAAGTCTTCACCTATCACGGATTCCGCTTCGAGGTGATGCGCAAGATCAGGAACCGCGTCACCGCGCTGAAGGTCACGCCGCAGGAGGCTGTGGAGGATTAAATCTCGGCCGTGATCACGGCGTGGACGCCTTCGGGCTCGAAGGCGATGTCGATGTCGCCGCAGAATTGCCGGGTGAGGACTGTCTTCATCAGATACTGGCCGACGCCGGCGCGCTGAGGCGAGGCGACCGGCGGTCCGCCCTGCTCGCGCCAGTCGATCTGTAGCTTGCGGCCCTCGCTGTCGGCGACGCGCCAGTTCACGAAAACTTTGCCGTCCTCCGTCGACAGGGCGCCGTGTTGCTCGGCGTTGGAGAGGAGCTCATGCAACGCCATGCCGAGCGCCAGCGCGACCTCGGAGCGAAGCTCGATCTCGTCGCCCGCCGTTTCGATGCGATCGCGCCGCGCCGCCGTGTCGCAGGCGAGCGCGGCCGTGACCAACTCCTTCATCGGCGTCTGCGCCCACGATTTCTTGACGAGCAGCGTCGAGATGCGGCTCAGGCACTGGATGCGGTCGGAAAAGCTGTTTCGGAAACAGGAGAAGTCCGTCGCCGTTCGCGCGGTAATGTTTGCGATCCCCTGGATCATCGCCAGCGAATTGTTCACGCGGTGATGCAGTTCGAGATTCATCAGGCGCCGGTGTTCTTCGGCGCTCTTGATCTCGTCTATGTCGGTTATCGCGACAATCGCGGCGATGATCGCGCCATGCTCGTTGCGGATCGGCGCCCCCGTGATGCTGATCCAGCCCCAGCTCCCGTCGCCGCGCTGCAGGCGGCATTCGAGCACGGGCTTCTCCTCGCCGGCGAGCGCGCGGGTGAGCGGATATTCCTCCTTCTGCACCGGCTCGCCATTTTCATGGACCGCGACCCAATGGGTGTAGCTCTCCACCCCCTCGGAATAGATGACGGGGCCGCGGCGGATCGCCTCCAGCGCGGAATTTCCTTCGAGAATCCGGCCGCTCGGCGCCTCCGCCAGCAGCACGCCGACGGGCAGGGCGTCGATGATGGCGCGCAACTGATTGTTGACGCTGTTGGAGACGCCGCCCGAGCCGCGGATCAGCTCGGCGTTGAGGCGCGTGAGCAAGGCGCGCTTGCGCCGCAGCCTCTGTTCGAACTCCTCGAGCGTGCGCGCGATGTCGTCGACGTCCGCGACGCCCGTGACGCTCCATTGCGACAGTTCGCCCGCCTTCAGCCGATGCGCCATCTCGGCCAGGCCATGCGTCGCCTTCGCGGCTTTGCGCCGGTCGGCGTTCGCCTTCCAGAGGGCGACAGAGGCGCCCCCGAGCGCGAGCGCGAGCGCTGCCGCCACGGCGCTCCACAGATCCGCGGAGGGATACGCGAAAGCCGCGGGAGCCGCCGCAAGCGCGCCGCCCGCTTTCGCCACGGCCGCAAGCGCAGGACCGATGATCCGCCAGAGTGCTTGTTCGCCCGCCAATTTTTCTCCGCACGCCAAGGGCCGACGAATGGGGACGTCGGGCATTCAAATTTCAAGCCTCGGCAGGGCGCCGCAATCCTCGCCGGGCGTTCTCCAGAACCAGCGAGGCCTTCGCCGAGTTCCCGGGCGAGGCCGACTGAACGGGAATTTTTGAAGCCGGTCTAAAGCGCTTTCGTGCTTTTGCGCGCGGCGAGCCCGGTTACGGTCGGATCGTAGTCGATCTCGTGAACGCCGCTCAGACCCAGATGCTCGGCAAGCTTCGCGCGCGCGCGGTTCAGGCGGCTCTTCACCGTGCCGACCGCGATGTTGCAGACCTGCGCGGCCTCCTCATAGGAAAGTTCGGTGATGCCGATCATCAGCAGGATCTCGCGATGCTCGGGCGCGAGCTTGTTCAGCGCTTTCTGCACGTCCTGCATGGTGACGTTGGATTCCTGCCCGCCTTTCACGGGGATCTGCTCGGCGAGGACGTTGTCGCTGTCCTGCACCTCGCGGGAGCGTTTGCGGTATTGCGAGAAATAGGTGTTGCGCAGGATGGTGACCAGCCATGCGCGGAAGTTGGTGCCCGGCTCGAAGCTGTCGGCGTGCGACCAGGCCTTCACAAGCGTATCCTGGACGAGGTCGTCGGCGACGCTATATGAGCCTGAGAGCGAGATGGCGAACGCCCGCAAATACGGGATCTGCGCCACCATCTGCTCTCCGAACGACGCGTCTGTCATTTTTTCTCGCGCTGTTTGGCTTCGAGCTGGGCCAGCAGCATCACGAATTTGTCCGGGATCGGCTGGTGCACCAGGTCATCGCAGAACGAGCGCAGGACACGCCCCAATTGTTCCTGAATGTGCGGCTCGAGAAAGGCGACTTCGGCCCCGTCGACTGGCTCTTCGTCCTGCCGGCGCGGCTCGGCCATTTCCGCCGCCGTCGGCGTCTTTCTTTCCTCTTGTTCGTTGCCCTGCGTCATCTATGGCCTCTAGACGCTCGTCAAAGACGACGATGTCCAATAAGCGCCCTCGCTCCAGGCGCCTCAGATAGGCAACCCGGTGGAGGCGCAAACGTTCCAGATTGAAGTTGTGGATTTCTATCCCGGCCCAACGTAATGCTCAACGGCAGCAGCTTTCCATCAAGACCGCAGGGTGTCGCCATGAACATCTCACGCGAGATCGCTCCGCATCTTCCGTATCTGCGCCGCTTCGCGCGCGCCCTGTGCGGGTCGCAGAAGAGCGGCGACGCCTATGTCGTCGCCACGCTCGAGGCGCTGGTCGCGGACATTGACGCCTTTCCGGCCAACATGTCCGCGAAGGTCGGGCTCTATCACCTGTTCATGGCCTCGTGGTCGTCCATCTCGCTCAATGTCGACGACAGGCCGGACGAAGACGACGAGACGCCGGCCGCGCAACGCAATGTCAGCCTGCTGACGCCGCGTTCGCGGCAGGCCTTCCTGCTGCGCACGGTGGAAGGTTTTTCGATCGAGGACGTGGCGGACATTCTCTCGGTCACTCCGGAGGAGGTCGAGGCGCTGATCGCGCAGGCCGGCCGCGAGATCGCCGAGCGGGTCGCCACCGAAGTCCTCATCATCGAGGACGAGGCGCTCATCGCTCAGGACATCGAGTTCATCGCCCGCGACCTCGGCCATCACGTCATCGGCATCGCCCGCACCCACAAGGAGGCGGTCGAACTCGCCAAGACCCGGCGGCCGGGCCTCATCCTCGCCGACATCCAGCTTGCGGACGGCAGCTCGGGCCTGAACGCCGTCAACGAGCTGCTGCAGACATTCGACTGCCCGGTGATCTTCATTACCGCTTTTCCGGAACGCCTGCTGACGGGCGAGCGGCCGGAGCCGGCCTTCCTGATCAGCAAGCCGTACAAGGTCGACACGGTCAAGGCGACGATCAGCCAGGCGCTGTTCTTCGAGCGCAAGGCGACGCGCGTCGCCTGAAGGCGACAGGCGAAGCGGCGGCGCCCGGCGCTCCGACGGCTGGAACAACGGCGGCGGGCGCGCGTTCTCGCGTAACGCTGGGGCCTGCCGAAGGAGACGGACATGACCATGAATGTCGCCGATTCCCGCGACACGGAGCGCGCGTCGCTCAATACGCCGAGCGATCTTTCCCCGGAAGCGACGGCGACGCTGGCCGAGCGGATCAACCGCCTCGTCGCGGACGCCTATGTGCTCTATCTCAAGACCAAGAACTTCCATTGGCATGTCAGCGGGCCGAATTTCCGCGACTTCCACGAGATGCTCGACGACCAGAGCTCGGACATTCTCGAGTCGATCGATCCGCTCGCCGAGCGCGTGCGCAAGCTGGGCCAGCCCACGCTGCGCTCGCTCTCGCAAATCCTCGAATTGACCTCGCTTCGAGAGAACGAGAAGGACTTCGTCTCGCCTTACGAGATGCTCGTCGAACTGATGAACGACAACATCGCCATCGCCAGGTCGATGCGCGAGGCGCATGGCGTCTGCGACGATTGGGAAGACGTCGCGACGGCGAGCCTGCTCGAGCAATATATCGACGCGACGGAGAAGCGCACCTGGTTCCTGTTCGAGGCGGCGCGCGCCGCGGATTCGGGCGGACACTGACATTCGGCAGCCTCTTGCCCCGGCGTCGCAAAGCCGCATAAGTTTCCGGCGAATGATTTGCGCCGAGGCGATCGCGCGCATGTCGCGAAAAACCGGCTTCCGCTTTTTCGCGGCGCGCGCCGGCGCAAGGCGCTGGAAAGGGCGGGATGGCGACCGAACCGGAGAAACTGATCGGCGCGGTGACGTCGCATTACACCGCGGCGCGCGGTTTTCTGTCGCGCGCCTCGGCCTTTGTCGCCAGGGTGACTTTCAGGATCCCGAAGGGCGCGACGCCCGGCGGGACGATCGACGAGCTCGGCAAGAGATGGGCGCTCAGCGAAGACGAGCGCCTCACGCTGCATATCCTCGTCCGCACCAAGCCGGGCGTCGCCTTTTTTGACGAGAAGATCCAGGCGATCAATCGCGCCGCCTTCCACCGTTCGGCCTTCGCGCTGAACGCCGCGACGCAGTTGCTCTTCGTGGACGTGGCGGCGCAGCTCTATGTGTCTCTGCCGCAGCTCAAACTTGCGCTTTTCGCCGCCAATGCCCTGCTCGCCTTCGTCGCGCATGGAGAGATGCGGGCGCTTTTCAAGGCCATGATCGCCGGCCCCAACGCTCTGCCGCCCAAACGCCGCTTCTTCGGCCTCTTCCCCAATCCGGAATATAACCGGGCGGTGAAGAAGCATTCGAAACACTACGCCCGCAGCGCCTGGAAAGAGAAATCGCTCTACCGGCCCGCCTATTTCATCGACGCGGCGTGCATCTTCCTTGGCGCGCAATTCGTCGTCGCGCCGGAAAAGATCATTTTTCCCTTCGGATTCATCGTCGCGAAAGCGACCGGGCTCTTCACCACGCTGGTGATGATCTTCAACATCTGGCGCGGCGTGCGCGCGGGCGAGGACGCCCGCGTGGCGCGGGAGCGGGAGATCGCCGTCTATCGCGACCTGGATATTTGAGGGCGCCGCGCCGCCATGCAGAATGCGCGGCAGAAATGCAGTTCGCGGCGCGTGGTCAGGCCGTCTCGATGCGCGCGAATCGCGCGCGCCGTTCAAGATTGATCGGCCGGCTCGAGCGGCGCGGAACGGTCCATCCCCCGCGCCGCTCAAGCGCGAATGCTGAAATCACGGCGCTTTTGGCGTCAACGCTCCGACTGGCCGCCGTCGCGGACTGCGAAATCGCGGAGGCGGCAAGCTCGCGGCCATTCGCTTCTGGCTTGCGCGGCATGAATTTTCCTCCCTCGCGCGCCTTTGCGCGTCAGACGATCCTAGCGTGTTTCGTGCCAGAACGCCCGCGGCATTTACCGGGAAGAACGGTGGGAAGGGAAGAGCCACGCGACGGCGCTTTTCATGGCGCCATCGTAACAGGCTTGCGCTTTTCAGATCCTGCCGAGCAGCGCAAGCACGATGACGACGGCGAGCACGGCGCCGACGGCGCCGCCGGGACCGTAGCCCCAGTCGGCGCTATAGCCCCAATTCGGCAGGGATCCGATGAGAAGAAGAATCAGGAGAAGGATCAGAATGGTCGAGAGCATGTCGATCTCCTTCGCGGCGCCGCTCGCCGGGTGCGTCAATGTGGTGCGTTGCAACTGGCGCGACGGTCCCCCAAGCTGGGGCATGATCCGCCCCCAAATCTCCAACGCCGTCGTCATGTCCGTCTTGTTTGCGGCCCTGGCGGGCGGCGCGACGCTGCTTATCGACGGCGGTCCAGCCTTGCATCGCGCCGCCGGCATTCAGAGATGCGCCGCGCCGGGCCTTGTCTTCCAGGCTGCCGGCGACTGATCGTCGCTATCCCGAGCACGTCCAGAGCCATTGGCCTGTACGGTCGTCCCAAAGCCAGCAGACGCCAGGATCGGGCCGGCCGTAAAGGCCGCTCCAGTCGCGATGCTGATAGCGCCAATGGCCGCCATAACGCTGGATATCGCCGAATTCTCTCCCGCCCTGCGCGAGAGCGGGAAGCGACGACGCGAGTATGGCCGCCGCGGAAAGGATCGTCACGAGCTTGCGCATGTTTTGCCTCCATCGAGGCGCGAACGCTGCGCGGAGCCGACGCCCGATGCGCTTTCCGCCCCGATCTGCCGATCTATCTGGGGGAGGCTGAGAGAGGAGCAAGTCCAATGGCGAGCAAGTCCGATTTTGCGTCCGTCGAATGGAAGAAGCTGGTTCAGGCGCCGCTGCTCGCTGGCTTCGCGGTGAGCGCGGCCGACCCGAGCGGCTTCATCGGCCTGTTACGCGAGGCCTTCGCGGCGGCGCATTCGCTTTCCGACGCGCGAGCGCAGGCGGGAGACGAGCTGATTCGCGCCGTCGCCGAGGAATTGGCGACCTCGACCGGACGCGCCGAAGCGCGCGAAGGGGTGCGAACGGTGGCGCAGGGCGCGCCGCTCGAGGAGATCAAGCGCCGGTCGCTCGACGCGCTGAAGGAAGCCGGAGCCTTGGTCGACGCCAAGGGCGGCGAACATGCGCGGCCCTTCAAGGAATGGCTTTTGCACATTTCGCGCGTCGTCGCCGAAGCCGGTCTCGAAGACACGTTTCTCGGTTTCGGCGGCATCCGGATGAGCGACAAGGAAAAGGCGACGCTGAGCGAAATATCGCACATGCTCGGGCTCGACGCGTCGTCGGCGGGCTCCGCCTGACGTAAAATTTTCCCCGCGCAAGCTCCCGATTTTCTTCGAGCCGCCGCTTGCCGCGGAGCGGCGCGGCCGCGCTTATCTCTCTCTCTGAGCCCGCACGCAAGACGGCGTTGTGCGGCGACGCACATCCGGCGCAAGGCCAACTCCTTAACAATTGGTTAACGCCAGAGGAGAAAGGTTATGCGAGCGGTCCTAGCCACCGGAGTTTTCACAGCCATCGCCATCGCGCTCTTCACGGAGGTGATGAACGTCGCGGTCACCGCGAGCGCCATGCAGCATGTCGCATCCTACAATTCGTGGATGGCGATGTAGTTTTTTGCGGTTATGGTCGGCGCCGCCCAGGCCTTGCGCGCAGGGGCGAATCGGAGCCGGCGACATGCGCAGAAGCCGTTTTTTATCGATATTCGTCGGCGTGGGCGCCGCCGGGCTTTCCGCAGTTGCTTCGGCCGGGACGCGCAAATGGCCGGACGGCTTTCTGACGCGCGTCGAGCTGCTCGCGCTCATCCAGACGCTGAACGCGTCCTTGCTGTCGAGCCGCAGCGCGACGGCGACGCTCGAAAAATGGTGTGCGGACCATCGCATGTCCCCGGAGCCGAAGATCGTCGCGCGGCGCGCGCCCGGCCTCGACAAGGCGCCCAGCCCCGAGACGAAGGAGCGCCTCGGCGTCGGCGCCGGCGAGACGGTGGCCTATCGGCGGGTCGCGCTGAGCTGCGGCGGCCATGTTCTCTCCGAGGCCGACAACTGGTACGTGCCCGGCCGGTTGACCGCGGCCATGAACCATGCGCTCGAGACGACGGAAACGCCTTTCGGCAAAGTCGTCGCGCCGCTCCATCCGTTTCGTCGCACCATCGAGACGAAGATGCGCTGGTCGCCGCTTCCCGAAGGCTGGGAGCTGGGCGCCGGCCCGCAATCCGGCGAGGAGGGCGCCGCCCTCGCGCTTCCGCGCGAGATCTTCGAACATACGGCCATACTTTACGGGGAAGATCGGAAGCCCTTCTCGGAGGTCCATGAGACCTATACGAGCGAGGCGCTGGATTTCGAGCCGGACGCGGCGAAGTGAAAAGAATTCGCGATCGGGGATTTTTGCAAAAAAAAGCCCTGATCTTGACGCTGTGCTACGTCGACGCCGCAGGCGAGCGGCGGTCGCGAGAGGCGGACTCATGACGGACCAGTGGTATTGCGCGGAAGACGGCAAGAGCGTCGGACCCCTGTCGACGCAGGAGGTGGCGAATCGCCTGGGCAAGGCCGGCGGAAAGCCCTATCTCGTCTGGTCGCCTGGCATGCCGGAGTGGGTCGACGCTCGCACGCTGTCGCAATTCGCGCTGCGCAAGCCGGCGCCTGCGGTCGAGCCCGCCAGGAAGCGATGGACGACCGAGGCGAAGCCGGGCGCGCTCGCCTCGCGCGCGCGTCATGAGCTGATCGCCTATCTCGCCGTCTCGGGCTACCTCATGGTCTGGTTCAGCGCCGTGATGTTCTACAAGGCCACGATCCTGCGCAGCGTCGGGATCGAATTCGCGCCGTTCGGCCTCGCGGTGGTGAAGGCGCTGATCCTGGGCAAGTTCATTCTCGTCCTCGAAGCGCTCAAATTCGGCGAACGCAAGGACAGGGGCGACATGCTCATCGTCCAGATTGTCAAGAAAGCGCTCCTCTTTACGGTCGCGCTCATCTTTCTTTCGATCGTCGAAGAGCTGATCGTCGGCCACTTCCACGGAAAGGCGGTGAGGGACATCCTGAGCGAAATCGGCGGAGGCACGCTGTCCCAGACCGTCGCGCTCGGCGTCCTGATGTTTCTCGTGCTCCTTCCCTATCTCGCCTTTCGGCGCCTTGCACAGGAGATGGGCGACCTTCCGGAGCTTCTCTTCGCGCGACGCGGTTTGAGTCGAAAGACCTAGCCCGCAAGTCTGCGCGTTTGGGCGAGGGCGTCGCGCCCGAAGGTCGGGCCTTGCGCGGATGGCGGACGGCGCCTTCGCCGTCGCGTTTCAGAGATATGCCTTTTCAGTCTGGCGGCCTGTGAGCGCATGGCGGCCTCGTCCTCATCGCAATGATGGACGGCCGCGATCATGCTTCGCGAGAATTGCCGGTTTCTATCGGAATTATCGAACAGCGGGGGGAACGCGCAAATTTTCCGGCAGGCGGCCGCAGCGGCGTTCGCCCCTCTATGGACAGCGAATGGCCTGTGAGCCTATGCTGATGAGACAGTTCAGATTTTTTGTATTCGGCAAGAGGTTCTCATGACCTATCGCATTTTGACGCTGGACGGCGGCGGAAGCTGGGCGTTGATCGAGGTCCATGCCCTGATCAGGATTTACGGCGAGAACGCAAGGGGCCATGACGTCCTGAAGGACTTCGACATGGTCGCCGCCAATTCCGGCGGAAGCCTCGTTCTCGCGGGGCTTGTCGAGAATCTGGGCCTGAATCAGATCCTGCAGTATTTTCTCGACGAACAAAAACGGCGCGCGCTGTTTTCGCCGACGAGCAGCGTCGTCGACCGGATTCTCAGCGGCCTTCTGAAAATCGGCCCCAAATACAGCGCCGCGGCGAAGCTGCCGGCCATTCGCAGCCTCCTCCCCGAAACCGGGGACCTGCGCATCGAGGGCATCGCGAAGGACATTCCCGGGCCGCGCCAGAAGCCTGTGCATCTCTTGATCGTGGGCTTCGATTACGACGTCAACCGCGCCGTCTTCTTCCGCTCCGCGCCGGCGCGGCGACCGGGCTGGGGCGACGGCCAGCCCTCCAAGGCCAGCCTCGCCAGCGCCGTGCACGCCTCGACCAACGCGCCCGTGAATTATTTCGACGCCCCTGCGACATGCCCGGAAGCGCCGGGGCGGCGCTTCTGGGACGGCGGCATTACAGGCTGCAACAATCCGGCGGCTGCCGCGGTCGTCGAGGCGATCGTGCTGGGCCAGAACCCGTCGGAGATCTGCGTGCTGTCGCTCGGCACGGCCAGCGTTTCCCTGCCGCTCCCTCCGCCTGGCGCGCCGGCGGGGCCGCTCGAGGCGCCGCGCGAGGAATCGAACGTGCTGAACGACCTGAAGAAGCTCGCAACCGCGATCCTGGACGATCCGCCGGACGCCGCGACCTTCATCGCCCATGCGATCACGGGCGCCGACCTGAAGCCCGAGGACCCGGTCAAGAGCCGCGTCGTGCGAATGAGCCCGCTCATCAGCCCCTTGCCCGCGCCCGGCGGCGGCTTGAAACCGCCGGCGCAGTGGAGCGTCGACCAGTTCAAATATCTCTGCGGCGTCGGCATGGACGCCGTCGACGCCTTGCAGGTGACCTATGTTCAGGACTATTGCCTCGCCTGGTTGGACGACCAGGCGCCGAACCAGCCGATCCGGCCCAGCGGCGCGACGTTCGACCCGATGCATCCTGAACTCGGCCAGCCGCTTTTCAGCGAGGCGCTGAAGGCGTGGCGGAAGCTGACGGCGGCGCCGGCCCTGGTCGCCGATGCGGGCGAACCGGGCGGCCTCGCGTAAGGCGAGGGCGCGCTCAGGCCGCCGGGGTCGTCTCCGCGTCGAAGGCGGCGTTTGGGTCGCCCGGCGCCGTCTCCCAGGCGACGCCGGGAATCGCCACGATGCGACGGCCCTGGCCGTCTTCCCGGCAAACGATCGCCTGGCGCTCCTCCATATAGGCGAGAAGGCGGCGTGCGCGCCGGGGCGACTGGCTGCCATAGGCGCGCGGGCGACCTCGGCGTCGGAGGGGCAGGGGCGGCCGTCGAAGGCCGCGCGCGCAAGGGAGAGGAAGACGCCCTGCGCGTCCTCGGGCAGGGCGTCGGCCATGGCCAGCACCTCGGCCCAAGGGGAGCCTTCGGTCTCCGCCTCCGCGAGGTCGATCCCCGCATGCGCCGCCGCCAGCCTCCGGCGGAAAGCCGCGAGGCTGAGCGGCTCCCCGAGCCGGCGGATTCGACAGCGCAGCAGAAAATCCTGGTAGAGGACGGCGGCGGCGCGGAAACCGGCGCCGCCCTCGCCCAGCAGGTCGCGGAGCGCCGCGTCGATCGCCGCCTGGCGCTGCTCCGGCGAGAGGCCGGGCGGCGGTTCGGCTCCGGGCGGCGGCCCCGGCGGCGCGCTGCGGGCGAGCTGGTCCAGCACGTCCGCCGTCGGCGCGATTGGCGGCGGCCGGCGCGGGGTGAACATCGCCTCTTCGTCGGCGCCCGGCGTGAAAAGGAGATCGAGCGCGTCTTCGGTCGCGAGCGGCTCGGGCAGCGGCGCCAGTCTCGGATTGGCGGAGCGCGCCGCGGTCTCGACGGGTCCAATCCGAACGGCGAGCGGGCGGCGCGACAGGGCGGGGCCCAGGGCGACGAAATTCCCGCTTTCCAGGTCGCGGAACATTTCCGCCTGCCGTCGCTCCATACCCAAAAGATCGGCGGCGCGCGCCATGTCGATGTCGAGAAAGGTGCGGCCCATGAGGAAATTCGACGCCTCGGCCGCCACGTTCTTGGCCAGCTTGGCGAGGCGCTGGGTCGCGATGACCCCGGCGAGGCCGCGCTTGCGACCGCGGCACATCAGATTTGTCATGGCGACGAGAGACGCCTTGCGCGCCTCGTCCGAGACCTCGCCGGCGGCGGCCGGGGCGAAAAGCTGCGCCTCATCAACGACGACGAGAAGCGGAAGCCAAAATTCCCGTTCGGCGTCGAAAAGCCCGCCGAGAAAGGCGGCGGCGGCCCGCATCTGCTGTTCGGCTTCGACCCCTTCGAGATTGAGCACCACTGAGACCCGGTGCTTGCGCACCCGCGCGGCGATGCGCTGGAGATCCGCCTCGCCGCGGTCGGCGTCCACGACGATATGGCCGTAGCGCTCCGCGAGGGTTACGAAATCGCCCTCCGGGTCGATCACCGCCTGCTGCACCCATGGCGCGCTCTGCTCCAGCAGGCGGCGCAGCAGATGCGACTTGCCGGAGCCCGAATTGCCCTGCACCAGCAGGCGGGTGGTGAGCAACTCCTCGAGATCCAGCAAGGCGGCGCCGGCGTCGGCGCGGGCCCCGAGATCAATGGAAACCTTCGCGGACGGCGTCATCGCGGCGTCCGCCGTGCCGTAGGCGGGCAAAACGTCATAGGTGAAATTCATATCGATTCCGGCGTCCCGTTCAACACGGCCGCGCTGCAATGCACAGGTCTTAATGGCGCTCCGGCGGCCGCTCGATCAGCTTTCGCGCCTCCTCGCGCATGCGTTCGCGCCCCTCGTCATGCAGATAAGGCATATGGCCGCCCGCGGTGACGACGAGGCGGACGCGATCGGCGTCGCCATAGGCCGGAAGCTGATCCAGCATCAGCTTTGTCGCGAAGTAAGGCGTCACCAGATCTGCGGCGCCGTGGAGGACGACCACCCGCAGCCTGGGGTCGAGGGCGAGGGCGTCTTTCAGATCGGACAGGACTTCCGCATGGGCGCGGCCGCCGGGGCCGTAATCCCACCGACGCGCGACCCGATCGTTCAGGATGAGATAGCGGGCGTCGCCAATGGGCCAAGCGAGCTTTTCCTGAACGAGCCGCGACATGGCCGCGCCGAGCGGCGCGCGCCATGCGTCCAGCACCGGATCCGGCCATTCGCTCGCCCGTGCAAAGGGGTCCGGATCATAACCTTCGACGCCGCCGTCATAGGCGCTCGCGACGCGCTGGCGCGCGCGCCCGCGCTCCCGTGCGAAGCTTCTCGCGTCGATGCGCGCGCCGAGTCGCGCGACGACTTGCGGATCGAGCGCCGTGAAGCGCGCGACGGTTTCGCTCATGCGCGCCAGCGTCTCCGCGTCCTTGGCGCCTTTGAGCAGGTCGACGACATAGCCGCCCGCGGCGTAGCCTTCGACGTCCGCCAAATCCTTACGGGCGCTCACGCCGCGCGCGACGGCCGCCATGCCCGGCAGCAGCGCCGCATAGGAGAGAAGATTGCGGCCGCCTCCGAGCCAGGCGAAGTCCAGCGCGGGCGAAACCAGAAATAGCCCGTCGACCCCGATATTCTCGCGCGCTCTCAACGGCTCGATCAACTTGACGGCGCGAAACCCGCCGTAGCTCTCGCCGACGATGTATTTTGGGGAAGAGAGGCGACCGCGCGCCGCGAGCCATTTGCGGATGACGACCGCAAGCGCCTCGGCGTCGCCGTCCGCAGAGAAGAAATGCTTCTCCACCTCGTCGTTGTCGGAGAGGATTTTGCCGTAGCCCGATCCGGGTGGATCGATGAGCACGAGATCGGCGAAGGCGAGCCAGCTCTCCGCATTGTCGACCAGGAGCGGCGGCGCGGAGGGCGAGGGCGCAGCCGTCGGAAAGCGCAGCCGCCACGGGGACAGCGCGCCGAGCCCGAGCCAGGCGGAAGCGGCGCCCGGCCCGCCGTTGAAAACGAAGGCGACCGGGCGGGTCGCCGCGTCGAGGCCCGTGCGTTCGTAGGAAACGTAGGCGACGTCCGCCTGCGGCGCGTCGGTCTTCGCGTCTCGAAGCCGGATCGCGCCGGCTCGCGCGGTAAAGGCGATCTTCTCGCCCTGCAACGCGATCGTGTGCGACGTGACCGCTTCCGCCGGCAGGCCGCGCGCCGCGGCCTGTTCTTCCCCGCTCTTCGGGTTCGGCGCCGGCGGTTCGGCGCGGCCGGCAATGGGCGCGCCGAGCGCAAGCGCAAGCGCCAGAGTCAAGACAGTCGGGGTGATACGCGCCATTTTGCATCCTCGCCGGAACATCGTCCATGCACCGTCCTGACGAATATAGCGCCTCGCGGAGGCGAGGCGCGGCTGCGGCGAATGAGGCCGACTTTCAAGGGCGGGCGGACAGGAACTTTCGCGCCCGCCGCCGGGTTGCTGCAACGCCAGATCCGGCGCGCCCGGTCGCGACAAAGGAGTGGGGCCATGGTTGCGGTGGAGAGTCTCTATCTTGCCGCGCTTCTCAGCGCGTTCATCGGCCTGATCGCGCTCTTCGTCCTGGCGGGACCGGCGGTGGCGCGTCCGGCGGCAACCAAGAACTTCCTCGTCGGCGTGATCGTAACCGCCGCGATTCTGTCAGTCGGCTCGCTCGTTCTTTACGCCATGAGCCCTCGTGCCGTGGCCCGCTCCGTCTATGGCGCGGAGCTCGCGCCGTCGATCCAGATCTGAAGGAGAGCAAACGAGAGGCGGGCAGGCTTGTTGCCTGAGCGCCAGCGCGTCCTAATTCTTGTGCGTAGGCTCCTGTGAGGTGACGGCGAATGATGGTCGCGCTTGTTATGGCCCTTGTCGTCGTGGCCTCGCTGCTCTTTCATTTTCTCAGCCCTTGGCGACCGACGCCAATCGCGTCGAACTGGGGATTCATCGACGACACGCTCGCTTTGACCTTCATCGTGACGACCTTCGGTTTCGTCGCGGTCGTCCTGTTCATGTCCTACTGCCTGTACAGGTTCCGCCACCAGCCCGGGCGGCGTTCGACCTACGAGCCGGAGAACAGAAGGCTCGAGCTTTTGCTTGGCGGCATAACGACCCTCGCCGTGATTCTCTTACTCGCGCCCGGGCTTGCCGTATGGGGGCGATTCATCACCCCGCCCGAGGGCGCGATGGAGGTCGAAGCGGTCGGCGCCCAGTGGAGCTGGAGCTTCCGCCTTCCGGGCGCCGACAACAAATTTGGCGCGACCGACGTCCGCTTCATCGATGCGAACAATGTTCTGGGCGTCAGTCCCGCCGATCCGCGCGGGCGCGACGACGTGATCGTCGCCAATGGCGAGCTGCATCTGCCGGAGGGCAGGCCGATCAAGGTGCTGCTGCGCTCGATTGACGTCCTGCACGATTTTTACGTGCCGCAAATTCGCGCCAAGATGGATCTCGTCCCGGGCATGGAAACCTATTTCTGGTTCACGCCGACCAAGACGGGCCAGTTCGACATTCTCTGCGTCGCTTATTGCGGCGTCGGCCATCCCCAGATGCGGGGCGCGCTCATCATCGATTCGGAGAACGATTTTCGCAATTGGCTGGCGGCGCAACAAACCTTTGCACAAATGAAAAAAGCCGAGGCATATTGAAGCGCGCGACAAGGGAGATCGACGAATGACCGATGTCTCGATCGAGGAGGATGGCGTTCCGTCCCAGGAAGTCGAGGACGTCGAACTGTATCACGCGACGTCGTGGCTGACGAAATACGTCTTTTCGCAGGACGCCAAGATCATCGCCATTCAATATGCCTGCACCGCCATAGCGGTCGGCGTCCTCGCGCTCGTCCTTTCCTGGCTGATCAGGCTGCAGCTCGCCTTTCCCGGCGCCATCCCGTTCCTTGACGCCAATGTCTATTATCAGGCCGTGACGATGCACGGCATGATCATGGTCGTCTACATGCTTACGGCGATCTTTCTCGGCGGCTTCGGCAATTATCTCATTCCGCTCATGATCGGCGCGCGGGACATGGTGTTTCCCTTCGTCAATATGCTCAGCTACTGGGTCTATCTGCTGGCCACGCTCATTCTCGTCGCGAGCTATTTCGTCCCCGGCGGCCCCACCGGCGCCGGCTGGACGCTCTATCCGCCGCAGGCGATCCTCACCGGAACGCCCGGCCATGAATGGGGCATCATCCTGATGCTCTCGTCGCTCATCCTTTTCATCGTCGGCTTCACCATGGGCGGCCTCAACTATGTCGTCACCGTGCTGCAGGCGCGCACGCGCGGCATGACGCTCATGCGCATGCCGCTGACCGTGTGGGGAATTTTCACCGCGGCGGTCATGGCGCTTCTCGCCTTTCCCGGCCTGTTCGTCGCCTGCGTGATGTTGCTTTTCGATCGCGTCCTGGGGACCAGCTTCTTCGTTCCCGCGATCGTCGAGATGGGGGAGCGCCGCGATTACAGCGGCGGCAGCCCCATTCTCTTCCAGCACCTCTTCTGGTTTTTCGGGCATCCCGAGGTCTACATCGTCGCCTTGCCGGCCTTCGGCATGGTCTCCGATCTCATCAGCGTCCACGCGCGCAAGAACATTTTCGGCTACCGCATGATGGTTTGGGCGATCCTCGCGATCGGCGTGCTGAGCATGGTCGTCTGGGGCCACCATATGTATGTGAGCGGCATGAACCCGCTTTTCGGCTTCTTCTTCGCCGTGACGACGCTCGCGATCGCCGTGCCGACGGCGCTGAAGGTCTATAATTGGGTGGTGACGCTCTGGCGGTCGGACATCCATTTCACGACGCCGATGCTGTTTGCGCTCGGATTTCTCGTCACCTTCGTCAATGGCGGGATCACCGGCCTCTATCTCGGCAACGTCATCGTCGACGTTCCCCTGTCGGCGACGCTTTTCGTCGTCGCGCATTTTCACATGGTCATGGGGGTCGCGCCCGTCCTGGTCATCTTCGGCGCCATCTATCACTGGTTCCCGAAGATCACCGGCCGCATGATGGACGAGCGTCTCGGCAAGCTCCATTTCTGGATCACTTTCCTCGGCGCCTACGCCATCTTCTTCCCCATGCACTATCTCGGGCTCCTCGGCGTGCCGCGCCGCTTCTACGAAATGGGCGACGCGTCCTTTGTGCCGCATTCGGTCGCGGAGCTGAATGTCTTCATGACGGCCATAGCGCTCGTCGTCGGTTTTTCACAGCTCATTTTCTTTTACAACGTCTTCAGAAGTCTGAAGCGCGGCGCGCTCGCGGGGGGCAATCCCTGGCGCGCCGCCTCGCTCGAATGGCAGACGCCCGAGACCCCGCCGGGCCACGGCAATTGGGGAGAAACTCTCCCGATCGTTTATCGGTGGCCCTACGGGTACAGCATCCCCGGCGCGCCCGACGATTTCGTGCCGCAAAACGCGCCGCCGCTTGTTGGAGAACATGCGACATGAGCATTATGGGCCTGTTCTTCATCTTCATTTTTTCAGTCGCGCTCGTCTATCTCTGGCGCGAAGGCGTGCTGGAGGCGCCGTGGCTGGAAGAGGGCGAGATCGCCGCCTTTCGCGGGAGGGGCGGTCGCCCTCCCAATGCGGCGAAAACCGGCCTCGTCGTCTTCCTCGGCGTCGCGCTGTGTCTCTTTTCGCTTCTCTACGCCGCCTTCCTGATGCGAATGGGGGCATATGATTGGCGATCTCCGCCATTGCCGCGCATCCTCTGGTTCAACACGGCCGCGCTCGTTGCATCGAGTTGCGCGCTGCAGGTCGCGAGCGCCGCCGCCAGGGACGCTGCCCGCGAGCGAATGAAATACGCCCTTCGGGCCGGCGTCGCCGCAAGCCTGCTTTTCCTGTTCGGGCAGTTCTGGGCGTGGCGTGAAATGGTCGTCGGCGGCTTTTACGCATCGCAGAATCCCGCCAACGCATTTTTCTTCCTGCTGACGGGCGCCCATGCGCTTCATCTCGCGGGCGGGCTTGTCGCGCTTTTCAGGACGAATTTTCGCGCTTTGCGGGAAGAGCCGGACGCGTCGCTTGCGGCGTCGGTGGAACTCTGCGCCGTATATTGGCATTTTCTCTTGGGCGTCTGGCTGCTTCTCTTCGCGTTGCTCGTGGGGTGGGCCGACAATCTCGGCGTCGTCTGCCGCCGTCTCCTTGTCTAGGGAAAGGATCGTCGCATGGCCCTCGACTTGGTTGGGCGCATGGCCAAGACCGAACCAAAACGACCCCGCGGCCTGACCGGCGTCGTCGCGGACTGGTCCTCGGATCAGCGTTCGTTCAAGAGCGCTTCCTGGGGCAAGGCGATGATGTGGATTTTCCTCGTCAGCGACACTTTCATCTTCAGTTGCTTTCTCATCTCCTACATGACGGTGCGCATGTCGACGACCGTCCCTTGGCCGAATGCGAGCGAAATCTTCGCGCTCGACATCGGCGGCAGGCAAATTCCGCTCATTCTGATCGCCATCATGACGTTCGACCTGATCACGAGTTCCGGCACGATGGCGATCGCGGTGAACTGCGCCTATGCGCGGGCGCGCAGGAAGGCGGCGCTGATGATGCTCGCGACGGCTTTCTTCGGCGCGACCTTTGTCGGCATGCAGGCGTTCGAGTGGACAAAGCTCATTCAAGAAGGGGTGCGGCCCTGGGGCAATCCCTTCGGCGCCGCGCAGTTCGGATCCTGCTTCTTCATGATCACCGGCTTTCACGGCTTCCATGTGACGATGGGCGTGATCTTCCTTCTGATCATCGCGCGCGCCGTCTGGCGCGGCGATTACGACAGGGAAAAGCCCGGCTTTTTCACGGGACGGAAAGGTCGCTACGAAATCGTCGAGATCATGGGGCTCTATTGGCACTTCGTGGATCTGGTCTGGGTTTTCATCTTCGCCTTCTTCTACCTTTGGTAAGGGCGGGTCTTTCGCGGGGTGTAAAAGGATGCAGGTCGCCAAAACAAAGACGAGCGCCGCGCATGGCGCAGCCGCGAGCGCGGGCGTTCACGGCCAGCAGCACCCGATCGCGCTTTATCTGCTGGTTTGGGTCCTGTTGTTTGTCTTGAGCGCCTGTTCCTATCTGGTCGATTATTTCAATTTCCAGGGCTATCTGCGATGGGGTTTGATCGTTCTGTTCATGTTGCTGAAGGCGGGGCTGATCGTGGCCGTCTTCATGCACATGGCGTGGGAGCGGCTCGCGCTCGTCGTCGCGATTCTCACGCCGCCGCTCGCCGTGCTCGTCTTCGTCGCGACGATGGCGCTTGAAGGGGATTACACCAAGCTCACCCGCGAGTCTTTCTTCGCATCGGCCGTCACGGCGCACGCCGGGACCCGTTAGATTACGCGACGATCAGGCGTCGCCGCGCGGGTTCGATCCGCTGCGAAAAAGCGGGAACCGGTTTTTCGCACGGAGCGCGCTCTCAACCTTTGGAATCGATCACATTGTCAGTTTAGGCGATTCCGCCCAAACGCAGCGTGATCTAGCGTACGATGAGAACCGGGCAGGTGGCGTGCCGGGCGATTGCGCTGGCGTTCGAGCCGATAAGAAAGCGATCCATGCCCGGCCGGTGCGAACATAGGACGATGAGATCGCTCCCCCAGCGCTCGGCTTCCGCAAGAATCGTTTGATAGATGGGGCCAAACAGCAGAGCCGTTGAAATGCGCGCCGCCGGGAGATCGATCTTGGCGGCGACGGCCGATAGTTCGCTTTCCAGACCCCGCCTGATGTTCTCGTTGAAGTCCTGAGGGAGGTAATCCAGAAGTTTGACGGGCGTCAGCGACTGCGCGTTAGCGAGCCTGATCTTCGAGTGAAAGGCTTTGGCGAGAGCTTCCGCGTAGGTGACCGCGCCTTCCGTCATTTGTGGCTCGGCAAGATCGATGGGGACAAGAATTCTCGTGAACATTGCCTTGGCTCCCGCGCGGCGAGCATTTGAGGCACACATATAGGGCGGCGTCGCAGGGGCTGGGATGCGACGGCGGGCGGCGGTCTCGTCGCTTCTTGCCGTGACGCCTGCCGCGATGACGTCAGCCTGACCAGCCTGCGCTCATGCCGACGCCAGGGCGTCCCGGCGCAGCCGGACGATAAGCGGGGCGACAGAAAGGGCTGAAGGAACGGGGGTTGCGCACAAACGCGAGAAAGAAAGCCGCGCGGTCACCACCAAAATCCGCGCGCGCCGTCTTCGCGGCGAGACGACCGATTTCGTCCAAGCGCGATCTTGTCGGATTAAGCCTTAAAGGCTGTGAATTACGAGGGAGTCTTGCAAAAACCAGAAGATTCAAAGTTATGCAATTTCGGAAAACCTGCATTGACCGCGAGTCCTATTTCGGGGCGGGAACCTCCTTCGAATTGTGTCTTGTATTTTAGCTAAAATGGGGAGCATAGTAGGAGTTGTTGGCCTTTATTTGACCTTGACAGTAAGTCACGGAACTAAGGCGAGTAGTATGAAAAACCGAGTATTTTCCGCGTGTGCGTTGATTGCCGCGTTTCTCGCATATGTCGCCACAGCCTTCGCTGCGGACGAAGTGCATTTTACGATCACCGGGCCCGACTCCGTCACGTTCGACTGGCGAGGGGCAAACAACCAAGACAATAAGATCAGTTACGGGACATGCTCGGGCTGCGTCGCCAATACGGTCACGGCTACGGCGCCAAGTCCGGCTCCAATTTCGTCCAGTGGTCCGTTTTTCGAGGCGAAGCTCGCGGGGCTTTCCTATAATACTGTTTATTATTACAAAATCGGAAGCAATCCCGAAAAGTCCTTCAAGATGCCTCCCGCACCTGGCGGGTCCGGTTTCGTCGTGGTCGCGGAAGGCGACATCGGCACCTCCAATTTATTCTCCAGGATGCCGATCGTCCAAAGCATGATCGCCGGGTTCAAGCCCGACCTTGCGCTCCTTGTCGGCGATCTCACCTATGCGAATCCCTACGGCCAGACGGAGGTGGATCGCCACTTCAACGACGTGATGGTGTGGTCCCAGTCCGCGGCGTACATGCCGGCCTGGGGGAACCACGAATGGGACGCCGCCTCCGACGACATGCGGAATTATCTAAGTCGTTTCGCGTTCCCCAACGCCAATACGTCGCCCACAGAGTCGTCTTTTGCACCGTCCTGTCCCCAGAACCTCGGCGAGGACTGGTATTGGTTCGACTATGGCAATACGCGCTTCATCGCTTATCCCGAACCTTTCGGGGCGTGCGGCGTATATGCCGACAATCCCACGGACTGGAACGATTGGTTCAATCGCGTTCAACCGGTTATGCAGGACGCGCAGAACAACGCGAACCTCAAGTTCATCGTCACCTTCGGGCATCGGCCTGCCTATTCGTCCGGCTATCACCCGGGCGATACGACCCTCCGAAACTATCTCGATTATCTTGGCGACCATTTCGCCAAATATGTGCTGAACATCAACGGGCATAGCCACAATTACGAGCGCAGCTCCGCACAGCATGGCGTGACGCATCTCACAGTCGGCACGGGCGGCGGCGACCTCGAGGCGAAGTCCGGCGCCTGTCTCTGGTCGTCCTGCCCGCCGCCGTCCTGGTCCGCCGCCCGCTTCATGCGGCTCGGCGTGACGAAGCTCGCCTTTGGCCCGACCGGGATATCGGGGCAGTTCATTTGCGGTCCGGCGGGAGGCGGCAAAAACGACGTCTCCTGCGGACAGGGCGATGTGATCGACACTTTCACGATCGGCGTCTATTCGCCGGCGCCCACGGCTGCGCTTAGCGCCCAGCCGACCGCGATAACGGGGGGACAGTCCTCGACGCTGACCTGGAGCAGCACCAACGCCACGTCTTGCGCCGGCACGGGTTTCAACACGAATAACGCCGTCTCGGGGAACGTCACAGTCACGCCTGCCGCGACGACCACTTATTCCGTGAACTGCACGGGCCCCGGCGGCGCGGCGCAGGCGAGCGCGACGGTTTCGGTCACCCCGGCCTTCACCTATACGCTCGCCGACGGCGGTCCGAAGTCCGTTCTGGTGGGCGGCTCCGTCTCGCAATCCGTCGTCGCCACTCTGACCGGCGGCGCGGCGCAATCGGTCGCGTTCAGCGTCTCGGGTTTGCCGAGCGGCGCCGCGCTGGCCCTTCCGTCCTGCGCCCCGACCTGCACGAGCACGGGAACGATCACGACGACGGCCGCCACGCCGCCGGCGTCCTATACGGTCACCGTCACGGGGGCTCCCAATAATGTGCAGGACATCTTCCTGCTGACGGTCAATCCGGACACAACTCCGCCCACCACGCCCGGCGGCCTTGCCGGCGTCGCGGTGTCCTCGACGAGGATCGACCTGTCCTGGACCGCTTCAACCGATCCGGACAACGCCTCCAGCCAGATCGTCTACAACATTTATCGCAACGGATCGAAAATCGGCGCGACCGGCGCGGGCGTTCTCACTTTCTCGGACACCGGCCTGACCGCGGCCACGACCTACAACTATACGATCGGCGCCGTCGATCCCGCGGGCAATCCCTCCGCGCTGACGAGCGCGATCGCCGTCAAGACGCTGGCGGATCCGAACGCGACGATCGTCACGTCTTTTTCCGGTCCTTCGTCGACTTCGACCTATCCGCCGCACAACGCCCTTTGCGTCGGTCCGAACCATGCCGTGATGATCGAAGGGTCACAGATCCAGTGGACGAATCTCACCGGCGGTTCGCCTGTCACGACAGGGGTCTACAGTTTCTTCGCGTCGCTCAATCCGACGAAGGGCCTGTACGATCAGCGCTGCGCGTTTGACACGGTCAACAAGCGCTTTGTCGTCATCATGGAATACGGCGCCGGCGCGCCGGACAGCGCGATTTACTTCGCTGTCTCCAAGGACGCCAATCCCAATGACGGCTGGTTGTTCGCCTCATTCAACACGCTGCTGACGATCAACGGGCAAACGAGCGCCTCGGATCGTCCGTCGCTGGCGGTCGATGGAACGAACGTCTATCTCACGGCGGCGCAATACACGACCGCAAGCCCGGTCGCCTATCTGGGAACGGAGGTCTGGGTCATCGACGCGGCGGCGCTCTACGCCAGCGGCGCGCTCAACGTCGTCGCGAACGAGCTGCTGCCCGCGAGCCAGGGACAATATTATGTCGCGGCCGACGGCGCCGGCAAAGCCTATCTCGCGGCCAATTGGCCGAGCGGCGGCCAAATGGTTCTCGGGCTGCAGTCCTACGATGCGGCCAGCAAGACGTTTGGCGCAACCAGCGCCATCGCGCTCGGCTCGATCGATCAGGGCGTCGCGAACGTCGCGCAGCAGCAGGGAACGGCCATCCTGATCGACGCCGGCGACAAGCGCGTCGCGAGCCTGGCCTACTCGAACAAAGTCCTTTGGGGCGCTTCCACCATGACGCCGCCAGGATCGAGCGCGCCGCTCGTTCACTGGTTCCAGGTCGACGTCACCAATCCCGGCGCTCCCGTCCTTCTCGGCCAAGGCGATGTTTCGGGCGCCGCGATCGGAAGCAATGTCGCGACCTTCAATCCATCGGTCGCGGCCGACGCGGGCGGGGACGTGATCGTCAATTTCGCGGTCTCCAGCCCGAGCATGTTCCCGGCGAACTATTACGCCGTTCGGAGAGCCGCCGACTCCGGCTTCGGCCCGGCGGCGCCGTATCAGACAAGCGGCGGATTCTACAATGACGGCTCGGCGAGCCCCCAGCGCTGGGGACTTTACTCCTCGGCGCTCGCCGACCCGAACAACGCCGCCTCGTTCTGGATATCCAACGAATACGCCAGCGCGAGCCATTGGTGGCAAACCTCCGTGGCGCAAGTCGCGATCCCGGGAGGGACGCGTCCGACGGCGACGCTGACGGCGAACCCGACGAGCATAGCGAGCGGCCAAACTTCGACGCTGACCTGGTCGTCGACGAATGCGACGTCCTGCACGGGCGCCGGTTTTTCGACGGGCGGGGCGACGAACGGAACGGCGTCCGTGACGCCGGCCGCGACGACCACCTACACCATGACCTGCTCCGGCGCGGGCGGGACGTCGAACCTGGCAAGCGCGACGGTGACGGTGACGGCGGCCGCGCAGCCGACGGCGACGCTGACGGCGAACCCGACGAGCATAGCGAGCGGCCAAACTTCGACGCTGACCTGGTCGTCGACGAATGCGACGTCCTGCACGGGCGCCGGTTTTTCGACGGGCGGGGCGACGAACGGAACGGCGTCCGTGACGCCGGCCGCGACGACCACCTACACCATGACCTGCTCCGGCGCGGGCGGGACGTCGAACCCCGCGACCGCGACGGTGACGGTGACGACGGGCGGCGTAACCAAGCGCTTCGACTTCAACGCGAGCTCCTCGGGTCCGACCGCGACCGGCTATACGGCCGTGCAATTGGTCGCCTATTCGGCCGCCCTCGGCTATGGCTGGCAGTCGATCGCCGCGATGGATTCGAGAAACCGCACCGACGTCGCCTCGCTCGTGGGTTCGCTCAGGCAGGACTTCCACAAGTCGACGGGCGCCTCCGGGTCCTATGACAGCAGCTTCCTCGTCGATTTACCCAACGGCGCCTACAGCGTGACGGTGTATCTCGGCGACGGCGACATGGCGCTGACCAATCAATATGTCGACGCCCAGGGGACGAAAGTCGTCGGGCCGATCAGCACGACCGATTGCGCCACCAACGTCGCCAGCTGCTCCCAGTCGTTCACCTTCCCGGTGACCGTCACGACGGGGCAGTTGAACCTGCGATTCTACACGACCAACGCAGCCTCGGTGTATTACGGCTACGCCGCCGTCGAAGGCGTCGACATCGTGTCGTCGAGCGGCGGCAGTCCGACGGCGACGCTGACGGCGAGCCCGACGAGCATAGCGAGCGGCCAAACCTCGACGCTGACCTGGTCGTCGACGAATGCGACGTCCTGCACGGGCGCCGGTTTTTCGACGGGCGGGGCGACGACCGGAACGGCGTCCGTGACGCCGGCCGCGACGACCACCTACACCATGACCTGCTCCGGCGCGGGCGGGACGTCGAACCCCGCGACCGCGACGGTGACGGTGACGACGGGCGGCGTAACCAAGCGCTTCGACTTCAACGCGAGTTCCTCGGGTCCGACCGCGACCGGCTATACGGCCGTGCAATTGGTCGCCTATTCGGCCGCCCTCGGCTATGGCTGGCAGTCGATCGCCGCGATGGATTCGAGAAACCGCACCGACGTCGCCTCGCTCGTGGGTTCGCTCAGGCAGGACTTCCACAAGTCGACGGGCGCCTCCGGGTCCTATGACAGCAGCTTCCTCGTCGATTTACCCAACGGCGCCTACAGCGTGACGGTGTATCTCGGCGACGGCGACATGGCGCTGACCAATCAATATGTCGACGCCCAGGGGACGAAAGTCGTCGGGCCGATCAGCACGACCGATTGCGCCACCAACGTCGCCAGCTGTTCCCAGTCGTTCACCTTCCCGGTGACCGTCACGACGGGGCAGTTGAACCTGCGGTTCTACACGACCAACGCAGCCTCGGTGTATTACGGCTACGCCGCCGTCGAAGGCGTCGACATCGTGTCGTCGGGACCATGACCCGCCGACGCTTGAGGGAATGAGCCGCCCGCTTGTCGCGAGCGGCTCGCTCTGTCGGCAACAGGTTTTGTCGCTTGCTCTATCGCGGCCGACAGGACCGCCGTTCGCCTTCGAGTTTCATGGGCGAAAGCGAGCTTGACTTTGCGGTCAGGCGAAATCATCATGAGCGCCGATGGTTCCCTTCGGGGATGAATAGGGAACTCGGTGCGCGCGTGATGGCGCAAAGCCGAGGCTGCCCCCGCAACTGTAAGCGGCGAGCCTTAGAGCCAAAAGCCACTGGGGAACCCTCCCTGGGAAGGCGGTTCAAGGCGACGACCCGCGAGCCAGGAGACCTGCCATCGTTCGTGGTCACGCGCGAGAGCGTCGGGCGGGGTGCACCGAGGCGGTCCAAAGCTGTCGTCGCGCATCAGGCGCGAATTTGACGGGCCAAGACCAATCGCAGTGACGGTCCACGTTGCTGCGAGTCTCAACTCATGCAGTTCGATTGCCTGTCCAACGCCCGTAAAGGCGTTTTGGCGCGTGCATCGCGCGCCGCCCTTCCGTGTCTCTTGCCCTTCGCACTTTCCTCCGCCAGCCTCGCTCAGCAGGCCTTGCCGGCGATCGACGTGGGGCAACGCCCCGCCGCCGCCCGGGACGCCACAAACAATGGCGCCGGTAACGATTCCGATTCCGCCGACCAGGAGATTGTCGTCACGCCCGACCGCGTGGAGGAGCCCCGGTCACGCACGGCCAGCTCCGTTTCGGTCGTCACTTCCGCCCAGATCGAGAAGCGGGCCTCTCTCGGGCTGGCTAATGCGCTGCGTGGCGTTCCAGGTCTGGATCTTTACGAGTCCGGCGGCCCCGGCACGCAAACATCGGTGTTTCTGCGGGGCGCGACGCCGGGCCAGACCCTTGTCCTGATCGACGGCGTTCGCGTCGGGGACGCCTCCTCGACGGACGGTTCGGTCGATCTCGGCATGCTCGCCGCGACGGACATCGATCGCATCGAAGTCTTGCGCGGTCCTCAATCCGCGCTTTACGGCTCCGACGCCATGGGCGGCGTCATCAACGTCATCACCCGCAAGGGCCATGGAAAGCCTCGAGGCTCGGTGATGCTCGAAGGCGGCGCCTATGGGACAGGACATACGCGCGCAACGGTCTCAGGCAGCGAGGACCGGCTCTCCTACGCTTTCTCCGTCGACGCGCTCCACACAGAGGCTTTCCCCCGCTACGGCTATCGCATCAACCGGCCCTTGACGATCGGAGACGGCGTCACCCCATTGCCGCCCCTTCCGCCGAACGACCCCACGAACCGTATGGGCGCGACGGCGCGTCTGGCTTACCAACTCACCGACGAGGTCTCGGTCGAGGGCGGCTTTACGGGATACGATAACGCCATTCGCTTCGACAATCCCTACGCCTTTGTCGCCGCCGACGTCTTCAACCCCGCCAATCACAGCCACGCCACCTTCGCGCAGGGCTACGCGCGCGTGGACGCCGGTCTCTTCGACCGCATGCTGCATAACCGCGTGACGATCTACGCCAACGAGACGATGCGCGACAATTGGCAGACTGAATCCTGTTTCGACGCGAACTTCAACGCCTATGCCTGTCGCCTTGGCTTTCGCGGCGACCGGCGCGGCCTGGAATATCAAGGCGATCTCAAGCTCGGAGTTTTCGGCCTCGCCACCTTCGGCATGGCGAACTGGACCGACAACTCTCATACATGGCAAGGCGGTCCGGTTCTGCCCGACCCCAAGGCGCCGGCCCATTTCGTGCAGACGACGCATTCCGGCTTCGCCCAGCATCAGTTCACGCTTTTTGATCGGCTCGATCTGATCTATGGCGGCCGCATCGACGCGGTGCAGAGCGGTCCGACTTTCATCACCTGGCGCACGACGGCGGCTTTTCGTTTCGACGAGACCGGAACGAAATTCCGCGGCTCCGCGGGGACCGGCGCGAAGGTTGCGTCGCTCTATCAGAGATTCAGCCAATATGGCGACCCGACTTTGAAGCCGGAGCGCAGCACCGGCTACGATGTCGGGTTCGACCAGAAATTGCTCGGAGATCGGGTGACGGCTTCCGTCAGCTTCTTTGATAATCGCTTCCAGAACCTCATCGACTTCGGCTCCGTCCCGACATGTTCGATCACCCAGGTCTTCGGGTGCTACTACAATGTCGGGCGCGTTGAGACGAAAGGCGTCGAGTTCGCCGGGGAGGCCGAAATCATTCCCGGAATGGTCAGGGCTCGCGCGAGCTACACCCGCCTCGTCGCGAAGAATCTCATGACCGAGCGCTCGCTCTTCCGCCGCCCGCCCGATAAGGGAATGGCGTCGCTCATCTATTCGGGAATCCCCGGTGCGGAGCTCGAAGCCCGTCTGCTGGCCGTGGGCGCGACGCCAGATTACGACTACATCAACGCCAAGCGCGTGACTCTCCCCGTCTATGCGAGAGTCGATCTCTACGCGAACTACAAGTTCGACGAACGCTTCTCGATTTTTGGCCGCATCGAGAATGTTGGGAACGCTTATTATCAGGAAGTCTACAACTATGGCGCGCCGGGGCGTTCGCTCTATGGCGGGATGAAGTTCACGTGGTGAGGAGGCGCAGATGACGATCTCTTTCGCGCAAGCGGAGCCGACGCGGATTGTCGATGTCGATGGAACGCCGCTCGATGTGTTTTCCTTGCCGACGGATCAGGCGAGTCTCGAAGAGCTATTGCGCGATCTCTTCGAGAATCATTGGCGGGAGATCACCTTCGGCATTCTCATTCAGGGAGCCGCCTGGGAGATGAAAGCCGATCGCGCGCCGACGCGGATCGGCATGCTTGACGGCTATCTGACCGTCGCGTTCGGCGCGCCTCATTTTCATGTCTGCATCGGCGAGACGAAGGGTTCGCGCAGCCGACCCACATCGCCCGAATTGGCGCGCCATCGGCAAACCTCGCGGGCGGAGATTTACCGCCGGATCGGACGCTCCTGCGCGCCGATGTCGTGGGGCGTCCAACTCTTCAACGGCGCGGGAGAGCAGCAGATCACGGTGCTGCTGCCCAATCCCTTCCTCGATCCGGACACCGACAAGATCCTGAAGAAGCCCGACTGGTCTCGCCTCGCCTTGTGGGACAAGCTTCGGGCGCGATGGTTCGGACTCCGTGATCCCGATCCAACCGACCGATCGGCGAGCCGCTTTGCGCACGCCTGATCGTCGCAACCATATCCCGGCGATCCAGGGACGACCGCCGGGGCCCCACCCTTCTCGTCGAGGCGACGACCGCCGAAGACGGGCGGAACCGATGGCGAGAGGGACCATTCGCCATCATCAGCATCAAGGAGATCTGACATGACCGCCATCGATTCGCCCTCTTACCTTTCCCGGCCTGCAATCGGCGTCTCGGCGCTGGCCGGCGCGAGCGTGTTATTCACGCTCGGCTTCGCTTGCGCCCTTCCGCTCGCCGCCTTCGCGGCGATCGCCGCCATGTCGTTCGACAGGCGCCAGGCTCTAGCGGCGATCGGCGCGGTATGGTTCGCCAATCAGGCATGGGGATTCGCCATGATGCATTATCCGATGGACGGCGAGACGTTCGCCTGGGGCGGCGCGCTGGGGATCATCGCCCTCCTTTCGTGCGAGGCGGCCGGAGCGGCGACGCGTCGGCTCTCCGGCGCCGTGGGCGTTTGCCTCTCCTTCCTGGCGGCGTTCGCGGCATATGAGGGCTCCCTGATCGCAATAGATTTGGCGACCGGCCAAAGCGCCGATGATTTCGCGGCGGCGACGATCATGCGGATTTTCCTCATCAACGCTTGCGCCTTCGGCGGACTTTGGGCGCTGAAGGCGGCCCTGGCGAGCCGGACGCCCGGCCGCAAGCTCTCGGCGACGCTCGCATCCCGCCACGCCTGAAGGCGCTTCGCGGAGCGCCTGATTGCGAGTGGGCGCTCCGCAGATTTGCTCCGATCACGGATACATCATGACAGAGCTGCCGTTCCGACCAGCCTTGGAGCCGCCATTCCTGATCGTTCGGTTCGAGAAGCCGCAACGAACGTTGGGATGGTCGATAACGAAGCCGGGCTTTGCCTCGGCGACAGAGGTCGTATGGCTTGAAGTCCGCGACGACGACCTTGCAGTTCATGTCGATCCGGTCGAGTTTGTCACGGCGAAGCTATCTTCGCGCGGTCTGGCGGGCGCCGCGGCCTTCCTGACCTCCCGCGAAATTCGGCGCCATCATCTCGCTCAATCCCGAATCGGCGTCGTCACGGTCACCTGCTTGACCACCGTCGGCCTGTCGAATGGCGAAAAGGTCGGAAAGCGCCACAGGCGGCGGACTTCCGCGATGGGGACGGTCAACACGCTGGTCCACGTCTCACGTCCGCTTTCAGACGGCGCCTTCGTCGAGACTGTTTCCATCGCGACGCAGGCGCGAACGGCCGCGATCGTCGAAACGAACGATCTCAGGGATGGACCAGCCATTAGCGGCACCGGGACGGATTGCGTCCTCGTCGCGGCGCCGGAAGGCGATGCGCCCGAAACATGCGCAGGCCTCCATACCGATCTCGGAGAGGCGATCGGCGCGGCCGTCTATGACGCGACATATGCGGGCGCGGCGGAGTGGAGCGCGGAACTCAAGCCAGCCAACGCAATTCAGTCGCCATGGCGCGCAACATGACCGCAAAGCTTTACACAAGGAAGGGCGACGGCGGAAAAACGAGCCTGTTCTCCGGCCGCCGCGCCCAGAAATTCGATCCGCGCGTCGCCGCGGTCGGCGATCTTGACGAATTGTCGGCGAGCATCGGACTGGCGCGCGTCGCCTATCCGCTCGCGAATGAGCCGCTGCGTCGCGCTCAGCGCGCGCTCTATATGATAAGCGCGATCGTCAGCGCCGAGGACCGCTCCATCAATATGAGCTTCGAGGAAGCGGAAGTCGGGGCGCTCGAGGTCGAGATCGATCGTGCGAGCGAGGAATTGCCCGAGCTTCGGGAATTCATCTTTCCCGGCGAAGCCGAACAGAGCTGCCGCCTCCATATGGCCCGCGCGGTCGCCCGTCGCGCCGAACGCGCGATCGCCGCTCTTGCCGAGCCGGCGCCGCCGGAATCCATTTTGGCTTATCTCAACCGTTTGAGCGACCTGCTCTTCGTTCTGGCGCGACAGGCCGATCATCGCATGGGGCAATCCGGGACGACTTTGCGCGCGTAGGCGACTTTTGCCGTGGCGCGCGCGATTGCGCCCCGACATTTCCTGCAAGCAATTCTCGACGGAGATTGTTCTCCGACCAAATGTCCTGGCCAAAGTTTTGGGCCTATGCTTTCATCGGATCCTTAAGATGGTTTTGAGGGACGACACGGCGTTCGCATAAATAATCGATGAGGAGAAGCGGATGAGAAGCTTAGCTCGACTGACCGCCGCTTGCATTCTTCTGATGACTTCCCCCGCAATAGCGGAGCAGTCCGGCAAGCCGAATATCCTCTTCATCGTGTCCGACGACACAGGTTACGGTGATCTCGGGCCTTATGGCGGCGGCGAAGGGCGAGGCATGCCGACGCCGAATATCGATCGGCTGGCGGATGGCGGTCTGACCTTTTTCTCCTTCTACGCCCAGCCGAGTTGCACGCCCGGCCGAGCCGCCATGCAGACCGGGCGCATCCCCAACCGCAGCGGCATGACCACCGTCGCCTTCCAGGGCCAGGGAGGCGGTCTGCCGAAGGCGGAATGGACCGTCGCGTCTGTCCTGAAGCAGGGAGGCTACCAGACTTACTTCACCGGCAAATGGCATCTGGGCGAGGCGGACTATGCGCTGCCGAACGCGCAGGGCTATGACGAGATGAAATATGTCGGTCTCTACCACCTCAACGCCTACACCTATGGCGATCCCACATGGTTTCCGGCCATGAACCCGGCTCTTCGCGAGATGTTTCAGCGCGTGACGAAGGGTTCGCTCTCGGGTAAGGCGGGGGAAAAGCCTCACGAAGACTTCAAGATCAACGGGCAATATGTCGACACGCCGGAGAAGGGCGTCGTGGGCATCCCGTTTTTCGACGGATATGTGGAGAAGGCCGCCATCGAGTTTCTCGAAAAGGCGTCGAAATCTGACAAGCCCTTCTATATCAACGTCAACTTCATGAAGGTCCACCAGCCGAACCTGCCCGCGCCGGAGTTCGAGCACAAATCGATGTCGAAGTCCAAATACGCCGATAGCGTCGTCGAACTCGACACGCGCATTGGCAGGATTCTGGACAAGCTCCGGGAGCTTGGCTTGGAGCAAAAAACGCTTGTGTTCTACACGACGGATAACGGCGCATGGCAGGATGTCTATCCCGACGCCGGCTACACCCCGTTCCGGGGCACAAAAGGAACGGTGAGGGAGGGTGGCAACCGGGTCCCCGCGATCGCCTCATGGCCAGGTAAAATAAAGCCCGGATCGAAGAATCACGAGATCGCCGGCGGGCTCGACCTGATGGCAACCTTCGCCTCGATTGCCGGCGTCCCTCTCCCCGAGAAGGATCGCGAAGGCAAGCCGATCGTTTTTGACAGCTACGATCTGTCCCCCATACTGCTTGGCACGGGAAAGTCTCCGCGTAGCGAATGGTTCTATTTCACAGAGAACGAGCTGTCGCCAGGCGCCGCGCGCGTCGGCAATTACAAGGCGGTCTTCAATCTCCGTGGCGATGACGGTCAGGAAACCGGCGGACTGGCCGTCGACACGAATTTGGGATGGAAGGGCGCGGAAAAATATGTGGCCACTGTGCCGCAGGTCTTCGACCTGTGGCAGGACCCGCAGGAGCGTTACGACATCTTCATGAATAACTATACCGAACGCACCTGGACGCTCGTGACGATCAACGAAGCCATCAGGAAGCTCATGCAGACCTACATTAAATATCCGCCGCGCAAATTGCAGAGCGAAGGCTACAGCGGTCCGATCACGCTTTCGCAATACGAGCGATTCCAGAACGTTCGAGAAATGCTGAAGAAGGAGGGCATCCATCTTCCCGAACCGACCGGGAACTAATACCGGCCTCTCGCGGGCAAGGCATAGCGCGCGAACCAGGGCGTCGCCGCGACGCTCCGGTCAAGGCCCGCCGCCCGGCGAAAGCTCAACGCTTCGCTTTTTGCGTTCGTCGGCGCATATGCGGTCTTCACGCCGACCGGGACGGGAAGGCGAGCACGTTTGACGAGAAAACGACGCCGACATCCGTCTCGCTGCGCCAGATCGTCCGAACGACAAACCGCTCTCCGGATTTCTCGATCACGAGGTTGAACACCTCAGGCAAAGCGATTTGCTGGTCGCAACGCACCCTGGCGCCGCAATCGCTTCGGTTGCGGATGACGCAATCAAAAGTCGACCGGCCGAAAAATTCGATTTTTCCGCCGAGCAAAGTTCTTCGTCTCAAAGATTGCCGCCGCTCATGCATGAACTCACTCTCGGCCCGGCCGCCGTAAAATCGAACCGGTTTTTCAGCCTTTGCGCGCTTTCGGTCAATCGTAATGAACAGTTAACCTTAATGGGCGTTTGAATCCCATTGTCACGGCCGCGTTGGCTCGCGGCCGAAATAGGGATGGGTTGGCGAGGGGCGCGTTAAGCGCGCTGGTTTGCGGAGACGATTTCTTCTCGCGTCAGTCATCGCCCTGACCCGGATTCGCGAACCAGTACACGATGCAAAACCCTGCCGTGATCAAGCCTGAGCCGAAAAGCGTTCCGGAAACGCCCTCGTTGGATATCGCATAGCTGCCGATGGATAACAGCAAGCCCGCCGTCGCCACGTAAAGCGGCGTCGGATCACGCTGGGGCGAACCGCTTTCGAGCTTGCTTCGCCATCCCATCTCGCCAACCCTTCTTCAACCGCCCGCCGTCCCGCCGCGCCTCTCAGGAATGACGCCGACGCCGCGGCGGCGCGAGCCTCCAGCCCGGTCTGCAGGGAGCCGAACACGAATCGGAAACATTTTGACAAAATTTGCGGATAGGTTCTCGTTATTCTAATGAATCGCAAAAATAGTCTTTGCGGTGATATTTGTCCGACGCAATAGAAGGCAAGAGATTTTTGCTCGCGGCACATGCTTGATCAAGACCTCTCTCCTCAGGCTCTCGCATATTCGGAAATCATCCTCGCGCGCGCCGCCTTGTCGCGTGCGATGCGGTTAGGTCTACGCGATGATGTAAGAAATGCGATCTGCCTGCTCCGCGCCGCTCGCATGGCCTACGCCTTCGAACTCTCGCGAGAGCCTTACTATTGGGGCGCGTAATGCGATGGGCGGCCCGCTCCTGCGGGCGCTTCATCATTGCTTAAGCAACGATAAGTCAGCGATCTGTTTCAATTTTCCGCAAAAGCGTTTGTTAAGCCATGTGGCGCGAAGGTCGCTCGGGCGCGAACGCCGAGGAGCGGGAGCATGGGCGCAAGGCTGCGGAGAATTTTGTCTGTAGGAGCGGCTGGGAAAAGCGCGGCTCCGAATGACGGGCTTGCGGGCCAATGCTGTGCGATCGCTATGATCATCGCCGCTTTGACCGCCTATTTCACCGAGATGTGGTTTATCTACAGCCTGGTTTGGCGACGTTGACCGGCTTTGGCGAACGGCGCGGGGCCTCGCGGACGCGGCGGGACTTCGCTTTTTTTTGCAGATCGGCGCATCGCGGCCGCATCATCGAGAAATCAGCTTTCGATCCGCAGGCGTGTCTTTCGTGGATTTGAGCAAGATCTCTTTAATTCCTGAGCCTCATGCTTCGCCGATCAAACCCTATATTTCACTCTTACCCAGGCTCCGAAAATGAGCGATAGGGCGTTATTTTTGTTTGCGGTTCTAACGTTTCTGATCGTCTTGACGTCAGTCGGCACATGCGTGCCGGCGTCTAATGTCGTCGAACTGCCGGGCGGCGCATCCGGTTGCTGTTCGTCGTGTCGATGATCCAAAGCGTTTGGCGAACGCCCCGGCCGCGGACGGTCGGGGCGTCTCAACTCATAGACGCGTCGCCTCGTCGATTTGATCAGACGCGAAAGGCGTCAGAAACTCGGCGGCGAATCCTCCATCGAAATGACGGACGATATTGGCGTAGGCGTTTCCGATCGAGACGCGTTCGCCTATCGAAGGGAGGCAGGACGTTTCAACGCTGACGCCGGAAGCCGAAAGGTCGCGAATTCGGACGATATGCTCGTCGCCCGCGCTTAAACGGAGGACGGCGAATTTCTGGAACGGTTCGATACGCTCGTGCCGCCTTTGGTCGTCCAGGCCCAGCGTCATGCGATTGGCGAACCATGTGAGCTTGTCGGCGAGCATTTCCCGCTTCCTGGCCGGCGCGTCGAACGCTATCGAGAAGCCGTCCTCATGGGTGCGGGCGACTTTGCCGGAGAAGCGCCCCAGAGCGTCGATGTAAACGACGACCTTTTCCCCTGCCTCCGGCTTTACGGCGCAGACGAGTTTCATCCCGCCGATTGAAATATCGACGGTCCGGCAATGGTGCTCAGCTTTTGACTCAAGCATATAGCGGCCAAAAAGGTCGATCTGGACGCGCTGGAAGCGGCGCCGGTCGGAATGCTTGAAGAGAGGCTCATAGCCGTCGAAAGAAGCGTGGAGATCGTGGAAGCTCATGCGTTTGTCCTCTGCCCCGGAGGGATGAGCGGTTCTACGAAATTCTCTTTAATACACGCCTACTTACGCACAACCATGCATGGCCGAAATCGGCTTGACCGCGGAGGATGACAGCGACGAGAGCCTGGCCGTGCGGCCTGCTGGGAAGCAGAGCCACAGAATAAAAAATGGCGCGTCTGGAAAGCGCCAAATAGCACGCAAGCAAATGAAAATAATAATGGATAAAGCGGGAAGGGATGCGAATTTCAGAATTCCATGAGAATTTTTCCTATCTCTTTGGAGATATTCGCATGCGGGCTTTTAGCCGAAATGCCTTGTCGGGCCTTTATTGCTGCTAACTTCACCAGATCGCGCGTGCAAAGCGCTTATTAGCTATTTTGACAATTTGACGCGTTTTTGGATTCGCAGGCTCGCTTCGGTCGATGTCCATTTCGGCGCCCCGCCAATCGCAATGTCACGCATTCTTACACTGGTCGCGGACCACACCCGCCCTATGTAATCGTTGCCCCGATAAGCCGACACTCAAGCTTCGTGGCTGAGGTGTCCAAAAAATAAGGGGGAAGCCATGACGCAAGATTTCCTTGTCACCGATCAGGCGGGCGTGTGGTTGTTCGAGCCTCTCAGCGAAGCGGCCCGGCGCTTCATGCGTAACTACCTGAGCTTCGAGGAGCTACTATGGCGGGATCAGGCCCTCGTCGTCGATTATCGCGACGCAGGGGCTCTCGCCGAAGACCTCGAAGACGAAGGCTTCACGCTGGCGACGCGCCACTAAATCATGCGTTTAGGCGGAATCGCATAAACGCAGACAATGTGATCGATTCGAAAGGTTGAGCGAGCCACGCTCTAAAACCTTGCAAGAGCGCGCTTCATGCCTTTAAAACGATCACGTTATCTGCGTTCAGACGACTCCGCCCGAGCGCAGGGCGATCGCCTCGACCGCGAATGTGGCTGCGGGGTCATTCTGCGGGACAAATGTGCGGCGCCGCGGACTTTTCTTATCGTCCGGCGCGGGATCCAAATTGCCAAATCTTTGGCATGGTCTTCCCGCTCGAATAGCCTAACTATAGCGTCGGCAGCTCCATCCATCGAAAATGCCGGGAGTGCTGACCATGGTGATCGAGATCAGCATCGCGCGCGCCGGAAAGCCGATCTTCCGCAGAACCTTCGATACTGCGGGGCCGGCGTCCATCGAAGAATTTCGAGTAGACTTCTACCAGAGTTTCGCCCGAAATTATCCCAAGCTGTCGCTTGACGATCCGAAAATCTCTCAGACCTGGACGCCGCTCCGCTCCACCTCCGTCATGGATATTCCGGAGGTTTCGGTTGCGCCTCGGCTTCGACTAGAAGACAGACGCCGGAAGCAAGCTTCTGGATAGCATGGCGATGCCACATTGCTCACTCGCAAATACGTTTGAAATCTATCGCTTCCGCGAGCGTCTGGCCGGCGGCGACGCGCAGCCGGAATCGCGCGACCCATTTAACGATGGAAGCAAACGCGTTTCCAGAAGAGAGCCAGGTTCATGAACACAGCGAATCTCCAACTCGAGGGCCTTTACGTGGTCGTCGCCACCATTCTTGAGGCTATGTGCGAAAAGGGAATTTTTCAGCGTGAGGAAATCGAGGCCTTGCTCGCCAAGGCCGAGTCCGCATTAAGCGCGGAGACAAGCCGGCCGCCGGAGATGCGAGACGCGAATGTGGAGGCGATCTGCTTCCCGGTCCGCCTTCTCAGGCAGGCGCTACAAATCTCGTCCGACGACGGGCAGGGCTACTCTTTCGCCGACCTCGCATCGCGAGTGGCCCAGGCCAAGCGAAAAACGTAGACAATCTCAGGCGCTCGTAGGAGAGCGGCAAATCAGCCGTCGCCCTGCTGTCGCTTTTTGTGGGTCGCCGTTCCACCTTTCTGGCCGGCTTCAGAGGCGAGCGCGTGGTCTCGCGAAAACGAGCGATTGGCCGGTTTCACCGATTGCCCGCCCTTTTTTCCCGCCTTCGCCGCCAATGCGGAATCCTGGGAAAAACTGCGCTTCTCGGCGGGCACGCTCTTGCCGCCCTTGCGCGCAATCTCGCGTCGCTTCTCCGCAGACATGGAGGCAAAGCCACGTTTGCTCTTTTCCGGCTCGTCCATGATCTTCTGCTCCGATCAGACACCGATAATAGAGCCAAACCGATAGTCATGACGCAGGCAAGCGTAGCCATTCCTCGTCGACGCGTCTGCGCGCGCGGCGCGCTCATTCGATCGCCGCGTCGTCCGCCAGGGGCAGCGTAAAGCTGAAGATCATCCCCCCGCCAGGGTTTGCTTCCGCCCAGAGGCGCCCGTTGTGCGCCTCTATGATCGACCGGGAGATTGAAAGGCCGACGCCGAGACCATGCTCTTTTGAAGTCGTGAAAGGTTCGAACAGCCTCTCTTTGACCCCGTCCAAAACGCCCGAACCGCTGTCCGCGACATCGACCTGCACGAACCGCTCGTCCCGACAGAAGGTCGAGACGATCAACTCGCGCCTCTCGCAGGCCTGCATCGCTTCGATGGCGTTACGCTTCAAGTTGATGAGCACCTGCTGGATCTGGACCCGGTTCGCAATCACGCGGTCATGCTGCGCCTCAAGCCGCGTCATCGTCGTCACGCGGTGAGACCGGGCCATCGCATCGGTGAATTCGCATGCGTCCCTGACGATCTCGTTGAGGTTTTCGTGGGTCTTCACGGTTTCGCCGCGTGAGATGAACTGCCTGAGATTTTCGAGAATGTCGCTCACGCGAAAGGTCTGTTCGCTGGCGCTTTCGATCGCTTTCCCCACGTCGCGCTCATCTTCCTTGAGAAGGCGCCGGGCCGCATTCAAATAGGCGTTGATGGCGGCAAGCGGTTGTCTGAGCTCATGCGCGAGGCCGACCGTCATGTTCTCGATCAGCGCAAGCCTGTTTTCATGGAGATCACGCATCCGAGCTTCGAATTTCTCTCGCTCGCTCAGATCATGGATGAAGCCGACGAAGTAACGGGCTCCAGCGTTCTCGACCTCGGATATGCCGAGTTCCATCGGGAAGACGGAGCCGTCCTTGCGTCGACCTTCGACCTGACGTCTCGTCCCGATTATTCGGGCGTGTCCGGTTGCAAGGTAGTTCGATATGTAATGGTCATGCTCGGACCGGTACGGCTCGGGCATAAGCATTCCGATGTTTTGGCCGATAACTTCCTCCGGCGCGTAGCCGAAAAGCCTGGCGGCCATCGGGTTGAAGGAGAGAACGCAGCCAGTCCCGTCGATGACGACGATGCCGTCGAGAGCAGCTTTAACGACCGCGGCCAGATAGGCCGCTTCTGAATTTTCTGACACGGCGAGCCTCGTGCTTTGCTTTAGGCAAAAAGCCGGCGGACGCGTTGGCAGAATAAGCCGATATTGGACAACCTCAGTTGGTCAAGTTCAAATTGAAAGCGAGGGGCAGTGGCAGCCGTCGTATTTCGGGCAATCGCAGCGTCTCGTCAGCGCCTCTCCAATCGTCTCCTTCACCGTCAGCTCCCTGTACGGTTTCATCACCAGGAAGGTCTTACTTGACAGTTCGGCGGGGATTTTGTGGGGCGTAGCCGTGATGAAGATCGCGGGAATGCGGCAGGTTTCAACGATTTCCAGCACCGCGTCCACGCCAGAGCTTCCGTCTGCCAGGTTAATGTCGCTCAAAAGAAGATCGGGGGCGGCCTGCCGCACGAGCGCGACCGCGCTCGATCGAGTCGCAGCGATTCCGATAACGCGCAGGCCGAGGTCTCTCACGATCCACTCCAGGTCGCCGGCGATTATCGGGTCATCTTCGATGATCAAAACGTGCGAGGGAGATTGTCGCATGGCCGGCATCGGTCCTGTTGCAGTCACGTTCTGGACTTGGAGCGGCTCGCGTCTACGCCAGCCTTATAGCACCTTGATTCGTCGGCGGTTCAGCTTCTCACCTCGTTCGAGTCGAAGTCATTCCGTAAAACTACGTAATTTAGATGGCTGATGGCGGTTTATCCGGCGCCAAAGGGTTAACGCGATGGATCAGGCAGACACATATGGGCGCTGATCCGATACAGACGCCCGTCAGCCAGAACTTTATCGGCCCACGCCTATCCGGGAAAAGGCGGCATTTCGAGCAACCTGGCGGGCTCGATCTCCGTCTGGCGCAGGCGCAGCGAGTTGGCGACGACGCTGACGGACGACAAAGCCATGGCGGCCGCCGCAATTGTCGGCGAGAGCAGCAAGCCGAAGTCGGGATAGAGAACGCCGGCGGCAAGCGGCACGCCGGCCGCGTTGTAGACAAAGGCGAAGAACAGGTTCTCCCGGATGTTGCGCATGGTCGCGCGCGACAGACGGCGGCCGCGCACGATGCCGCGAAGGTCGCCCTTGAGCAGGGTGACGCCGGCGCTCTCGATCGCCACGTCTGTTCCGGTCCCCATGGCGATTCCGACATCGGCAGCGGCAAGGGCCGGCGCGTCGTTCACCCCGTCGCCCGCCATTGCGACGATGCGCCCGGCCTGCCGCAGACGGGCGACGACTTTGCTCTTGTCCTCGGGGAGAATCTCGGCTTCCACCTCGCTGAGGTTCAATCGTCTCGCGACGGCGCGCGCTGAGGTCCAATTGTCGCCGGTGAGCATGACCACCGAGACCCCGTCGTCAAAGAGGGCCTGCAACGCGTCGGGCGTCGTCTCCTTGATCGGATCCGCAATGGCGATAATCCCCGCAGGGTGACGGTCGATCGCCACAAATATCGCCGTCGCGCCGTCTTCCCGCAGGCGCTCGGCGTCTTCGTCGAGCAAGCCGGCGTCGACGCCGAGCTCGGTTAGGAAGCGGCGGTTGCCGATCAAGACGGACTGCGCGCCAATACGGCCTGTGACGCCCTTTCCGACCGGCGAGTCGAAGTCCGAGGCTTCGCTGAGCGGAAGGCCTCGCGAAAGCGCGGCTTCGACGATCGCCTGTCCGAGCGGATGTTCGCTCGCCCGCTCCAGGCTCGCCGCGATCTTCAGGAGTTCGTTTTCGCTCAGGCCGGCGACTGGGCGGACGGCCGTGACCCTGGGCTTTCCTTCGGTCAGCGTGCCGGTCTTGTCCACGACCAGCGTGTCGATCTTCTCGAAGCGCTCCAGAGCCTCGGCGTTCCTGATGAGCACGCCATATTGCGCGCCGCGTCCGATCCCGACCATCACCGACATCGGCGTCGCGAGGCCAAGCGCGCAGGGGCAGGCAATGATCAACACCGAGACGGCGGCGACGATGCCATAACTCATGCGCGGCTCGGGCCCCCAAAGCGCCCAGGCGGCGAAGGAAAGCACGGCGACGAGGATGACGAGCGGCGCGAACCAGCCGGAAACCTGATCCGCGAGCCGCTGAATGGGGGCGCGGCTTCGTTGGGCTGACGCCACCATCTCCACGATGCGCGAAAGCATCGTGTCGGCGCCGACCTTCTCGGCCCGCATGATGAAACCGCCAGTCTGGTTGAGCGTCCCGCCGATGATCTTGTCGCCGACGTTCTTCGTCACGGGCATGGACTCGCCGGTGATCATGGATTCGTCGACCGTGCTGCGGCCTTCGAGGAGTTCGCCGTCGACGGGCGCTTTTTCGCCCGGGCGCACGCGCAGCCTGTCGCCGACATGAACCTGCTCGAGAGCGACCTCTTCGTCGGATCCGTCCTCTCTGACCCTTTTCGCGGTCACAGGGGCCAGATCGAGAAGCGCGCGAACGGCGCCGCCGGTTTGTTCGCGCGCGCGCAATTCGAGGACCTGGCCAAGCAATACAAGCACGGTGATGACCGCCGCCGCCTCGAAATAGATCGGGACTGAATCGCCGTCGCCGCGAAAGGCCGGCGGAAACAGCGACGGCCCCAATGTGGCGACGACGCTGTAAAGCCAAGCGACGCCCGTCCCCATGGCGATCAGAGTGAACATATTGAGATTGCGGGTCACGAGCGATTGCGCGCCCCGCACGAAGAAGGGCCAGCCTGCCCATAGGACGACCGGCGTGGCGAGGACGAGTTGCGCCCAGTTCGATAGTTGCGGCGCGAGGTAGCGATGAAGTCCGAGAAAATGCCCGCCCATTTCGAGAACGAACACCGGGACCGTCAGGGCGAGGCCGATCCAGAAGCGCCGCGTCATGTCCGCGAGTTCGGCGTTCGGAGCCTCGTCCGTGGTGGCGACCAGAGGCTCCAGGGCCATCCCGCAGATCGGACAATGGCCGGGACCGATTTGCCGGATTTGCGCGTGCATGGGGCAGGTATAGACGGCGCCCTCGATAGCCGGCGAGCGGATCGATTCAGCTCCGTCGACCGGCGCGCCCTGATGCTGGCGATGTCCAGAATGATCATGGAGACGTTCAGGATTCATCGCTTATTCCTCCGGGCCGGGCGGTCTTGCTGGATGGCGTCCATACGGGCGGCTCCCGATGAGGCGCGGTGCGATGGAGCATCTTAGCCGCTCGCCGAGGCGCGAGAAAAGGCCGGTCTTGGTTGAGAAGCCGTCGCTGCTTGGTTTGGGCGGAGGGCGGCGCTTGTCTCGATCGGCGGGGAGGGATCGCGCCCTCTCAACCTGACGCGTATTTCGCGCTCCCCCGCGCAATTGGCGCCGGGCCCGTTCTTTGCTCGCAAGCGCGGGCGCACAGAAGCGGCCGCTGCTTCGCCGTGTAAAGATCCTACGGCTTTGACAGAGCCGGCGACGCATATTGCCCGGGCGCCGACCGCATCCGAAGCAGTCGCGCGTAGAAAAACAAATCTGATCGAAATGTATCTCCCCCTGCCGACCCACTCTATCTACCTTCGTAGGGTCTGCGCGCGCCCCCGTGGCGCTAAGGAATTTCCACATGGTCAGTCCGACCGACGGCGACGGCCAATCTTCCGGACTCTTGGCGATGGGCGGCGTCGGCGCAGCAATCGGCGCTGTGCTGGGCGTTATGGCCGGAGGGATGGCCTTCGCCTTCGCGGGCGCGTTGCTGGGCGCCGTGATTGGGGCGCTCCTGGGGGCTTGGCTGCAACCCTCAGCGTGAAGAACAGGGACTTTGATCACGCGTGCTGGACGCCCTGCTTTTCCTTGTCGACTTCGCCTCACGCCATCGCCGCATCGTTATTGTCCTTTGGTTGGCGCTTGCCTTTGCGGCCGGCGCCTATGCGTTCTCCGCCTTCGCGCTCGATACGGACGTCAACAATCTGATCTCGCGCGATCTGCCGTGGCGAAAGCGGGAGCTTGCCTATCAAGCCGCGTTTCCGCAGGGGAAAGACACGATTCTCGTCGTGGTCGACGCGCCGACCGCCGAGCAGGCGGGCGCCGCCTCTCGCGCGCTCGCCGGGGCGCTGCAGGATCAGCCGGCGCTTTTCCATGCGGTGCAAGAGCAAGGAGGGGGACGGTTTTTTGTGCGGAACCGCTTCATGTTCTTGCCGACCGCCGAGGTCGAAAACCTTACCGATCAGCTGGTCAGGGCAAAGCCCATCCTCACCTTTCTTGTCAGCGACCAGAGCTTGAGAGGTGTCGCCAAGACGCTTGTATATATTTTGCACGGGCTGCAAGTCGAAGGCTATTCGCTCGATAGCGTCGCCAATCCCTTGAACGCCGCCGCCGACATTCTGGACAGAATTGCGCAATCGCAGCCTGCGGCGTTCTCCTGGGCCGGGCTGATGCGGAGCGCGTCGGAACCGTCCGGTCGCAGGCGGTTGATTTTGGTGCAGCCGAAACTGTTCACCAACGAACTCGAACCCGGAAAAAAAGCGAGCGATTCCATCCGTAATGCTGCGGCGGCGCTCGACCTGCATGCGAAATTTCAAGCGGTCACGCGCCTGACCGGCCCCGTGCCGCTCGCTGACGAGCAGTTTGCCAGCGTGCGGGAGGGAAGCGCCTTCAACGGGGTCGTCACCGGATTTATCGTCATCGCAATTCTATGGGCGGCGCTTCGGTCTCTCCGACTCGTCGCGGCCGTCGTTGTGTGTCTGGCCGCCGGCCTGCTCGTGACGGCTGGCGTCGGTCTTCTCGTCGCCGGGGCTCTCAATCCGATCTCCATCGCCTTCGCCATGCTGTTCATTGGCTTGGGCGCGGATTTCGCCGTCCAGTACACGGTTCGATTTCGTGCGCAGCGCCACGAAGTTATCGAAATTCGGGAGGCGCTGAAGCAGGCGACGGAATTCATCGGCGTTCCGTTGACGCTGGCGGCCGTGTCGGCCGCGGCCGGCTTCCTTTCGTTCATGCCGACCCATTATCGGGGCCTCGCCCAGCTCGGGGAGATCGCCGGTCTTGGCATGATCGTGGCGTTCGCTTTGACCTTCACGCTGTTGCCGGCGCTTCTTCAGTCGATCGGAGCGCCGATCGAGCGCCGTGCGATCGGACAGCCGGGATTGGCTCCCGTCGATCGTTTCCTCCGGCGGCGGCGAGACCTGATCATCGGAGGAACGGCGCTTTTCGTCACGGCGGGCGTATTTTTTCTTCCCGCTCTGTCATTCGATTTCAACCCTCTCCACCTTCAGCGAAAGACTTCCGAAGCCGTTCAAACCTTCATGGAGCTTAGCCGCGATCCATACATGGACGCGAACTCGGCGCAGATTGTGATCGGCCCTGACCAGGACGCTCGGGCAGTCGCGGCCAAAATAGCGACCATTCCCAATGTCGCGGAGAGCCGCACGATCCATTCTTTCATTCCTTCCGATCAAAACGCGAAGCTGGATCTTGTTCACCGAGCGGGAGAAGCCCTTCTTCCGGCGCTGCAGCCGCCCCTGAAGCCGACTCCGACGGATCACGAGAGCGTATCCGCCCTGGAAACAGCAAAAAAAGAACTTGAGAGCGCCGCGGGGAAAGAGCGCGGCGCTGGAGCGCAGGCTGCGCGGCGCCTGGCGAACGATATCGGCGCGCTGATCAGCGCCGACGCCGTCGTTCGGGAGCGCGCCGCGAAGGCCTTTCTCGAACCGCTCAAGGAAGATATTGGCGCTTTGCAGCTTTCGCTCAATCCAGCGCCCGTGACGCTCGAATCGTTGCCGCGCGACTTCGTGCGCTTATGGATTTCCGAGGATGGACGCCAAAGAGTCGGCATCCTTCCCAAAGGCGATCCCAACAGCGACGCGACCATTCGGGATTTTGCAAGCGCGGTTCTCGCCGTGGAGCCCAATGCGACGGGGCAGGCCATCGCGGTTCTGATGTGGTCCAGGACGATGATCGCGGCGCTGGCGCAGGCGGCGCTCATCGCCTTCTGCGTCATCGCGATCATTCTCTGGATACCGCTGCGAAGGATCGGCGACGTCCTTTTGACCCTGGTCCCGCTCATCGTCGCTGCGATCGTCACGCTTGAGATCTGCGCGCTCAGCGGTTTCAAACTGAACTACGCCAATATCATCAGCTTTCCGGTGCTGCTTGGCGTCGGCGTCGCGTTCAAAATCTACTATATCGCCGCCTGGCGGCGAGGAGAGAGCGCCTTTCTTCAGTCGCCCCTGACGCGTGCGGTGTTCTTTAGCGCGTTGCTCACGGCGACAGCCTTCGGAAGCCTATCCTTGTCGAGCAATCCTGGCATGTCGAGCATGGGTCAACTCCTCGCTCTCTCCCTCGCCTGCACGCTCGCGTCGGCCGTCCTGTTCCAGCCCGCTCTGATGGGAGAACCTCGACAAGACGCTTTCCCTGGAGCCCTTCGGGCAGTCGTTCCCGGCTGGCGAAACGCGGCCCTTGAGCGGGCGCCGGACGAAGGCGAACGCCTCAACGCGAGCCGGCCGCCCTCAAGTTAATTGTCCGCGATCGCAAAGTGAGCGGTGAAATGGCGGAGGAAGGGCGGCTGCCTGATTATTCGGAATGGTCTGATCGCGTCACGGTTGCGATGGACCGATTCGAGAACCTCGATCACATAATCGAAATGGCTCTGGGTATAGACCCGTCGCGGAAAAGCTAATCGCACCAGTTCATGAGGCGCCGGCATTTCGCCGACGCCCTCCGAGGCCGGCCTACCAAACATGACGCTGCCGAGCTCAACCGCGCGAACGCCCCCTTCGAGGTAGAGCGCGTTTACGAGGCCGATCCCCGGATAATCGCTCGAGGTCAGATGCGGGCAGAACGCCGCGGCGTCGATGAATACGGCGTGCCCTCCTGGCGGGCGGACGAGGGGGATATTCCGAGCCAAGAGCCTTTCCGCGACATACTCCACGGTGGCGTGGCGATAACGCTGATAGTTGATCTCCAGAGCCTCCATCAATCCCACGGCGACGGCTTCCAGATCCCGACCTGCAAGCCCGCCATAAGTCGGGAAGCCCTCTGTCAGGATAAGCAGGTTACGAAAATCCTCCGCCCAATAATCGTCGTTGCAGGCGAAAAATCCTCCAATATTGGCAAGGCCGTCCTTCTTGGCGCTCATCGTCGCGGCGTCAGCCAGCGAGAACATTTCTTGAGCGATCTCAAGCAGGTCGCGATCCGAATATCCAGGCTCGTGCTGATTTATGAAAAAGGCGTTCTCTGCGAAACGGCAAGCGTCGATAACCAACGGAATGGCGCGCCGCTGAAGTATTTGCTTTACACTCTTGATGTTCTGCATCGAAACAGGCTGGCCGCCGGCTGTGTTGTTGGTTACGGTGATCATGCAAAAGGGAATGTTTTCCGCGCCCTCGGCCTGGATCAGCCTTTCCAGTCCCGCGAGGTCCAGGTTTCCTTTAAACCGATCCTCCGAGCAAAGATTCCGCGCTTCCGGAGCCAGTAAATCAATCGCCTTGGCGCCTACATATTCGATATTGGCTCGCGTTGTGTCAAAATGACTGTTGTTTGGAACGACGTTTCCGGGTCTTAGGCGCGTGGCGGCGAGCACGCGCTCAGCGGCTCGGCCTTGATGGGTCGGGAAGACGTGCCTGAATCCAGTGATGTCGCGAACAGCTTTTTCGAACCGCCGCCAGGATGAGCTGCCGGCGTAGCTTTCATCGCCGATCATCATCGCCGCCCATTGCCGGTCGGACATCGCGCCGGTGCCGCTATCCGTCAATAGGTCGATTGTTACGTGTTCGGCGTCCAGCAGGAAGACATTATATTGCGCCGCTTCGAGAAGCCGCTGCCGCTCTACGCGGGCGGTGATGGGCAACGCCTCGGTCATCTTGATTCGAAACGGCTCGATGATCGTGTGCATGCGGCGCGTCCTCGCGGTCGCTTTGCAAATAGGGCCGCAGCCATGTTCAGCGAGAGGCCGCTGTCTCGGTTCAGCTCCTTTTGAACTCCTTTTGAATATGTCTTTGCGCCCGGGCGAGACGGCTGGGTGGGACGGCAGGCGCATCCGGGCATTGCCGTCACAAATCCAAGCGCGATCGAACCGAGAGTTTAGCTGGTTGGGGTTGGCTCGGGAGCGCATTCCAAATAGGATCAACGATGTCTTTCGCCGAGGGAGCGTGCGGGATGGTCAAAATCCTGTTCACCGCCAACATACAGCGTCATGTCGCCTGCCCGGAAGCAGAAGCCGACGGCGCGACGCTTCGTGAAGTCCTTGACAATGCATTCAGGGAAAACGCCCGGGCGCGCTCCTATGTGCTTGATGATCAGGCCGCGCTCCGCAAGCATATGACGATTTTCATCGACGGCCACACCCTTCGCGACCGCGTCCGCTTGTCTGATCCTGTAACGCCCGGCAGCGTGGTTCATGTCTTCCAGGCGTTGTCAGGGGGCTGAACGTGGGCAATCGGATCGTCGTTTCGACGCGCAAGGGGTTGTTCAGAGTCGTCCGCAACGCGGGACGCTGGGATATCGACGGCGTCGAGTTCCTGGGCGACAATGTGAGCCTCGCGCTGACGGACGCGCGCAGCGGCTTTGGTTACGCTGCGCTCGATCACGGCCATTTCGGCGTCAAACTGCACCGATCGACCAGCGACGGCTGGCAGGAAATTGCCGCGCCGGCCTATCCGGAAAAGCCGGACGGACTCGACGAAAAGGATATGTGGGGCCGTCCCATTCCGTGGAGCACGCAGCGAATTTGGGCGCTCGCGACTGGCGGAGCGAACGAGCCGGGCGTGCTTTGGTGCGGCACGCTGCCCGGAGGACTCTTTCGTTCCGCGGATCACGGCGAGAGCTGGACGATCGTCCGTGCGCTTTGGGAACACCCCAAACGCACGCAATGGATGGGCGGAGGCGCCGACTGGCCGGGCATTCACTCGATCATTGTCGATCCGCGCAATCCGCGGCGCCTGTGGGTGGCTGTCTCCACCGGCGGAATCTGGTTTTCCGAGGATGCGGGGGAAAGCTGGAGTCAGCGCGGCGCGGGCATGCGGGCCGAACATGTGCCTTCCGAGCTCACGCATGATCCGATAGCGCAAGACATTCATCGACTCGTACAATGTCCCGCTGCTCCCGAACGAATGTGGGTTCAGCACCATAACGGCATTTTTGTCTCCTCCGACGAGGGCAGGACGTTTCGCGAAATAACCGGCGTGAAGCCGTCCGCCTTCGGCTTCGCGGTCGTGGTGCATCCGCGGGACCCGGACACTGCGTGGTTCATTCCGGGAATTAAAGACGAGAAGCGCATCCCCTGCGAGGGCCGTCTGGTCGTCACGCGCACTCGGGATGGCGGCAGGAGTTTCGACCTGCTGACGAACGGTCTGCCTCAGAGCCACGCCTATGATCTCGTTTACCGCCACGCGCTGGCGATAGACGCGTCGGGGGACCGACTGGCGTTCGGTTCGACGACGGGAGGTCTGTGGATCAGCGAGGATCAGGGCGACGGCTGGCAATGCGTGACGCACACGTTGCCGCCGATATATGCCGTACACTTTGCATGATTTCCTCCGCTTTCCGGCGGCAAGCGGACGGCCCGCGCCATGCGGCCCGCCACTCCGTGCTTTCCTTCTTGAAAATGGCCATTTCGGTTGCGCTTCCGGGATGGCGCGGAATCCGTGGCGTCGCGTTCGCGCGGCGGCTATTGACGCCGATCTCGTGAGCCATACTTACGTTCGCGATGAAAACCTGTATCGCCTTCTGGTTTGTCGGGATAAATCACGGGCCTTTCTTTGCGCCAGACGTCAGCGGGCATGACGAGCGAAAGCAGGGAACATGGTGACGTCTTCGGATCCGTTTCGACAGCGGCTTTGTCATGGCTGATCGTCGATCCCTACTAATGGCGGCCTGCGGCGCCATGTTTGGCGTCCCACTAAGCAAGGCCGCTTTTCTCCAGCGCGCATTCGCAGAGGAAAGCGTTCACCTCCCATTCGCCAATGGCGAGCGCCCTTTGGTTCAGTATCCCGGTAAACGGCCGTTAATACGGCTTACCTCCCGACCGCCCCAACTGGAGACTCCGTTTACGGTCTTCGACGAGGGACCGATCACTCCGAACGATGCTTTTTTTGTACGCTACCATCTGGCCGACATTCCGCTGTCGATCGACCCCCAGGCTCATCGCATCGAAGTCAGCGGCAATGTGGACCGGCCGTTGTCCCTCTCGTTAAATGAACTTAAGACCGCGTTTGAGCCAATCGATGTTATCGCCGTCAATCAGTGTTCAGGGAACAGCCGCGGATTCTTCGAACCGCGCGTCGGCGGAGGGCAGCTCGGAAATGGCGCTATGGGCAACGCCCGATGGCGCGGCGTTCCGTTAAAGGTGGTGCTCGACAAGGCAGGCGTACAGGAAGGCGCGCGCCAAGTCGTCTTCAACGGTCTTGATCGGCCTGTGCTGCCGGAGACGCCTGATTTTATAAAAGCCTTGGACATCGATCACGCCCGCGACGGCGAAGTCATGATCGCTTACGCAATGAACGGTGAAGATTTGCCCTGGTTGAATGGCTATCCCGCGCGGCTCGTTGTGCCCGGCCACTATGGCACGTACTGGGTAAAGCATTTGAGTGAGATAAGGGTGGTTGATAAGGTTTTTGACGGGTTCTGGATGAAGTCGGCCTATCGCATACCGGACAATGCCTGCGCCTGTACGGAACCGGGACGCGTAGCGACATCGACCGCCCCTATTCAACGTTTTGACGTCCGCTCATTCATCACCAGTCTCGGTGACGGCGCTACGGTGACGGCGCGGAAAGAGACGCTGATAAAAGGCATAGCCTTCGATGGCGGATACGGCGTCAAGACGGTTCTGGTCTCGATCAACGGGGGTCAGGATTGGACTGACGCGAAACTTGGACCAGACCTTGGCCGCTACTCCTTCAGGGAGTGGCGCCTGATGACGCAACTCCCTGAAGGGGAGCATTTTTTAAGAGTTTGCGCCATCAACGCAATCGGCCAATCCCAGCCGATGAGTCCGTTATGGAATCCCGCGGGATACATGCGCAACGCCGTGGAGACGGTGCGCGTAATTGCGCATTGATGGAGGACCCATATGCGGATCTGTTTACGGTTTGCGCCTTCTATGGCCTGCGTCCTGGTCTTTTCGAACATGGCGCTGGCAGAGCCTCGCAGTTACGCTCTTCCTCGAGAGGAGGCCAGTTTTCGGCCAGGTCCCGGTATGGAGGCTGCGCAGAATAACTGCTTGTCATGTCACTCGGCCGATTATGTGAGCACGCAGCCGCCTCGGCTTGGCCCAAGGTTTTGGGAGGCCGTGGTGCTGAAGATGGTCAACGCCTATCATGCTCCGATTGTTGAATCGGATGTAAAGCCGATCGTCGAATATCTTTCCCGCGCCTATTGAATTGGATCAGGGCGTTTTCATCGCATGTGGGACATTCATGGCGATGACGTCGGCGCGGCCTTGAAACGGGATATGATGGGCCTAGCTGCGTATTGCGGCCTCGGTTGATCTCCGAGCCGGGATTGGGCAATGAGGGAGGTCGAAATGTCTTTCCAGATTGGCGACACGGCGCCCGATTTTGAGGCCGAGACCACGCAAGGGCGCATCAAATTCCATGATTGGATCGATGATTCATGGGCGGTCCTGTTCTCGCACCCCAAGGACTTCACCCCTGTCTGCACGACGGAGCTCGGATACGTCGCCAGACTCAAGCCCGAGTTTGACCGGCGCAACGTCAAGCTCATCGGACTGAGCGTCGACCCGGTCGAAAACCATTCGAAATGGGCTTTGGATATTCAGGAGACGCAAGGCGCCGCTCCGAATTACCCAATGATCGGCGACCCGGATCTGCGCATTTCAAAGCTCTACGGGATGTTGCCGGCGAGCGCCGCGGGCGACGCCAGCACACGTACTCCCGCTGACAATCAGACGGTGCGCAACGTCTTCGTGATCGGGCCGGACAAGAAGATCAAACTCATCATTGTCTACCCGATGACGACGGGCCGCAATTTCGACGAAGTGCTTCGCGTGATCGACTCCTTGCAGTTGACCGCGAAGCACCGTGTCGCGACCCCGGTGAATTGGAAGCCAGGGGAGGATGTCATCATCGCCGGCTCCGTTTCCGACGAGGAAGCAAAGAAAGCCTATCCGATGGGCTGGAAGGCGCTGAAACCCTATCTTCGGATAGTGCCGCAACCGCGCTGAGTAGGGGAGCGGCGCCCCGGCGGAGCGCACCCGGTTCCGCGCGTGATTTTCGCCAGCTTTTGACGGCGTTTGGGGCCGCATGCTTATCGCTGGCCGCACGATGCGGACGCCGATTTTCGACGCCGCGCCGGAAAAGGCCGACCGTTGCCTGCGCTGCTGCGCGAACTGGTCTAAGGCTGGCGAAGACCGTCGCTGTAGCCGCGCGGCAATCGCGCGGCCCTTCGGTCAACGCCGTCGGAACACGCGGCGTCACGTCGGGTTTCGGCATGGCATTCAACCCCACGTGATGGGGAGCGCGGCTAAGGGCCGGCAACGGGCGGGGCATGATCCGTCATATCGCTTACCGTAAGGCAGTTCTTGCCGGCATGGCCGGGGCCATTGCTTGGGAGGTCGTGGCGCGCCCGCTAATCCTGGTCGGCGCGCCGTATTTTGATATCGTCGGCACGCTCGGCACGTTGGTTCTTCCGCATGCGAGCCCGTGGGCGTGGTGGACGGCCGGGATGGCGCTGCATTTGTCGGTCGGAGCGATCTGGGCCGTTTTCTACGCTTATTTTTTCTGGTCGGTTCTGCCGCTCCCCCCGATATGGCAAGGTTTTTTCTTCGCCTTTGTGCCAATGCCTCTGGCTCTCTTTATTATGCATCCGCAGTTTGAACTCATGCACCCGCTCGTCCAAAGCGGCGAACTGCCTTATTCGGGTCTGTTTGGCGTTTCGGGCGGATTACATGAGCCGGCCTCGATCGTCGCCGGACATCTTATTTGGGGCACGGTTCTTGGCCTCGTCTATGTCAGGCCTGTCGGCTATGCCGCAAAGCGGCGGCCGCGCCATATCGTTGAAGCGTCCCGCTCGGCTGCTGCTGTCGCCTCGGCTCGTCAGCCTGCCGAGGACAGGTTCATGTTCGCCACCGGGATCGAGTGCAGTTATCCAACTCTTGAAGGCGGGCGTTGGCGCGTGGATGAGATGGCCGCTTGCGGCCATTATCGTCATTGGCGCACCGATCTCCTGCTCGTGCGCGACTTGGGGCTGCGCTATCTGCGTTACGGCCCGCCGCTACACCTCATAAATCATCGCAGAGGTCAATACGACTGGGCGTTTCTAGACGAGGTCGCCGCTGAAATGCAGCGGCTCGGCATTACGCCCATCATGGACCTTTGCCACTTCGGCTTGCCTGATTGGCTGGAAAATTTCCAGAATCCCGACGCGCCGCATGCGCTCGCGGACTACGCGCGGGCGTTCGCTCGTCGCTACGATTGGGTGCGCTTCTACACGCCCGTTAACGAGATGTATGTGTGCGCGAGACTCAGCGCGCTGGAGGGTCTGTGGAACGAGCAACGCCGGGACGAGCGCGCCTTCGTCACGGCGACGCGACATCTCGCCAAAGCTAGCGTGTTGATGATGCAGGCCATCGCCGCCGCACAGCCGGATGTCGTGTTCATTAACAGCGAGAGCGGTGAGTTTTTTCAGCCCTGTTGTCCCGATCCGAGGATTCGCCAAATAGCCGATTTCGAAAACCAGCGGCGCTTCATCGCCCTTGATTTGCTTTATGCCGGCGGCGTGCGGGAAGATATCCGCGATTATCTCATTGAAAACGGAATGCCTCCTGAGGAATACGCGTGGTTCATGCAACAAGACGTGGGCCAACGCGCCATCCTTGGCGTCGATTATTACGAATGGAACGAGAAGCTGATCGACGCCCAGGGTAATCCGCAGGCGCTCGGAGAGCTGTTTGGTTGGTATGTCATCGCCCGCCAATATTATGAGCGGTACCAAAGGCCCATGATGCATACAGAGACGAACTGTCTCGACGCTCGCGAGGCTCCGCGCTGGTTGTGGCGCCAGTGGCATAACGTTCAGCTCATGCGCAATAGCGGCGTGCCGATCGTCGGCTTCACCTGGTATTCTCTTACCGATCAGGTGGATTGGGACATTGCGCTGCGGGAGCCTCTCGGGAACGTCAACCCGGTTGGTCTTTTCGATCTTAATCGAGATCCCCGCCTCGTCGGTCTGGCCTACAAACATTTGATGGCGCTTTTCGAGCCAGACCTTCGTCAGGCTCCTTCCATAGGAGCTGTGCTGAATGACGCCCTCTGGAAGACGAGCCCGCCGAGGAGCAGGCGTCATGCTTAAGATTTTGCAAGCTCATGGACTGGACGCAGGTCCGATGCAGCGGCCGCTGCTGACAGGCGTGGCGGCGAGCGCCGTCGCTGACATTCCCGCTTTGGCGCTGTTGCGAGGCTTCGGATCGCTGGACGCTCTTGGTCAGTCCGCGCATCGCTCCGTCATTTTCGCGGCTCTGGCTTATATCGGACTGATGCTGCTTGGCGGCGCGCTGTATGGCTGGCTGTTTCAGCGGGCGGCCAATGATCCTTGGGGAGGTTGGCTTTTCGGCCTGGCTTATGGGTTCGTTTTGTGGATGATCGGGCTCATCCCGCTCCTGCAGTGGCTCCCGAGGGAGCCTATCATGACGGGTCATCCGGCAATTGGGCTTTTGCTGGGGCAGTGGCTATGGGGCCTGGTGTTGGGGATCGTTTTTCCGTTCGCGCATCGTCCGCTAAGCGCAAGCTTGGAAAGACAGTTGGTCGCGCCCGCCGCGCGTGTCGGGCCGAAAGCCGCTTGCGATCCTCATTTGGTCCGCCGGTCATAACGCGGACAGGTTCGTCGGCGGCGTCCGCGCGCGCCATCGACATCACCCCGTCGACGGACTTGCGGCGATCAGGCGATAGCCTCCCTCATCCGTCGTGAACGCGATTGGGGAGTCGGCGGGTGCTTGGTTTTTGCGCGACGGCAGGATGAGGGCGCGTCTTTGGCGCCGGCGTATTTCCAAGCTGTAGAGCGGCGATGATCCTCGCCGAGCGCGCGGGCCTGCCATGGCCAAGGTTAATCCTTCTTTAACCATCTGGTCGGATTTAAAGAATTCTCAACCATCAAAAGAGCTTGCCGTGACGCAGACGTCCTCTCGCCACATCCGCTTCCGGGGATGTTCTTTCCCCGCCCTCGCACTCGAGCCCGAGGGGCCGCTCGCGGACTGGATCGGCCGGCTCGATTCCTATCTGGCTTGTTCGCCGGCTTTCTTCGCAAAGAAAGCGATCGTCGTCGATGTTTCCAGGCTGGGCCTCGATCGCGACGCGCTCGTCGATTTCGTGCGGGAGCTAGGGACGCGCAGGATCTCTATCCTGGGCGTGGCCGGCGCTGATCCCCGCTGGGCGTCCGATGATCTGCCGCCCATTCTGGCCGGCGGGCGCGCCTCTTCGCTCGCGCAGGAAATGTTGCGCGACGACGCCGTCGAGCCGCCTTCGAACCAGGGCGCTTTGACTGCGGAGGAGCAAGCCGCATTCGACAAGATCGGCGGAATGCTCGCGCCGCCGGCGGAGTCGCAGGAGCCGGAAGAATCGACGAGCGTTCGGTCCGAACCGGCGAGTTCCGCGCCACTGCTTGTCGACGCGCCGGTGCGTTCCGGTCAGACGATTTTCTATCCGCAGGGCGACGTGATCGTCATCGGCTCCGTCAGCTCCGGCGCGGATGTCGTGGCGGGCGGGTCCATACATGTTTACGGCGCATTGCGAGGGCGCGCGATGGCGGGAGCCTATGGCGAGACGCGCGCGCGAATCTTTTGCCGGCGTCTCGAGGCGGAGCTCCTCGCGATCGGAGGGATTTACCGCACCGCCGACGAGATCGACGAAAACCTGCGCCGCCAGAATGCCCAAGTCTGGCTCGAGAAGGAAGACGTCAGAATCGCACTACTGGATCAAGAGAGGGCAATGAAATGACCAAGGTTTTGGTGGTCACCTCAGGTAAAGGCGGCGTCGGCAAGACGACGTCGACGGCTGCGCTTGGCGCGGCCCTCGCCCAGCAAGGCAAGAAGGTCGCCGTCGTCGATTTCGACGTCGGCCTGCGCAATCTCGACCTCGTCATGGGCGCCGAGCGCCGGGTGGTCTTCGACCTCATCAATGTCGCGCAGGGCGACGCCAAATTGCATCAGGCCCTGATTCGCGACAAGCGGCTGCCGAACCTCTTTCTCCTGCCGGCGTCGCAAACACGGGACAAGGATGCGCTCACCGAAGACGGCGTGCGCGCCGTCATTGCCCAGTTGCGGGAAAAATTCGAATGGATTCTCTGCGACAGCCCGGCTGGAATCGAACGCGGCGCCACGCTCGCCATGCGCTTCGCCGACATCGCCGTCGTCGTCGCCAACCCCGAAATTTCGTCGGTTCGCGACTCGGATCGAATCATCGGCCTCCTGGACGCGAAGACCGAACAAGCGGAGGCAGGGCATCGCGTGGAAAAACATCTGCTGCTCACGCGCTACGACGCCCGGCGCGCGGGACGCGGCGAGATGCTCAGCATCGGCGACGTCGTCGAAATACTCTCGATACCTCTCTTGGGCGTTGTGCCGGAAAGCGAGGAGGTTCTGCGCGCCTCGAATCTGGGCGCGCCGATCGTGCTTCACAAGGCGGCGAGCGCTCCGGCTCGCGCCTACGCCAGCGCGGCCCAGCGTCTCTGCGGCGCGGAAGTGCCGATGGATATACCGGGCGACAGGAAAAGCATTCTCGGCCGTCTGTTCGGCAGGAGGGCCGCATGAATCTTTTCCGAATTTTCGGTCGTGGAACCTCTGCGCCGGTGGCGCGTGAACGTCTGCAAATCCTGCTCGCGCACGAACGGAGATCCGCCTGCAATCCCGATTTGCTCGCCGTCCTCCACAAGGAGGTTCTTAACGCGATCTCGAAACACGTGGCCATCGACCAGGACAGGGTAGAGGTGAAGATACACCGGCGGGAAGAGATGTCCGTGCTGGAGATCGACATAGAGCTCGAAGGCGATGCGATGCAGGGGCGAGCGCCGCTCACAACCGACGAGAGGGCTGCCTGAGAGAAGAGGGGCTGACGCCGAACCGCGCCGTAATTAACCCCGGACCAGGGCTGTACGCGGATCGGAGAGGCGGCTGGCTGAAGGAAAGCTCCTCGCTTCCCTGGGCGCTCATAAGGCAGAGCTGGGATGCAACGATTTTCGAGGGGGCGAAGGTTGCGTCCCTGTTTTTATGAGACGCATCTCAATCGAGCGGCCTCCATTGCGTTTCTGTCGCTGAAACACTACTAAGAAATGGAGCCGGCGGGTGAAGCTCCGCCGGCGTTGACGAAGCCATTTGCCCTGCTCGTTGAGGAGCCGGGGCTGGTTGTTCCCCGTTGCGACGCGAGCGTCCGGGTATTCCCCAAGAAGAAGGCACCTAACCGAACGATGCGCCAACCTGTGCGGCCGTTCATTACGGCATATAAAAACCGCTCGTCCAAATTTCGCATGCCTCGTCCTCGGGATATTGACGATCCGGAGAAGGCCATTTCAAAGCCTATGTCCGTCGACCTCAGCGTCAACGCGCCAGCTAAGCCAAGGATGGATGCGGAATATTCAGCGGCATTGGCGGCTGCCGATGCGCTGTTTGGCGGGAAAGCGATTGTAGCGGAGGCGGTTCAGGAGCCGTCGAATATCCCGACCAGCCGCATTCTCCCATGCCTCCTTCAACCTGAAGCGCAGCTTGCGCCCCCTGCGGAGCAGGCAAAGAAGGCAGGTCGGGCGCCAAGAGCGGCGAAGCCGCCTGCGCGAAAAGCGGCTAAAGCCACAGCCGTTGTTCCCCCGGTCAAGCCGGCTATCGCGAGGCAGGCTGTCGAACCCCCGCAAGTCGTCGTGACGCCCGACACCCTGAATGTTCCTGCGACGCGGCGCGAGCGCAGCTCCATTCAAAACCGCTGGGTTCGCAAGACCGAACTTAAGCCCGGCGAAAAATGGAAACACCGCTTGTGCAAGGCCGCTCGCTAAAATGTCAGCGGCTGGCGCAAAAGCGGCCGATATTTGACCCGCTCGTGGGGGCGTTGACGGCGCGGCGGCAGGGAATCCGCCGCTTCGGCGTTGAGAGCCGCTGGCCGGCAAAGCGGCGACCCCATCTGTCGCCGCCCGTCTTTGGTGCTACGGCTTAAAAGCAGGAGCTTTTCTGCCGGGGGGTTTGGGATACGGCTTCGGACGCAGTTTGGCGCCGTAAGATCCGCATCCACAGTCCCCTCGCGGGTGACGCCGTTGAATTCCGGGGCGTCGAACATCCCGCGCAGAGGGCTTTTGCCGCAATGTGTTTTCAGTTGATGGACGGATATCAACGAAAATATCCGCCCTCACGCTGATTTGATAAAGTACCGCAGCCAGCAGCGACATCGCGGCGAGCAGCGTGGCTGCCTTTTTTGATACTTTATGTTTGAAACAGATGCGAATGTCCGCTTCTATTTCGACTCTGGTTGTTCCCTTGGCGTTTGATCTGCTTGTCATGGAGCGACGACGTTCTAGTTGTCGCTAAGTCCATGAATTTTAGTACATAGATATAACGATAGTTGGCTTCCCGCTCGGCAATTAAGAGCTATTCAACGGCGCCCGATGATGGGGGTCGGATCGACATTGGCGCTCAGAGAATGCCGCGCGCCTGCTGAACGTACGACAAATTTGCAACAAATCAAGCCATGCCAGCGAAAGCGCCAAATCCGGCCATGGCCGGCGCCGGCGGCGCGATGCCGCTTGCAAGCCGCGGCGAGCGCCGGATCGGCGAAAAACTCCGCGACATCGGTGCGCAGGGATCCCTGATTTTCCCTGCACCCAAGGACATAAGCGGCCTTTTCGCGCTTCCAGGACAGATTTGCAAGATAATCGACTGTTCGCCGTTTCTTGCCATGTCCTTTTTCATTAGATCGCCAGAATGGCTGCCCAGGTTCCAAAGGTGCAGCCTGGCGAATAACAGGAGCGTGGTATGAAAGAGGTTCTTCTCAGTGACTGGACCCTCGCAGCATTCATGCAAAGAGAAGAAGAGCGCCGGAGGAAGGAGCAGACTGAGGCGGCTGTCACTTCCCCTCAGAAGCAAATGCAGCGCAACACAGAACCTCTTCGCAGCGAATGGACTATCGCGGCTTTGCAACAGCGATTTGCCGCCTTGGAGCAAAGAATCGCCACTTTGGAGCAAATGGTAGAGGAACAGCGCAGAAAAGAACAGGCTGAGGCGGCTGGCGTCGCGCCAAGAGCTGAGACGCCGCACAGCGAAGGGATGCTTCTCAGCACCCCCACTCTCGTCGCCTCCAATTTGGTAGACCAACCGGCTCCGTTTGCCGCGGCCAAGATCGAAGGCGTACGAGTGGAAGCGGCCGGCCCCGCTACCGAGCAAAGGCTGAAGCGAAACGAGTCCGAGACGGTTCGATGCGCGAAGGCTGGAGAGAGAGAGAGATTGACGTCCGCCCGCACGAGACCGCGCATGTTGAACCGGGCGATAAAAAGGCGCGCAGCTTTGCCTCATTCGTCATCACGGCCCTCACCGCGGCGGCGATAGGTTTTGGAGCCGCGATTTACGAGGTTCCGGTCGAGAAGGCCCTCCATTTCCGGGCGCTGACAAAGCGCGGTCTCGACTCGATCTACGAGGGTCTTTCAACGGCAGTGAAACAAAAATCCGGTTAGATGGTCGCCCTGGGCGTAGGCAAAGGCGCGCATCCCCAGACTGCCGGGCAGCGTTGATCTCGCTCTACGAGGGTTTTGCGAGTTTTACGAACTCGTAACCGAGCAGTAACCACGCGGCTCCGCTCCCGCCGAGCAACGCCCGCGCCTCCCGGTTGCGCGCGGATGCGCGCCGGCGTCTCTGTCCATCCGAAATTGTAAGAGAGAGAGAATGGCGCCGCCGCGCCGGCTCGAACGGGGGACCCCCAGATCCACAAGCGCGGGTGCAGGGTGTTGAGGGGCGTGCATGAGGCTTACAAAGGGAGGCACGGGCGTCCAGTGGCAAGAAAACGGGCGCAGACGCTGCCGTTCCGGTGTTCCCGCTGTTCGGGACGGCCCACAAGGCTGTTGGAAACTGCGGGCATGAATGCCTACAAAGTAGGCACATGCTAGATCGCCTATTTTAGAGGCGATTAGACCGAGAATTCGTCTGTGGATGGCGAGAAGAAACGCACGCGTACGGTTTGTGCAACAAGTTAATCTTGTAATTTCAATGACATAGGTAAATGACCCGTTCGGCACGGGAATTGCTCCATCTTAGCCATCCATAGGCCCAATGACGGGTCAAAGCAGCAGCGCCGCTGTTCCGAGCTTCACGCGTCTCATCGCGACGGAGTTCGGACAGCGGCTTTTTTATTGCGCAGTGCCCAAGCGGCGTGCGCCGAAAGGCTAAACGATGGAAACGCAACGCCGCTTCTTGATCGCAACCTCCCATGTCGCGGTCGCCCTTTCTCTGATTTCGGCGAACGCCAACGCCTCCGAAGCCGTGAAGAAAAAGGAGCAACTCCCATCGCCGTCAGCTGGCGCTGTCACGCCGCCAGCCGCCATGCCGCCTCTGGCGCCCGCGCCGCTTGGCGTCTTCGGCGCGGATATGCCTCCTGCCGGAAAATTGATTTTGTCGGTCATCCCGCAATTCGTCGGCCGTTCAACTTCACTCGAAGGCACGCGCGCGGTCTCCTCGCAGGAGATCGTTGCGACAACGCCCTGGTATTTCGATCCCAGGCAAAAGTTGCGTGGCGTTCCCCAGAGCGCTCTGCAAGCAGTACAGACCGTCCAATTGGCTTATGGCGTGACAAAAGATATTTCGATCGTCGTCGCAACAGGCATGACGGAAAAGAATCTCAACTTCCTGACCTTCAAGGGCTTAAGCGGCATCACTCCGCTTGGCATGAGCTACACCGGGACCGACAGCATATCCGACACAACCGCCTCCGCGATTTGGCGCGTTTATCAGGACCCAGTTAATCGCATTCAGATCAATTTCGGCGTTTCCTTCCCGACCGGCAGCAATCACAATACCTTCACCTTGCTGCAACCGAACGGAACTTACGCGACGACGCGCGCATTTTACGCGATGCAAATTGGCACGGGCACCTTCGACGCCATGCCAGGTGTCGTTTATGCGGGTCAGCTGGATAAATGGTCCTGGGGACTATCTTATCGCGGTCGTTTCCCGCTTGCCGACAATCCGGAAGGATATCGGTGGGGCGATCTGCATGAATTCAACGGTTGGGGTGGATACAGCTGGCTCCCCGGACTGACGACGACCTTCCGCGTAGCGGGGAGCTTAGAGGGACAAATCCGCGGTTTCGATTGGAACATCGCGGGAAAAGCCCAGGCGGCGAATCCGAATTTCTATGGCGGCCAGCGCGTCGAACTTTTTGGCGGAGCGAGTATCAATGGCAAGCTGGTAGGCTATGAGAATGTGCTTCTTGCCGTCGAGGCGGGAGCGCCTGTTTATCAGAATTTGAATGGCCCACAGCTCTCGAAAGCTTGGCAGGCAGGCATGGCTCTGCGTTGGAAAATCTGACGCTTGCGCGCTGGCTGTTTCCACTTGGGCGCATAGCTCCGCCTTATCAGGCAACGAGGTTGGCGATGTTCTTAAATGGCGGGTGGCGTGGGGTAAGCGCATCGCTAAAATACGCTAGCTGCAATGGTGGCGGACGGAAGCACCGCCTCCGCACTCATTGGCGCCTGTGCGGGCGCCTGGTAACGGCTGCGGGCTGGAACAAATGCGAGAATCGCTCGGGTTTGGCGCGGTCTAGATGCGATCACGGTCCGCAATATCGCAATGGCCAAAATCGTTGGCGCCCTCTTGGAGGCCTTACACAATTAATGGCTTACCGGGGGCGCCCTTCCCCGCACACTTTCCCGACGCCTTGAGCCGCTTGTCCTTACGCCCGTGAAAATCATTATCGTCGACGAGAGCCCGATCCGCGCCGCAATCCTTGAGGAAGGATTGCGCGACGCAGGATTCGTCGATGTCGATCGCATCTCGGAACGGCATAATCTTCTGAAGCGTATCTATGCGCTTGATCCAGACGTTATTCTCATCGATCTGGAGAACCCCTCGCGGGACGAGCTCGAACAGATGTTTCAGGTTAGCCGTGCGGTCCGCCGGCCTGTCGCCATGTTCGTGGATCAGTCCGACGACGCCTCCATTCAGGCTTCGGTCGACGCGGGTGTTTCCGCATACATTGTGGACGGATTGAAAAAGGAGCGCATTAAATCCATTCTCAACCTCTGTGTTTCGCGCTTCGACGCCTTCGCCAAGTTGCAGAGCGAACTGGAGCGCGCGCGCTCCGACCTGGACGAGCGCAAATCGATCGATCGGGCGAAGGGCATTTTAATGAAGGTGAAGAAGCTTTCGGAAGACGAGGCCTACAAGCTGATGCGTAACGTGGCCATGCGCGAGAGTAAGAAAATCGGCGAAATCGCGCGGTCGATCATTACGGCTTCGGAGCTGCTCAAATGAGCGCAGGGCGCTTGAAGATAGGTTTTATCCCGCTCGTCGACGCGGCGACGCTCCTCGTCTCAGTCGACATGGGATTTGCGAAGGACGAGGGTCTCGACGTCGAGCTCGTTCGCGAGGTATCCTGGTCAAATGTGCGTGACCGGCTGGCGGTTGGCCATTACGATGCGGCACATCTTCTGGCGCCCATGGCCGTGGCCTCGTCGCTCGGTTTGAGCCATGTGAAGGTCCCGCTGATCGTCGCGTTTAATCTGGCCATGAACGGCAACGCCATCACGGTGTCGCCTGATCTTCATATAGAGCTGCAAGCGGCCGCGGAGGGCGACCTTTCCGATCCGGCAGTAAGTTCCCGGGCTCTGAAACGGGTCATAACCGCGCGCGAGTTGGGGGGAGAAGAGCCGCTAACCTTTGCGATGACTTTCCCCTTCTCCATGCATAATTACCAGCTTCGATACTGGCTTGCGGCGGGAGGCGTTGATCCGGACCAGGATTTGCGGCTCGTCGTATTGCCGCCGCCATTCATGGTCGACAATCTCGCAAAGGGACATGTCGACGGCTTCTGCGTCGGCGCGCCCTGGAACGCCGTCGCCGCGGAGGCCGGCTTGGGCGTCGTACTGCATCCGACCTGCGCCATTTTCAATCCTTCGCCGGAAAAAGCGCTCGCTTTTCGCGCCGATAACGTAATGCGCGACCCGACGCCTGTGGAAGCGCTGATCCGCGCCTGTCTGAAGGCGGCCGATTTCGTCGCGAACGAAGAAAATCATGCGGAGGTCGCTGCGCTTCTGTCACGACCGGATCGCGTCGGGGTCGACACGCAGGCGATCTTGCGAACGCTTGGCGGCGCGCCGGTTGCCGGCGCCGAGCGAAACAGAGACTATCTTATCTTTGGCGACAGCCAAAGCGGGCGGCCGGAGTCTTATCAGGCGTCGTGGATCTTGGCCCAGATGCTGCGCTGGCGGCAGGCGCGTCTCTTCCCCGAACTGCTGCGCTTGGCGCAAGGGGTATTCGAGCCGCGGTATATCGATCACGCAATCGGCGTCTCAACTCCCCACCCACATAAAGCGATTGCGGCGTTTAACGGGCCGGATTTCAATGAGGCGGACATCCGCGCCTATATCAACGCCTTTACACTCGGCGAGAAAATTTAGCGTCCATTTTGTGCGCGCCGCTTAGATTTTATGCGGGGCGGGAGTAATCGGGAGGCAGGATTTGCACGCCCGACGCGAGCAATGCCGTAACCATCGCCCGCAACCGCGTGCTTGGAGAAACGGGGGAGTGTGGCGCCGGCCTTGCAGAGAAGAATTCTGACATTGCGCTGTGCCTAGCGCAGAGCCCATCGATGGGCCGAACAGCAACGACGCTGTGACGAAGGTCTGATTTCTTCAGACTTTCGCGCAGCGTTTTTTTTGTCGCGCCAATGATCGCACTCGCCTAACGAACCCGGAGAATAGGATGAAGCTCGAAGCATTTCGCAAAGCAGGCCATTGGCCGACGCTGCTCGCCGCTTTCCTTTATTTTGACGTCAGCTTCATGGCTTGGGTCTCTCTCGGCCCGCTCATGATTTACATTGCAAAAGGCATGCAGCTTTCGGTCGAGGACAAATTGTCGCTCGTCGCGATCCCTGTCCTTGGCGGCGCCTTCCTCCGCGTGCCGCTCGGCCTCCTCGCAGACGCAATCGGATCGAAAAAGACCGGCATTCTCGCGCAAGGAATCGTGATGTTCGCGGTTTCGCTCGTGACCGTTTTCGGACTGACCAGCTCAGCTGCCGTTGTGCTTTTCGGGATGATTTTGGGATTGGCTGGCGCTTCCTTCGCCGTCGCGTTGCCGCAGGCTGGACGCTGGTATCCCCCGGAATATCAGGGTCTCGTCATGGGCATCGCTGGCGCCGGCAATATGGGCGTCGTGCTCGATACGCTGTTCGCGCCGTGGATCGCCGAGACCTACGGTTGGCAGGCCGTATATGTGGTGCTGCTCGCGCTGATGGCGGTCGTCCTAGCCATCTACATCTTTGCCGCCAAGGATGCGCCTGTTCCGAAGTCGACGATCGGTTTGGGAGATTATGGCCGCTTACTCGCCGATTCCGACAGCCGTTGGTTTATGTTCTTCTACTTCATCACATTCGGCGGATTTGTCGGGCTTGCCTCCGCGCTCCCGCTTTATTTCACGACCCACTATCATGCGACGGGCGTCGCCGCGGGCCTGGTCGTCGCCTTTATTGTCGCCTTTGGTTCTGGCTTTCGGCCGGTAGGCGGTTACATCGCGGATCGGATGGGGGGCGTGAAGACACTGTCCTTCCTCTTCGCCGCCGTTTCGGCCTGTTACTTCGCGATCGGATTCTTGCCGGAAGGACCTGCGCCTGCGAAGGGAATCGCCGGCTGGAGCCTGATGCAGCTCCCGCCGATCGCATTTGTGGCGGTGGGGCTTTTCTCCATCGGCGTTTTGTGTCTGGGCATGGGCAATGGCGCGGTGTTCCAGTTGCTGCCTCAGCGGTTTCGTCGTGAAATCGGCGCGATGACGGGTCTTGTCGGCGCGTTCGGCGGTCTGGGCGGCTTCTTCCTCGCCAAAACCCTCGCTTTTTCGAAGGGCGCAACCGGCGGGTTTACCGCAGGCTTTACGTTCTTCGGTTGTCTTGCGCTGCTTGGCCTGTTCGGCCTCTTTATCGTGAAGACCCGTTGGCGCACCACCTGGGGCGCCGTGTCGGGCGCGCGCATTTAACATTCGAGAGGACGTATGCTGGCCCGCTCCGACCATAATCTTCGCGTTGAGCTGGGCTTTGCTTCTGAAAAGGGCAAACGCGCCGACAATCAGGATTATGTCGCGGCTTGCTTCGGGCCGAGAGGCCCGGGCTCGGTGCAGGGAGTGACGACCGTTATCGCCGACGGCGTAGGAGGTCATAAGGGAGGGCGCGTAGCGGCGGAGACCGCCGTTCGCGCCTTCCTTGAAGGATATTACGCCCAACCGGAAACGCTCGGCGTGATTCGCGCCGCCGCTCGATCGCTCGAAGCGGTGAATTCCTGGATCACGGCGCAAGGGCGGGTCGACCCCGCGCTCGAAGGAATGGCGACGACGTTTAGCGCATTGATCCTAGCTCGGCGATCCGCTTTCATTCTGCACGTCGGCGACACGCGCATCTATCGTCTCGACGCGGGCGGGTTCGAACAACTGACCAAGGATCATACGGTCGGACGCGGCGACTTCGCGCATGCTCTCCGTCGCGCGGTTGGTTTCGAGGAGGCGATCCTTTTTGACCAAGCTTCAATCGGTCTTAGCCTGCACGACCGATTCTTGCTGTGCTCGGACGGCGTCCACGGCGCGCTGAGCCAGTCGTATTTACGGGATTTGCTCCGGGAGCGACGCTCCCCTCAAGAGACCTCCGAAACGATTGTCGAGGCGGCTCTTAAAGCAGGCAGCGCCGATAACGTCACGGCGCTGGTTGTCGATGTTGTCGATCTCCCACCGGCGGATGAGCGCGCCTTGTCGATCGCCGTCGCCGCCTTGCCCATCCGCGACTTACCGAATGTCGGAGAAACCGTCGACGACTTCCACATGAACAGCCTTCTATCGGAAGGGCGCTATAGCAGACTGATGCGCGCGACCGACTTGCAAAACGGCAGAGAAATCGTCGTGAAGTTTCCACATCCAAGCGTCGCGGAGGACGCGACCTACCGGTTGGCTTTTATTAACGAGGCGTGGGTCGCTGCGCGGGTTAGAAGTCCATTTATTGGGGAAATCGTCGAAATCCCGCCAGGGCGGCAGACCCGCCTCTATTCCGCCATGCCGTTTTATGACGGCGAGACGCTCGAACAGCGGTTAAGGCGCGCACCCAAGGTCGGCCTTGCCGAAGGAGCGTCGATAGCAACACGTTTGGCTCGCGCGATCGCGACGCTACACCGCAGCGGCGTCATTCACCGCGATGTGAAGCCAGATAATGTCATACTTCTTCGCGATGGCGGCCTGCGCCTGGTCGATCTCGGCGTCTGTCGCGCGCAGCATCTTAACGATTTCCCCGAGAAGGATATTCCGGGCACGCCGAGTTATATGGCGCCTGAGCTCTTCCGAGGCGATTCCGGCGACGAAGCGTCCGATCTCTACGCGCTCGGGGTTACGGTCTATCGGATGTTCTGCGGCGCCTATCCCTATGGCGAAATCGAGCCCTTCCACAAGCCGCGATTCGGGAAGCCACAGGCGCTAACGACGCGACGCCCCGATCTTCCTGCGTGGCTCGACGCCGCGGTCCTCAAGGCGGTCGCCGTCGACGCCGACGACCGTTTCGCCGACGTTCTCGAATTCGCGTTCGAGGTCGAACACGGGGCTGCGAGATCGGAGCCTCTATCGCCGCCGAAGAAGTCCATTTACGAGCGCAACCCCTTACTGTTTTGGAAACTCCTCTGCCTGACGCTCATATTGGCGCTGCTCGAGTCACAGTTCATGTGCAGACATTAGCGCGGGGCGGCGGGCGAAAAATCAAAATGGCGTCGTCATGCGTAAAACTTCGGCGCCTGTGCGCTTAATATCGACCTGCGCCTGAGAGCGCCGAATTCTCCCCAATTCTTGATCACCCTTTTAATTCAGCCGCTTCGATGCAGTCTTGTTGCTTGGCGCCACCTTTGCAAAGCTCTTTCAGAACGCCCTGTGAAAGGGCATGCAGCAACGCCGCTGTCACGCAAGTCCGAAAGTGGATTTTGCGTGCAGCGGCTTTTTTTTGCCCCGCAAATGCCGGGCGCCGAGAGGAAGGGAGTGCCGCGGTATGACGCAGGAACCCATCGTCATTGTGGGGGCCGGCATGGCGGCGACCCGTTTCGTCGAAGAGCTGACGAAGTCCGCTCCGGGACGCTACGGGATCCGCTTGATCGGAGAGGAACCTCAACTTGCCTATAATCGCGTGCTGCTGTCTTCCGTGCTCGCGGGCGAGATGACCTGCGACGACATCGAACTGAAGCCTGCTCATTGGTGGCGAGCGGCGGGCGTCGATGTGATCAGCGGACGGAAGGCGACGCATATCGATATCGGCGCGCGCCGCGTCGACCTCGAGAGCGGCGAAAGCGTCACCTATTCGAAACTTGTGCTGGCGACCGGTTCGCGCGCCATTCGGCTTCCGATCACGGGCGCGAATCTCGATGGCGTACATACTTTTCGCGACGTACAGGACGTCGAAGCCTTAGCACGCCTCGGCGGCAAGCGCGTTCTCGTTATCGGCGGCGGCTTGCTCGGGCTCGAGGCGGCTTATGGCCTTGCCCGGCGCGGCGCGCAGGTCACGCTGGCGCATGTGATGGATCGCCTAATGGAACGCCAGCTCGACGGGGTCGGAGCAGCGCTGCTGAATCGTCTGGTCGAAAAGAAAGGCGTTCGAGTCCTGCTAAACGCGAACACGGCCGGCATTCAAGGCGACATCCGAGTCGAGAGCGCTAAATTTGCCGACGGCTCGTCGTTGGAGATAGACTCCGTCATCTTCGCGGTCGGCGTGCGGGCCAACACCGATCTCGCGGTTGACGCCGGATTGAAGGTCGACCGCGGCGTTATCGTCGACGATGGACTCGCCACAAGCGACCCTAATATCTTCGCAATCGGGGAATGCGCCGAGCATCGCCGCGTCTGCTACGGGCTTGTGGAGCCGGCTTATGAGCACGCGCGCGTCCTGGCGGCGCGTCTCGCTGGAGAAGACGCGCGCTACAGCGGCAGCGTCATCTCAACCAATCTAAAAGTCTCGGGCGTTCGGGTTTTTTCCGCAGGTGATTTCCTGGGGCAAGACGGCGCGAATTCCATCGTCTGCCAGGATCCGCGGATGGGCGTCTACCGTAAGCTCGTCATTCGAGACGACCGGCTCGTGGGTGCGATCCTCGTGGGCGACACAAGCGGCGCGCTCGATTTCCTTGAACTCATCCGCGGTGGAGAAGACATTTCTTCCTTCCGCGATGAACTGATGTTCGGCCCCATCAGAAAGGCTGCCTGATGTCTGTCGATTTCACGCTCGATCAGAAACGCTATCTCGAAGGCTTCGCAGCTGGCTTTTCCGCACGTGGCGGACAAAGAGCCGTACCGCCGGCGCCACAACCCATGGGTCCGGACGCGGCGCATGTCTCCGCCCAGGACCGCGTGAGCGCGATGGCCGGCAAGTTGACCGATCAGGAAAAATGGAAGCGCGAAGCGCATCCCTTCGACGCTTACCCACGTTTGGTCGCTCAGGCGAGGGAAAACGCGGCGCCTAAGCCCGCCGACAATTTTCGTTGGCGCTATTACGGCCTCTTCTACGTTGCGCCGACGCAGAACGCTTACATGTGCCGTTTGCGCATTCCAAACGGCTGCCTTATGCATTGGCAGTTCAGCGGCCTCGCCGATCTCGCCGAAAATTATGGCGGCGGATATCTCCACGTGACGACGCGCGCCAATATTCAGATCCGTGAAATCGAGCCCAGAAATGCGACGGATATTGTCGAAGCCATCCAGGATTTGGGGCTCTGGAGCAAAGGATCCGGGGCCGATAATATCCGTAATATCACGGGCACGCCGACGGCGGGCGTCGACCCGCAGGAACTGATCGACACGCGCCCCTATGCGCGCGCTATGCATCATCACATTCTCAACGATCGCTCGCTTTACGGACTGCCGCGAAAATTCAACATCGCTTTCGACGGCGCCGGCCTCATTGGCGCGCTGGAAGACACAAATGACATTGGCTACCAGGCGGTCAAGGTAGTTGAGGGTCATGACGTCGCGCCGGGGGTTTATTTCCGCCTTGCGCTCGGTGGAATCACTGGACACAAGGACTTTGCTCGCGATACCGGCGTGATCGTCGCGCCAGAAGAAGCTATCGAGGTCGCCGACAAAATCCTGCGTGTCTTCATCGAGCATGGGGATCGTACCAATCGCGCCAAAGCTCGTCTCAAATATGTGTTCGATGCCTGGGGATTCGATAAATTTCTTGTCGCGGTCGAGGCTAAGCTCGGCCGTAAGCTGCCGCGGGCGCCCGCGGCAGCGATCGCGCCGCGACCGTGTCAGGATCGTGTCGCGCATATCGGCGTGCGTAAGCAGAAGCAGGCGGGGCTGAACTGGATCGGCGTCGCGCTGCCGCTCGGGAAAATGACTCCAGAGCAAACACGCGGATTGGCGGAAATCGCGCGGGAATTCGGCGATGGCTCCTTACGCCTCACCGTCTGGCAAAACGTGCTGATCACGGGCGTTTCGGACGCGCGTGTTGAGCAAGCCGTCGCTGCCATAGATTCGCTTGGGCTATCGACCAGCGTCTCTCCCATCCGTGCAGGTCTCGTCGCCTGCACCGGCAATTTCGGATGCCGGTTTGCCGCCGCCGATACAAAGAGTCACGCTGCGCAGATCGCCGATTATTGCGAGGCGGTCGCTCCGATGGATGGACCGATCAATATCCATCTCACCGGCTGCCATCATTCCTGCGCGCAGCATTACATCGGCGATATCGGCCTGATCGGCGCGCGCGTGCCTGTCAATGAGGAAGGCGACACAGTCGAGGGCTACCACATTCTCGCCGGCGGCGGTTTCGCAGAGGACGCCGGCATCGCCACTGAACTCTATCAGAACGTCCGGGCGGAGGACGCGCCCCGCATGGTCGCAAAGATTCTAAGCGCCTATCGCAACAATCGCTCGAATGTCGACGAAACTTTCGTCGCCTTCGCACGACGTCACGACTCCGAGACGCTTCGCCGTCTGGCGGACGAGGAAACCACCGCATGACCCATATGCCTTCGTCACACGACCTTATTCCCCCAACCGCGCCTTTCAGCCCGGAGCAGCGCGCTTGGCTCAGCGGGTTCTTCGCCGGCTTCGCGACGCCTGAAGGCGGCGCCGTTACGCCACTCTCGGCCGAAGCCAACGCCGCGGTTATGGCGGGCGGCCCGACGGACGCTGATGATGACGAGGCGCCCTGGCACGACCAGACCCTCGCCCTTGACGCGCGCATGACGCTTGCGCAAGGCCGGCCGTTGCGCAGGCGCTTGATGGCGGCGATGGCGCAGCAGAATTGCGGCCAATGCGGCTATAATTGCGAGAGCTATGCGGACGCTCTCGCGGCGGGCAAAGAGCAGCGGCTCAACCTCTGCGCGCCGGGCGGCAAAGACACCGCGCGGATGCTGAAAGCGCTTGCGACCGAGTTGGACGGCGCCTCGACCTCGCTTCCCGAGACGTCCGTCACTCAAACTGTAACGACACCGTTACCCGCACGCGGCTCATCCCGCGACAACCCAGCACAGGCGACTTTCGTTTCGCGGCGACGCCTCAACAAGGACGGCTCTACAAAAGAAACCTGGCATATCGAGTTCGACCTCGGCGATGGCGGCGTTGAGTATAAGGCGGGAGATAGTTTCGGCGTTTTTCCGAAAAACCATCTCGGCCTTGTCGATCAGATCATCGCCATGCTCGGGGCGTCGCATGTGACGCCCGTACGCAACAAGACTTTGCGCGATGTTCTACTCGGCGACGTTTCGCTGGCGCCGGCGCCGGATGCGCTATTCGAACTCATCTCATTCATCACCGGTGGCGCCCAGCGCGAAAAGGCGCGGCTACTTGCGCAGGGCGAAGACCCGGATGGCGACGCCGAATCGCTCGATGTGCTCGCCGTATTGCAGAAATTTCCCAACGTGCGGCCCCACCCTGAAGCCTTCGTCGAGGTCCTGGACCCCTTGCAACCGCGCCTTTATTCCATCTCGTCATCGCCCAAGATGGCGCCGGGCCGGCTGTCTCTGACGGTTGATACGGTTCGCTACATTATCGGCAAGCGCAAGCGGCTCGGCGTCGCCTCGACTTACCTCGCAGAACGTATCGAACCTGGCGAAATTTTGCCCGTTTATGTGCAGGCGGCGCATGGCTTTGCTCTGCCTGAAGATCCCGCAACGCCAATTATCATGGTCGGCCCCGGAACAGGCGTTGCGCCGTTTCGCGCATTCTTGCAGGAGCGTGCGGCAACAAATGCGTCCGGTAAAAACTGGCTCTTCTTCGGCCATCAGCGCTCGGCATGTGATTTTTTCTACGCTGACGAATTCGAAGCTATGAAGGCGACGGGCCTGCTCACTCGGCTGTCGCTCGCTTGGTCCCGTGACGGCGCAGATAAATTCTATGTTCAGGACCGGATGCGACAAGCGGGCCGCGACATCTGGGCCTGGCTTGCGGAGGGCGCGCATTTCTATGTCTGTGGCGATGCGCAGCGCATGGCAAAGGATGTCGAGCGCGCGCTTGTCGACGTCGTCGCGGACTTCGGCGCTCGCAGCATAGACGAAGCAGTTTCCTTCGTCGCGCAGCTTAAGAAAAGCGGGCGTTATCAGCAGGACGTCTATTGAGGTCGCAAATGTTGGACGAATTTCCTGCAACCACGCATATCGAAAAGCCTCGCCGCGACGTTTCGGCTACGCAAGCGACAGCGACACGTACGACATGCCCCTATTGTGGCGTAGGTTGCGGGGTTCTCGCCTCGTCAGATGGGAGGATTGCGGGCGACCCGGCGCATCCGGCCAATTTTGGGCGGCTTTGTTCGAAGGGTTCGGCGCTCGGGGAGACGCTCGGACTTGATGGACGCCTGCTTTATCCGATGAGGCGGCAGGGGGATGGGCGTCTTTCGCGCATTGCCTGGGACACTGCGCTCGACGAGGCTGTGAGCGGCTTTAGCCGGATTATTGAACAGCACGGGCCGGACGCCGTCGCCGTCTATCTCTCTGGCCAGCTACTTACCGAGGATTACTACGTCGCTAACAAATTAATGAAGGGATTTATTGGCTCGGCGAATGTCGACACGAATTCGAGGCTGTGTATGGCGTCAACCGTTGCCGGCCACAAACGCGCATTTGGCGGCGACGTCGTCCCGGGTTGCTACGAAGATCTCGACGAGGCCGATCTCATCGTGCTTGTCGGCTCCAACGCGGCGTGGTGCCATCCGATCTTGTTCCAGCGCATGATGCGCAACAAGGAGGAACGGGGCGCGAAGCTCGTGGTGATCGACACACGCCGCACCCCAACCGCGGATAGCGCCGACCTTTTTTTGCAAATCGAACCCGGCGGCGATCAGGCGCTGTTCTGCGGTCTGCTGACTTATCTCGCGGCTTTTGGGGCTCTGGACGAGGAGTTCATAGAGCGCCATACGACTGGCTTTCAGCATGCTTTGGCTTCAGCGCGTGCAATAACGCCGTCGATCGACGCAACCGCGAGAAAGACCGGTCTGCGTGAGAATGACATTTCTATCTTTTTCGAACTATTTGCGCAGACGCCGCGCACCGTCACCGCATTTTCGCAGGGCGTGAATCAATCCGCCCAAGGATCCGACAAGGTCAACGCTATCATCAATTGCCACCTCGCGACGGCTCGCGTCGGCAAGCCAGGCGCATCGCCGTTCTCGCTGACGGGCCAGCCGAACGCCATGGGTGGTCGTGAAGTCGGCGGGCTCGCCAATAGTCTCGCCGCACATATGGGTTTCGATGCCGAAAGCATTGATCGCGTCGGACGCTTCTGGAAGGCGCCGCGCATGGCGGCGCGCGAAGGCCATAAAGCGGTACAGATGTTCGAGGCTATTGGGCGCGGCGAGATCAAGGCGCTTTGGGTCGTCGGCACAAATCCAGCGGCATCGCTTCCGAACGCCGACGAAGCGCGAAAAGCGCTTCGGAAACTCGAGCTCTTCATCGTTTCCGATAATGTGCTGTCGAACGACACGATCAATTGCAGCGCGAATCTTCTTCTCCCCGCACTGGCCTGGGGCGAGAAGGACGGCACGGTCACCAATTCCGAGCGCCGCATCTCCCGCCAGCGCGCCTTCCTGCAAACGCCTGGCGAAGCGCGGGCGGATTGGGCGATTTTCGCGGAGTTTGCGCGGCGCATGGGTTTCGCTGGGTTCGATTATCGATCCGCCGCCGATGTCTTTAGCGAATATGCAGCGCTTTCATGCTTTGAAAACGATGGCGCACGCGTCTTCAATCTTGAGGGCCTGGCCACGCTGAGCGACAGAGAATACGAGGCGCTGGAGCCAACTCAGTGGCCGATCCGACATGGCGACGTTACGGGTCGTGCGCGACTCTTCCAAAATGGGCGCTTCGCCAACCGCGGGGGCCGTGCGAATTTCATTGCGCCGAAGACGCCGGCGCTCGCGACGCGGACTTCGACTGATTTCCCGTTGCGCCTCAATACTGGCCGCATTCGGGATCAATGGCACACAATGACGCGTACGGGCGCTAGCCCACGCCTGGCGCGACATCTGCCGGAGCCCTTCGTAGAAGTCAATCCGCAGGACGCGATGCTCTACGAGGTCGCCGACGGCGGCTTTGGGCTGGTAAAGACTCAATACAGTAGCTGCATACTGCGCGTCATCGTCACTGACCGCCAACCAAGAGGTCAGATCTTCGCGCCTATTCATTGGACGGATGAAGTGGCGTCGCATGCGCGCGTGGGCGCCTTGGTTGCGCCTTTTGTCGATCCACATTCTGGACAGCCCGAGTCTAAAGCGTCAGCGGCGTCGATCGCACCAACGAAATATTCGAGGGAGGGATTTCTGCTTTCTCGCGAGCCTATCGAATTACCCTCAACAATTTGGTGGGTGCGCGTGAAAACTGAAGCGGGATATGGCTATCGCGTCGCATGTGAACTGTCAGACGACGAGTGGCTGGAGCTTTTGCGTCCATTTGTCGGAAAGGACGTGATTACCTTAACCGATGTCGAACGTGGCGTAACCCGTGGCGCAGCCTTCGGTGAAGGGCGAACTCAACTTGCGTGGGCGCTCGACCCTCGCGCACTGCCTTGGGACACGATGATGGAGCAGTTTTCGCTCGAGCAACCCGACCGTCTCGGGCTGTTATCTGGCGGGTCCGCAAACCTATCGAAAAGTCCTTTGATTTGCGCCTGTTTTGGCGTTTCCGAAGACCAAATACTCGCACTCGTGTCAAAAGGCCTACGCACCCCGACCGAAATCGGCGCTGCTTGCAAGGCGGGCACGAATTGCGGCTCTTGTGTGCCGGAAATTCGTCGGGCGGCAAGTCAGAGATAGAGCTTTGGGCATCTGATTTAAGTGACCGCGATCGACGAGAAACTTGACGAGGGCTCAGATGTCGCCGCATCGATCGACGCTCTCGTCGTTCGTTCGCCGCAAGCAGGAGAGCTATAAGGCGGAGATCGACAAGCGCTGGAAGTTCGCATTTTTCGATACAGCAGCCTCGGACATGAGGATGATGTGTGATCATGTCACTGCTGTTTATTGCGTGGCTCTAGCCATGTCATCCTGCCGTCGGCAAATGTGAGTGAGACCTTGCACTCCCCCTCGACCCTGCTCAGCACGCGGTCGATGGCGTCGGCCTGCATCGAGCTGAACGCGGTCGACAACGCGTCGGCCATCGTCGCCGTGGGCGATATGACAGAGACGCTCTTATATAGCTGTGGGCTCTTGCCGGTACTTGGATCGAAGAGATGGCTGAACCGTCCGAATTGATCGAAGCGGAATCCGTATCCGCCCGAGGTCGCCACTGCACAATTCTCGATCTCTAGGGTGTCCGCCGTCGCGCCAACGCGATCGGGATCTTCGAGGCCGACCACCCAGCGCCGCCCATCCGAGCGTCGCCCTATCGCCCGGATCTCTCCGAGATCAACGAGAGTGTGCTTTACGCCTTCTGAACGAAGGAGGTCTGTGACGCGATCGGTGATGTAGCCTTGCGCGATTCCGTTCAACGTCAGCGCCATTCCTGAATCAAGCGCGATCCGATCGGCGTCTATCGTCATTCTCTCGCATCCGACGCGGGAAAGCGCTTCCCTAAGACGCTTCTCATCGGGCCCATTTGGGTCTGCGCCCAAGACGGAAAAATGTTGACGATAGAGATTCCACAAAGGCTGGACCGTCGGATCGAACGCGCCGCCGGTCAGTCTGTTGTAGCCTAGACATATCGAAAGGAGGCTGACGAGATCGGGCGGTGGGCGGCTGATCGACCCTGTGCGGTTCAAAGCCGATAGTGAGGAGTCGGTACGGTAAAGACTGAATATTCGTTCAAACCTCTCCAATTCGTCAACGGACGATTGAATCAATTTGCGCGACACGTAACCATCGAGTCCGTGAAGTTCTATGCTGGCGAGAGCCCCGAGCGCCATTCCGCGCCAAATCACCGGCTTTGGCTCTTCGGAACGCGGGGACTTGACGTCGGTTAACGCTAAGCCGGCGGCGCCCGCGACGATGCGAATAATGCGACGACGCGACAAGCCTTGGCGGAGTTTCTTCATAACTCCTTCCTTCCGAATGCGACGCTTGCGATCAGCAAGGGAACGACGATCCAGATCAAAAGACCGCCCAGCAAAACCGGAGCCCTGAGATGGATATTCTTGGCTAACCCGGACATCCCCGACAGCAGACTGACGTTCGCGAAGGCGGACAGATTGAACAATCGGTATATGTCGGCCGGGTTGAGCAGAAGCAGCGCGTTTAGCGCGCGCGCGCCGATATGATCCCCTTTGTCGGCAACGAGAATCCCAAGCAGCGCCATATCGTAGAGCAGCACGAATAACAGCCATACTCCGACTGCGGCAGCGGCCGCAGCGCCGCGAGAGGCAGCCTGAACGCTAATGGCGTAGCCGATTGCGACGAACACGGCCCCGAGCATAATGGAGGAGCCGATCATAGCCAGGAAAGCAAGCCAACTTTCTTGCGTCGTGATCGCCCCGCGAGTCGCGACCACCAGAGCGGCCGCGCCATAACCGAACAGCGTTGCGAAGCAGAGAATGGCGAGGTGCCCAAGAAATTTTCCAGCCAGCACTTCCCAACGGGCGGCGGGATAGCTCAGCAACAAGAGCAGCGTGCCTCGCTCTAATTCTCCGACGATCGCTTCATAGGCGATCAGAAGGCCGATGAGTGGAATAAGGAAACTCGTCAGGCTCGAGAGACTGACCACGATGAGGTCGAGCGCGCTCGCTTTTACTGTTCCCGTCGGCGCGCTTCCAATGAAAGCAAGCGCCAGCGACAGCGTCGCCAACAGAAGCGTCGTGGCGACTATCCAGTGGTTCCGCATCCCTTCGCGGATCTCTTTCTCCGCTATCGCGGCGACCCGCCTCATCGAGCGTCGTCCTTCTGGCGCAGGAAATAGGCATAGAGCTGATCGAGGGTCGGAGGCATGATGGCGACATCCTCGATCGCGTCCTGATTATCCATAATCGCCCGCAGCGCCGCCATCTTGTTTTTCCTTGAGCAGGCCATTTCGGCGCGCCGCCCTCGCGCGCGCCAGTTCTCCGCCGGCCCAAGGCTCTTGGGATCAGGCGCGCCTTCCCGAAGCGAGACGGAAATCGTAACCGGAAGGTCGGCGATCTCCTGAAGCTCCTCGATAGAGCCTTTTGCGACAATCGTCCCGCGATGCATAATGACGACCTGGTCGGCGTGTTCCTCTAGCTCGGTCAGGGAGTGTGACGAAAGCAGCACGGCGGCGCCCTGCGCCCGAAGCTCGAGAATAATCTCGTAGAAGCCTTGCCTCGCGGCCGCGTCGAGACCCGTCGTCGGTTCGTCGAGAAGGAGGATACGAGGCGAGCCTATAAGCGCCTGAGCGAGCCCCAATCGCTGTCGCATGCCTTTTGAATATTCGGCAATCGGGCGGGAGGAAGCCGCCCCCAACCCTACGCGATCGAGAAGCGCGACGCAGGCGGACGGGCTTTCGCCCTTTAGCCTTGCATAAAAAGCGAGAAGCTCCTTGCCAGTCAAGGCAGGGCTAAAGGAAACATTCTCAGGTAGGAAGCCCATCCGCGCTCGGACGCGGGGGCCCGCCGGATCTTCTCCGAGCACTCTGATCGCCCCGGAGGTCGGACGCGAGAGGCCAAGCGTCATTTTGATCAAGGTTGTCTTGCCGGCGCCATTATGTCCGAGGAGGGCGGTCACGCGCCCACGCTCAGAGCTAAGGCTAACGTCTTGGACAACATCGCGCCCCCCCAGGCGCTTGCCCGCATGGTCGATTTCAATCGGGGGCGTCATCTGGCCGCCCTCGGCCGCTCGAGGCGCGGCGGCTCCATCAAGGGGGCGGAGTCGACCACTCCGCCGGTTTGCAGAGACGGGAACTGCGACTGCGCCCAGCGTATAACTTGCACGGCGGGGCTATTGGCCAATACCTTTGTGAGCGGCGCTTCCCACATTACCCGGTCGATGATGTCATTCGGGCGGTAGGCGGCGTCGGCGACTCCATCGCCGTCCAGGTCAAAGGCCGGATTGTCGCTCCAGTAATTGCCGCGTCCGCTCTTTGACCATTCAACGAAGCGTGTGCCGACATACTTCACTTGATTGCGGTTGTTGATGAAGGCGTTTTCGAAAATATCGTTCTGTTCGGATCCTGCCGTGAAGTGGATGCCGATTTGGCAACCTTCGAACCAATTGCGATAGAAGCTATTGAAATTGGCGTCGTAGATGAAGAGACACTTCTCGGCGCTGTTTTTGACGACGTTGTCGTGGATGTTCGAGTAATTCGCAAAATTGAACATCAGGCCGTGACCGATGTCGTGGTCCGAAGAATTCCGCGCGACTTCCAGTTTGGGTGAAAACATGATTGCGAAACCAATGTGATTGCCGACCGAGATATTTTCGCTCACCTCGCTCTCGCCGGCATACATGTAATGGACAGCGAAGCGCAGGTCGTGCATCGAGTTCCCGCGGAAAAGGTTTTTTTTGCTTGAGATGACAAATATTCCGTCTCGCCCGAAATGAATGTCGTTGCCGATCACCTTTGCGCCCGGGGCGTTCCAGACCGTAACGCCGTTCCCCGTTTCGCTCAGCCGAATGTCGCGGTTGCCGATGATTTTATTGCCTTGGACGACCGCGTCGGGCGCGCCGTGGATATAGATCCCGAAAAGACTTTTCTCTATGCGATTTCCCTCGACGCGCGCCCGGCTTGCCGTCTGTTCGAGGAAAATCCCGGAGTCCATCTCCTCGAGGCTCGCTCCCGAGCCGCGAACGGTCAGGCCTCGGATAACTGTGTCGGGGGCGGAAACCGTTATGACATTGGTCTTTTGATCGCCATTCAAAACCGCCCCGGCGTCTCCCTCCAGCGTGATCGGTTTGTCGATCTTGACGGGGCCAGCGTATTCTCCCGGATTGAGATGCACGACCTGCCCCGCCGGCGCATGGTCGATCACTTCCTGTAAGCTTGCGCCCGAGGGGTCGGCGATGATTGTCTCCGCCAACGCGGAAGGCGAAAAGGCGAGAGCCAACCACGCGGCGGTCGCCTCAATGAGAGCCGCCTGGCGCATTTAGGCTTCTTTCGGATGAACCAGCATCCGCCCTCGCATCTCCATATGCATGGCGTGGCAGAACCAGGTGCAAAAATACCAGTAGACGCCGGGCTTATCCGCTATGAAGGTCACCGATGAGGTCTGCTGCGGTCCGATCTCGAAGTTGACGCCATAATTGACGATGCAGAAGCCATGGGTAAGGTCTTCGACCTGATCGATATTGGTTATATAGATTGTGACCTCGTCTCCCTGCTTCACGTCGAACTTCTCGAGCGCATAGGCTGGCGCTGACGAGTAGGAGTAGACCCTCACCTTTTTACCGTCACGGATAACCTTGGCGTCGCTCTCGAGCTTGACGCCGTCCTTCTCGGCTTGTTTGCGCGCGTCCTCGAACATCGGGTCATCCCGCTTGTAGATGCTCGTTACGCGCCCCTCCAATTTCGAGCGATGGACGATCACTGCATCATGCGGCTCCGCGAAACTTGGCCCATCGTGGACAAGTTTCATCTCATTTCCAGAGATATCGATAAGCTGATCGTTTTCGGGCTTCAGAGGACCAACGTTCAGAAAACGGTCCTTCGAAAATTTGTTGAGCGAGAGAAGCCACTTCCCGTCTGCCTCTTTCGTTTCGCCCATGGAACTGTGATTGTGGCCCGGTTGATAATGCACGTCGATCTTTTGGATAACGGGATCAACCTTCTCGCCTTTGTAGGCCTGTCGAGCCTTTTCGATGTTCCACTTGCAGACCTGGCTGTCGAGGAACAGCGTCGTATACGCGTTGCCTCGTCCATCGTAGGCAGTGTGAAGCGGGCCGAGCCCGAGTTCGGGTTCCGCAACCACGACGTCTCTAGGTTTTATTTTGTCGTCGAAGAGCTGATCGAACAGACGCACGTCAAACACTGTAACGGTAGGCGAGAGCTTGCCGTTCGCGACGACGTGGACGCCATCAGGCGCCGCGTTCATGCCGTGGGGATTATTCGACACCGGCACATACCGCGTATAGGGCGAGCCGTGGCGCCCGTTGATGACGGGAACGCCGTTGATCTTCTTGAAATCTCCTTTTTTGACCGCGTCTTCAATGCGCTTCAAGTTGAAGATTACCACCCAGTCTTGTTCCTTGGCGGTCATTTCCGCCAGCGTTATGCCTTTTTCCGAATTATAGCAGGTAGAGAACGCGTATTTGCCCTGATAGTCGGCGTCGTTGTTGTCGAGATTGCCGTCCACGATCACCTGCCAGGCGACCTTCATTGCGTCGCCGTCGACCGCCGTGAAGACGGACCAATACTGCTTCGGGTCGTCGAGAGCTTTGCCGTCGTTCGGGATGGGGACCTCATATTCCCCATTGCAGAAAAGATACCCCGTGCGCGGGAATTTTTGTGGGCGCATTCCGTGGACTGTGTATTGGTTGGGGATCTCAATGATCTTGTCGCACTTCATGATGTCCGTGCGAATCCGGGCCAAACGGGTGTTCGCTTTGTCGTTAATGAAAATGTAGCGCCCATCATAGGTCCCGTCGGTGAATGACATATGCGGATGATGGCAATCGCCGTTTGTCCAAATCCGGCCTCGCGACTTTAGTCGTTCGCGGGTTTCCGGGAGCAATCCTTCGGTTAAGATCTTCAAGGATTCGTTTGTCTGGCCCCAACCCGTGGCGCCGTCTCTGTTGAAAACCGGTATGCGCATCAATTCGCGCATCGAAGGCATGCCGATGATACGAATTTCGCCGGTTTGGCCGCTGCTGAAAAAAACATAGTATTCGTCGAGTTCGCCTGGCGCCACCTCCGTCTTGCAAGCCGAGCCTGTCTGGCGCGAAGGCTGCGCAGCAGCGATCTGGACAATAGTTTCCGCTGACGGCGCGCGGCCTGCTATCGTTCCGGCCGCGCCTGCAAGCGCGCCCACCGCGCCGGCCCCCACAATCGTACGCCGACTGACGCCTTTGGTTTCGTGTTCCTTGTTCGACATTGCGGACTCCATAAGGCTGCCGGGAGAGAAACATTGAGCATTGCTCGGCAATATCAAGCAGTGGACAAGGTGGATCTATGCGTTGCGGATTCCTCTCGAGTGTTGGCTCCCCGATTGGGCCGGCCGCAAAGAGGGCGAAGACAATGATTGGAATTTTTCGCGCTTCAAGCGGAGCTGGATCATGTGCGGGCAGCGTTGGTCGTCCCAGTAGAGTTCCTGGCAGTGCATACAGTAGATGCACTCGTTTGGGTTGATGTGGCCATCGGGATGAATTGACTGGACTGGGCACTCGCGCGCGCAACGCTGGCAAGGCGATCCGCACTCAGGCCAGCGCTTGAGCCATTCGAACATCCGCATCCGGCCTGGAATAGCGAGCGCCGCGCCCAAAGGACATAGGTAGCGACAAAAGAAACGCTCGATGAAAAGCCCGACAAACAGGAGCCCGACCGCATAGAGGACGAATGGCCAGTCGCGGAAGAATTTCAAGATAATCGTGGTTTTGAAGGGCTCGACTTCCGCAAGCTGTTCGGCGAGCGCTACTGAATGGAGCGACGCCCCTAACAAGATCAGAAAGACGATGTATTTGATCGGCCACAGCCGCTCATGAAGCGCCCATGGCACGGGAATCTGCGGGACACGCAAGGCTTGCGCGGCGTTGTTCAGGAGTTCTTGCAGCGCGCCAAATGGGCAGAGCCATCCACAAAAGGGGCCGCGTCCCCAAAACAGTAGAGAGACCACGACGCCAAACCAAAGAATGAAAACTAAGGGCGCGGTCAAAAAATATTCCCAGTGGAACCCCGTGGCGAGCGCGCTGGTGAAAGTGATTATGTTCACCACAGATAGTTGCGCATTGGCGTACCAGCCGAGCCAGAGGAGGATGAAGGCGAGATAGCTTCGCCGCACCCAAGCGTAGAACTCCGGGCGTCGGACAAGAAAGTCTTGGAAAAAGAAGATGACGGTCAAAACGAAAAGGGCGGCGCCCGTGAGGGCGATATTGACGACGTTCCCCCGCCATATCCGCTGCCACAGAGGCTCGTCGAGGCGACCGGCGAGACGTGGGTTTTCGGCAGAAAGCTTGGCTTCGCGCGTGGGCGGCGGCTGGGGCGCCCGCGCGGTTTCAACCGTGATATAGCGATCCGGAAGCCGATAGCGCAGGTCGAACGTCAGGAATGCTTTCTCGCGGCCGCCGATCGCCCGCTGGACGAGCAACTGCAAACGCCAGGGTTCCGTTGCGTCGAAACCGGCGTCCTTCGGGACGACGAAAACCCCGATTTCCGGCAATTTCGGCGCCCCTGCGGCGGCAAAGGCGCCGATGCGAGTATGATCCCGATCGCGAAAGCGGATTGTATTCGCCCCTTGTATAACTTCGATGCGGTCGAAGATTCCCCCGCGCACATAGGCCGAGCCTTTAAAGGAAAACCTCCCTTGCCCGGCTATCGCTATGGCCTGCTGGCCAGGCTCGAGCTGGTTCTGCAACTGGGCGAATTCGTTGTCACCCAAAAGGCTTCGCCCGATCGGCGGGACCGAGACCGGCGCCGCATAGAGGTCTATGAAAACCTCCTCCGGCGCGCCGGGCTCTGGATGTTCGGCCGCAGTGGGGGGGCCAGCCTTTGCAAACGCCTCGTTGATCTCTCCGACCGTCAAACGCAGCGTCCCCACGGAGCCGTCGCGAAGGAGGCCGTCCCAATCCTGAGGCGCCTTTGCGCTGGGGTCGATCCGCCGGATCGTCTTGGCTTCCGGAGCTTGGGCGGCGGGGGCGCCTGGCGCAGCGAGGCGGCCGCTCTCGATCACCTTCGCGGCCGAGCGTATGATGCTGTCACCTATGACGAGCACGGTCACCGTGGCGCCGCTCACGATATTGAAACGAGGAATTGGCTCAGCGCCAGCCGTAATGCGCGCGACCTCCACGCCGATCAGTTTTTGCATGGAGGCGATCACGCGCGATTCTGGAATGCCGGTGAGGACGATGGGTTCCTTGTGGTCGACCAGCTTCAACCCGGTGATGCGGCCTTTGTCACTAAGCCCGACGATGATCTCTATGGGTTTCCCTGAATAACCGACAGCGTTGGCGAAATCCGAGTTCAAAAAGGCGTAACCTAGAATTTGATCGCCCTTGAGCACGGGAATGATCGGCGGCTCGCCTTGTGGCGTCCCGAACCGGTCGGCGCTCGGCGCGATTTCCCCCGGCTGGGCCTTCGCGACCAATTCGGAAAGACGACTCTCAGCCCGAACCTGGCCAGAGGGAAGGGAGCAGCACAAGGGAAGCAAGAGGCGTATTAGCGCAAAAACCACTCGTATTAGAATGGCGGGATGGTTTATGCGCTTGCGAGTCTCTTCCAAGGCGCTAACCCTAGCGAGGGAGCCAAAGCTGAAATTGGGGCCGCGTTTTGCCTCGGTGGGGCCTACGGCGCCGTCAATGGTTACATTGGCGGCCACGCCCGGCTGTCAATCCGCGCGCTCGGCCGCCAATCAGCAAAACGGTTCCCGCCTATGCGGCTTTCACAATGATCTCAACGGGCGTCGGGAGGAAAACGCGATGGGCCTGCTCAAGAGCGAACCCCAAGGGATCGTCAAGTCCATCGCCGAACTGATGGCGATCGCAAAAGCCATGGAGGACGAGGCGGCCGCCCGCTACCGCCAGCTTGCTCGACGCATGCAGGGGCTCGGGAATCAGGCGGCGAAGCAAGTATTCGGCCGTCTCGCGCTCGAGGAGGATGCACACGCGGTTAAGGTCGAGGAGTTGTCCAAGGCGGTCCTCGGCGTTGCGCCGGACCGCGCCGATATCCGCTGGGAGCTGCCCAAAGACCTCGAAGACGAGGGGATGTCGGATCTTGCGGTGTCGCGGCTCGTGACGCCTTATCGCGCCCTGTCTATCGCCGTTCACAACGAGGAGCGCGCTTTCGCCTTCTGGAGCTACGTCTCCGCTTACGCGCCGAGCGCGCAGATCCGCGAATATGCGGAAAAGATGGCGCGGGAGGAGTTGCGTCACGCTTCAATCTTGCGGAGGGAGCGGCGGCGCGCCTATCGCAGCCAGCTTGGGCGGGCGCCGCCCAGTCCCGAGCAGGGGCCCGCCGCATCGCCTGTCGAGAAATTAAAGAAGACAGCAGTGTCCCTCGAAACAAGCATCCTCGAAAAGTGCAAGATGACCGCTGCCTGCTTGCGCGGCGATTCGCCGACCGCCCATCTCCTTGCGAAAATCACGGATGAAAGCGCCGCCAACATGCAAGCGCTCGGCTTCGCGGGCGGAGAGAACCCCGCGAAGGACACGCCCGAGCCCCTCACATCCGTCGAAATTCTCGATGAGGCCATCGCCGCTGCGGAAGCTGCTGCGGAAGGCTATTTGGCGTTGGCGGACTCAGCCTTCGACGAAGGCGTCGTCTCCGCGGGGCAAAAGCTCTCGAGATCCGCGATCGCGCGGCTCGTTGCGCTACGCCAGCGCCGGGCCGAACTCGCCCCCCTTGAATTCGACGATGAGCCCCCGGCAAGCAACGGCGTCGCCGGATAGACCGCGGGTCATCGATTGCCGCGCAAGCGACCGCGCCCGGCGGCGAGCGCCTCTTTGGCGTTCCAAGGGCGACTGGCCAGGAAGAAAAATTAGAATAGATGGAAGGGCGAAAGCGCAGCGCCCATCGGGGGTAATGATATGATGTCCGTTGAGCAAATCCTAATTCGAGAGTTTCACCTCAGGTTTCCAAGCGCCAGATCAATCGCGGCGTCGGTAGAAGCAGGCGATGCGGGCATCTCGGTCAATGTCGACGGCAAAGAGTGGATCATGAGCGCCGTACGGCCGGGCGACGAGCTTGTATTTAGCTGCGGTTCAGAAACGATTAACTTCCCATTCCCCACCGACTGGCCAGCGGGAGTATTTGCCGGGTAAGCCATTCGCGCGCGAGCTGCAAGCGCCATGCCTTCCTCGTCAGATCATCGCCCACGCCGTCGGGCTCTATTTCGGTCGGCTTACGCTGCGAGTTTTTGCCTGCGTTCAACAAGGACCAACAATCGCCTCCGCCGACGGCGCAAATCAGCACAAAAGATCAACTGCTGCTTCCGGAAGGCGCACAAGCCATCTGCTCGTCCATCGCGCCGTCTTGACGAGATGGGCACGGAAAACGCGGCGGAACGGGGCGGATAGAAATCGTAGCCTCGGTGCTTATTCCTCCATGATAATCGGCTTCGATTGAAATCCAAATCGAAGCAAAGAAAGTCTTGTTGGAAACGCGTGAGCCTATGGCGCGAGCTGTTTAGAATTCTCCAAAGGGTCCGGCGTCAATCCTGCTTCGTAAAGAAAATTGCGCCGGCGGCTGGCCATACCACCTCCTAAAGGCGCGTATAAAATGAGCAGAATCCGAATAGCCGAGCGCGATGGCGACTTCGGCGATTCTAAGGTTCGGGTTTCCAAGCAGTTCGACAGCCTTTTCTCGCCGGCGTCGTTCCGTCAGTTCCTCGAAGCTTGTCTCCAGCGCGGAAAGATGGCGCTGCATGCTCCTAGCTGAAAGTCCTAGCGTGCGGGCGGCTGAAGGTAAGGAAACCTTGCCGTTCATCATCATGCAGTCAATTATTTTTTCACAGGAGCTAACAAGGAGCTCTCCTGCCAATTCGAAGGAGTCTAGTTCTCGCGCCGCGAGTTGAAGCTGCTCCCACATCAAAACTTCACCCGACCGCGAGGAGCCGATTGGTTTGTCGAGCTGCGAGGCCGCAAAAACGATGACCGTCGTTTTTGCGGCTTCGAATCGGACCGGCGCGCCAAAAAACTCCTCAAACGGCTGCACCCTGGGGGGCCGGCGATGGGGAAACGAAACCAGAGTCGGGTTCCACCCAGGCCCCATCAGTCCGCGGATCGCCTGGACGAGAAAAGCGGCGACCCCCTCGTACAAAAACCCCGCGGCGTTAGGGTCGCCGCCCGAAAGGTGATGACTCAAAGACGCTTCATCTCCTCGGACGGACAAGATGGTGGACGCCCCCGCCTCAAAAGCGGGCAATGCCCGCGATAGATTTTGCAGGCATGCACGTAGCGTCGAGCCTGAAGTCAGGGCCAACCCCAAAAGACCCAGGCGAGCAGGGTCGGCCGCGGAAGCGCATGTGAGCGAGAACGCGTCAACGCCAAGCAGCCGCGCTGAATAATTGAACACCGCCAACGCCTGCGCCCGAGTGATAATTCCATTGCTCGGGGAATGATCCAGGCCTGCCCTCTGATAGGCCGCCACAAGGGGGCCCTCCCTTTGATCAAAGAGCTGCGGGAGCATGTGCAGAATGCTGACGCGAACCGGGGAGCGATGAGACATCTCGAGAACCGCGCCTTCGACGGATTGATTTTCAGCCTGGATTCCTGCCGCTTCATCTGAAGCTTTACAGTTATGTCTCCATTCTCGGTTCAAATTGAGGGGACTTGGCGCGAAATGGCAATACCTGAACCGTTTGGCGAATTAAAACGGAAAAGCCGGCGATGTCGGCTGCGGGCGGGGTTCGGCTTGCAATGCGCCCGAAGCTAACCCGAGGGAGATTTTGCGCTTACGTCGCGACTTGCCCTCCGGGGTTGCGCGGCGGTGAACACATTAAGGAGGAAAGTCTGATGAAGAAGCTGACGCCTGCGCTGGCCCTGGCTTGCGCCCTAGCGCCCTCGCTGTCAGAGGCGCAGGTGCGGATCGACATGACCAAGATCACCTGCGGGGAAATTCTCGCTATGTCGCCCGACGACAAGAGCGATTTCGCGGCTCTTATGAGCGGATGGTTCTCACAAAAAAGCGGACGCACCTATATCGACGTCGGTCTTTTTCAAAAGAACGTCGCCAGCGTGATCGATTGGTGCGGCTCGAATAAGTCGGAGTCCGTGTTTGCAGGACTGCAGCGCGCATCTGAGAAGAAATAAAAGACACGATCGAGGGAGTCACATGAGCCGTAAACCGATTTTCGCTGGCGTTGTCGCCGCTCTCGCTATCGCCGCCCCCGCGATTGCGCAAGTCACAGTCGAGATGTCTCAAATCACATGTAAGGACTTTGCCGGCTACGATCCCGACACCAAAGACTTCATCGGAAACTGGATGCGAGGTTACTTCATGTCCAAGAACAACCTGACCGTCGTCGACTCGCGCTACGTTAAGCGCAACACCGAGAAAATCGAGCGCTACTGCAAGAAGCTTCCGAAATCGTCCCTTATGGAAGCTGTTCAGAAAAACGCGCGATGACAAGGAGGACCCCGGTCCACTGGCGGGGTCCACGCTTGCAGATATTGACGGAGCCCCCAATGCCGACAAGGCGCGATGTGCTTTCTTCCGCTACGACCCTGCTTGCAGCAACATTGGCGCCGGCCTTCGGAGGCTCGGCTGATGCGGCGGCTCGAAGGCAGAATGTCTCAGCGCCGGTGGTTCAGCGCGTGCGGTCCAAGAGGCCGAACATCCTTTTCATTTTCACCGATCAAGAGCGCTACTGGCCAAAATGGCCTGCCGGTCTCTCGCTACCGGCGCATGAGACGCTACAAAGACGTGGAGTCGCTTTCCATAAGCATTATTGCCCGGCGACCATGTGCACGTCTTCGCGAAGCGTCATGATGACTGGGCTCACGACGCCAAACAACGGCATGTTTGAAAATGTAGACGTGCCCTATATCGGCAGCCTTTCTCCAAAGGTTTCAACCTATGGGCACATGCTGCGCAAGGCTGGCTATTACACGGCTTACAAGGGTAAATGGCATCTCAGCCGAAAAATCGACGCCGAGGAAGCCGACCGCCTCTTCACGCGCGAGATGGACGAATACGGATTCTCGGATTTCTTTGGCCCCGGCGACATCATCGGACACACGCTCGGCGGCTACCATTTTGATCATCTCATTGCCGGAAGCGCCATTACATGGCTGCGACGGCATGGACAGCCGCTTTCGGATGACGGAAAGCCTTGGGCTCTAACGGTCGGTCTCGTTAATCCCCACGATGTGATGTATTTCAACACGGACGCGTCCGGACAATCCGTTCAGGACGGCGGATTCCTGATGATGCACGCCGCGCGTGCGCCCAATCACCCTCTTTATCGGGCGAGCTGGAACATTCCCCTGCCGGAAAGCTTGACGGAGCCGTTCGATGCATCAGGTCGCCCCGAAGCGCATGGCGAATTCCAGAAGGTTTGGGATTATGTGCTCGGCCACATTCCCCCGGAACAAGACCGTTGGCGCCGCTTCGCTGATTATTATGTCAACTGCATTCGCAGCGTCGACGCGCAAGTCGAGGTCATTCTGAAGGAACTCGACGCCCTCGGCCTTTCCGACAATACCATTATCGTCTTTACCTCTGACCACGGCGAAGCCGCCGGCGCCCATGGCCTGCGTGGTAAAGGGCCTTTCGCTTATGAAGAGGCCATCCACCTGCCGCTTTACATCGTTCACCCCGATGTGAAGGGCGGGCACGATTGCCGGGCCCTGACCAGCCACATCGATCTCGCGCCTTCGTTCCTGTCCATGGCCGGCGTCGAAGCTGGGAAGCGCGGAGAATTTGCGGGGCGCCAGTTGCCTGGAAAGGACATGACCTCGGCCCTGTCAAACCCGCGCGCCGCCGATACGCATTCCGTTCGTGACAGCGTGCTCTTCACCTACAGCGGCCTCGGAACAAACGACCACGAGGTGTATCGCATCAATGCGGAAGCGAAAATGGCGGGCAAAAAGCCTGTCGTCGAGCTTCTGAAAGCTGGATACAGGCCGAACATGAAAAAGCGCGGCAGCCTTCGCACCGTCTTCGACGGACGCTATAAATTTTCGCGCTATTTCGCGCCGGTGGACCACAATAAGCCCAAGACGATCAACGAGCTCTTTGACTGGAACGACGTCGAGCTCTTCGATCTTGAAACCGATCCCCGCGAGGGCAAGAACCTGGCCGCGGACCGGAAGGCCAATGCTGACTTGATAATGACGATGAGCGGCAAACTCGAAGCAATCATCAAGAACGAAATCGGAGTGGATGACGGGCGAGAACTGCCGCATATCCCGACCGTCGACTGGACGATAAAAAGGATAGACTTGTAGCAGTCTCCCCCTTTCCCCCTTCCTTAAATCCGCTTCGCACTCCGGAATTCGATGTCTTACCCAATGAAGACGCATATATTTTTGGCGACGATAATGGCGCTTGCCGCAGTTTCGCCGGCGGGCGCCGCCGACCTTCCATCCCAAAAAGCGCCTGCCCCGCCGCCTCTCGTCTTCACCTGGACCGGGCTTTATGTCGGCCTGAGCGCCGGCTACGCCTGGACTGGCGGCGATCCTGTCAATATGGCGACGGCTAATATCCTCGACAATACTTTTGCGGGGTTCGGTCCGGTTTCGGCGGCGGGCGCCACGGGAACAGTTCGCGCGCGCCTCGATGGTTTCCTGTTTGGCGGTCAACTAGGCTACAATTGGCAATTGTCGGATCGGCTGGTCGCCGGCATGGAGGCCGACATTCAAGGCGCTGGCGTGCGCGGCGGGAATGGTCAGCTCAGCATCTATCCCGCAACCATCGGATTTGCGGCGACGAGCTTCGAGGTCAATCGCGCGCTCGAATATCTGGGCACGGTGCGCGGCCGCCTCGGCTATACGATCACGCCGGCCGTCATGGCCTACGTCACCGGCGGCTTCGCTTATGGCGGCGCCAATCTCACCGGCGCCGTCGCCCAGAGCTTGCGACCGTCGCTCCTCATCTCCGACACGGTGCGCGGCGATCATTACGACATCCTGACCGGCTGGACGATCGGCGCGGGAGCGGAGGCGGCGATAAGCCGCAACCTTTCCGCGAAGGCCGAATATCTATATTACGACCTCGGCGAACTTTGGCTCGCCAATCCCTCTTTGGCGCAGTTTGGCCTTCTCGGAATCGCGTCGGTCGTCGACGCAACGAGCGTCCATGCGCGCTACAATGGCCATGTTCTGCGCGCGGGCCTTAACTATCGCTTCGACGCGTCCCTTCCGGAAACGAGCGGATCGCCCGCGACGCCGCTTTTGGCCACGCCGCAGTTCGCCAGCGTCGAGCGGCCGGAATATGACGGCTGGCGATGGCTGGTGACGCCTTATTTCTGGGCGACCAATATGAACGGCGCTTCGACCTTGCAAGGCGAGGCGCTTGGTTCCGATATGACGTTTGTCGACGCCATCACAAAGAGTTCGTCTTTCCCCCTTGCCTTCATGGGCCGGGTCGAGACGTCGAACGGCCCCTTCTGGGCCTATGGCGACTTGGCGTGGGCGCGGCTACGTTTTGCTGGCTCGGCGCTCTCGCTGCGCTCGCCTGTCGCCGACCTCGCCGTCGCGGCGAATGTCAGCGGGCATTTGCGGATGACGCTTGCCATCGGCGAAGCCGGCTTTGGCTATGAGTTGGCGCGCTGGAAGCTTCTAAACACGCCCAACTCCTTCACGGCGATCGACGCCTATGCAGGGCTGCGCTACGCCAATATCGGGCTCAATCTCTCCGCCGATTTCGCCGGCGCCGCCAACTCGTCCTTGCTTGGCGTCCAGCAAATAGGCGGCAAGAGCATATTGGGGTCTGGCGCCCTGTGGTGGATCGACCCCGTCATCGGCCTGCGCATGCGCCACAGTTTCACGCCGGGCGGCACATTCGAGATGCGCGGCGACATCGGCGGTTTCGGCGCCGGCAGCAAGTTCAGCTGGCAATTCTTCGGCGGCTACAACACGGACTTCGAAGTCAATGGCGTGAAACTCACGGGCCTTATCGGCTATCGCGCGCTGGGGATGAATTTCTCCAAATGGGTCGACGGCCGCGAGAATGGCGTCAACGCCGTCATCCATGGCCCGGTCACTGGCGTCGGGATGAAGTTTTAGGAAGTAGGCTAAGATTTGATTTCGGCTGGATCGATAGGCGTCCGATGCAGCGAGCTATTTGAAGCTGATCAACACGCCGTCACTTCGAGGGGTTCCCTTCTACGGGGAGGCTCGCGAGCCCTGCGTTCTTCAAGAAGGTCGCGCACGTCCCCGGCCTGACGCGGCTCTGGTTGGCTGCAGCAAGCCCTTGGTCTCCACCGCCCGCGCCGCTCGTCAAGCCATTTCCGGACTCGCCCGGCTCAGGCTGGCGCCGTCGGTCGCATGTAATCTCCAGAACGACAGGGAGGAGACGATGGTGAGGAAGCCCAGCGACAGGTAAGCGCTGTGAAGCGCGCCGATGACGGCGTGGGAATCGGACTGCGGCGCGCCGCCGAGGAACCAGGCGGCGACCAGCGATCCGATGGCGAGGCCGAAGCTCATCGAAATCTGCTGGAACGAGCTGGCGATCGTGGCCGCCATGCTCGCCTCCTGCGGCTCGACATCCGCATAGGCCATGCTGTTCATGCTGGTGAACTGGAGCGAGTTGAAAAAGCCCAGCGCGAATCCGATCGCGACGACCGCGACGAGCGGCGTCTGCTCAGTCACAAGGGCGTAGAGACAGGTCGTGACGCCGATCATCACGGTGTTGACGATGAGCACGGTTCGATATCCAAAGCGGGCGAGGATGGGCCGTGACGCCATCTTCATGCCCATGGCGGCGGCCGCCGTCGGCATCATGAGGAGCCCGGATTCCCACGCGGGGAGTCCGAGCCCGACCTGCAACAATAGCGGCGTCAGGAAGGGCAGGCCGCCCACGCCCAGCCTCGTGACGAAACCGCCGGAGACGGAGACTTCAAACGTCCGCTTTTTGAACAGGGCGAGATCAAGCAACGGGTAGGGGGCTCTAAGCGCATAGAGCCAATAAGCCAGAAGCAGCCCAATCGCGACGGCGAAAAGGACGGCGCCGGCAGCAAGCCCGATCTGATGTTCGCCGAAAATCTCCAGAAGCCAGGAGAGAAGCGCGGTGCCTGAACCAAAAAAGGCGAGGCCGAGCCAATCGAAGGGGCGACGCGCATCCTCGCGGTAATTGGGCATGTAGCGATGAATCAGCCACTGCGCGACGACCCCGATGGGGACGTTCACGAAGAAGATCTCGCGCCATGAAAGCCAATGCACGATCAGGCCGCCGACCGTCGGGCCGAGAAGCGGGCCGACAAGGGCCGGGATGATAACGAAATTCATCGCGGTCATCAGCTCGCTCTTCTCGAACGTCCGCACAATGGTCAATCTGCCGACAGGCATCATCAGCGCCGCGCCGGCGCCCTGAAGGATGCGGGCGACGACCATCTGCCCGGCGCTCTGGGACAATCCGCACAGCACGGAGGCGATCGTGAAGACCGCGATGGCTGCGGCGAAGACCCTTCTGGTCCCGAAGCGATCCGCGATCCACCCACTGACCGGAATGCCGACGGCGAGGCTCAACACATAGCTCGCCGCGACGGCCTTCAGGCTCAGAGGGGTCACCCGCAAGCTCTCGGCCATGGCGGGCACAGCGGTGTTCACGATGGTCGCGTCGAGCTGCTCCATGAAAAGCGCCGTGGCGACCACCCAGGGCAGGAAGCGTTTGACCGTCGGCTCCTCCATCAGATATCTCCCGCCGCTCCGTTGCGGCCGGTCGCGAATTTCGCTGGTGCGGCGAGGCAGACGAAGCGGCCGACGACGGCGCGGTCGCCTTCGTTCAGGAGTGGTGGCGACCAGCGCGGCGCGTGGACGAGGAAATAGGCGACTGCTTTGATTTTCGCGCGAATTTGTAACCGAGCGGTAACCGCGCGGCTCCGCGCCCGCTCCTCGCTTGTTCCCAGATAGCCGAGCTTGCGTCTCCTGGTTGTGCGCGTATGCGCGCCGGTGCGTTCCCCGCCGACCGGAAATTGCGGGCGAAAATGCCGCCGCCGCCCGGACTCGAACGGCGGCCCGAGTTCCGCAAGCGTGGGCGCGGAACGTTGCGGGCGTGCAAGAGCTTCTATAAAAATCAAACTTTCCACGCCCTCAACGCAGCTTGGCGTAACCGCGAGCAGGCTATTCTGGTCTGGGCGGCGTTCAAATACAAACTCGACGGCTGCCTTGTGACGTTCTCACAGCGTTACAGCTCGGACGCGTGGTTTCTCGTCCGCACCACATCCGGGGCTACGCCTGCATATTCATAAGCAACATACCCCTCAAGTTCACGGATGGGTCTCCGAGGTCACGACCGGAGGGCGGTGGATCGAAAACGACGACTCCACAGAACGTGTTTCCTCGCCTTCAAGATTATCGCGCAACCATCGGGGATAAACTAACGGCGTCGCCGATTCGGGAATCCCTCAAGAGTCCACTGGGACTAGCGTGTATTCGCGGAGGAGCCCTGCTTCGCGGCGCGTTTCTCCAGCCATTTCGTAACGAGCGGATCGTCGATCGCGCCTGTCACCGCGGTTACGCCGCCATCAGGCGCCACCAGCGTGGTGAAGGGCAATTCGCCGCGCCACGCCATATCGGCTTCGAAGTAGAGTTTCTCGACGAAATCATCGGAGAAGCCGTAATGCGTCGCCTTGCCGAGCCCGGCTTTCTCGGCCCGCATTTCGGCGCGCGCGCGATCCTCGTCGCTGTCCGTGTTCACCAAGACGACGTCGACGCTCGTCTGGTCGGAGACCATTTTCGCCCATTGCGGCAGTTCCGCTATGCAGGGCGGACAGGTGACGGACCAAAAATGGATGATGAGCGGCTTGCCCGCATGCGCCTTCACGATCTGCGCGAAAGCGCCGCGGCCATAGGGTTGAAAATCGAGCGCCCGCGCGCCGCTCGAGGCGAGCGCGAGGGCGACAACGAATCCAAAAAGGCGCGTCATTGCGATCACCGCGCCGCCGCGCTCTTTTCGTCACGCGGGAGCGGAATGAGGCGATAGCCTTCCTTATGCGTGACCCATGAGAGATAAGCGGCGTTCCCGTTGGCGACGAGTTCGGGGTGGTCCGAGGCGTCCTCGGTCTGCCCGATCACGCGCGGCGCGCTCCAGCTCTTGCCGCCGTCGCGCGACATCTGCATCGGTATGGTCGTCGTCGTTCCGTCGAACTCCTTCCAGACGCGATAGAGGCGGCCTTTCGCAGCGAGGGCGCCCGGATGGCCGGGCGCCCTGGCGTCGTCGCCGAATTTTTCCGGGCTGGAGAACGTCTTTCCGCCGTCCTTGCTCTGCGCGTAGAACAGTCCCTGCCTGTTCTTGCCTCTGGTGAACCAGACGACATGCCAGACGCCATTTGCGTCGATGGCGAGGCTCGGCCCGTGATGCGGGCAAGAGTTGATCGCCCAGTTGTCGTCGGAGACGCGGCCGCCCGCGAGCGTCGCCCCGTCGGCGGAAAGCTTTGCGGCGTAATGGTCGCGGATATTGCCGTCGAAGACCTGCCGCCACAGGAAGACGGGCTGGCCGTCGCGATCGAGGGCGGAAGCCATGCGGCAGCATTCGCAGGCGTGATCCATCAGGATTTTCTTGCCGGCGAAAGTCTGGCCCCTGTCGTCCGACCAGCCGAAAGCGACGCCGCTGCCTTCGAACTCTTTGCCCTCGGCCTTCGCCTTGAGCGCGTTCGTCTTGTCGAGCCAGCCGGCGTAGATGCGGCCCCTGGGCGTGACGACGAAGGTCTCGAAACGCTGGCCGCCTTCGGTCAGCATGGGCTGCGGCGCAGAGAAGGTTTTGCCGCCATCTGTGGAGCGCGCGGTGAAGATCGTGCCGATCATCTGCTTGTCGGGGCGCGTCGTATAACTCGCGAGAAGCGTCCCGTCAGCGAGCGCGGCGATCTTGGGGCGCGCATCGCCATGCGCGTCGATCACGCCGTCGGCGTTCGTCGCGATGGTCGCGGGCGCGGCGAAGCTTTTGCCGCCGTCGGCGGAGGATGCGACATACACTGTCTTGCCGACCGAAAAGGCGACCCAGAGCTTGCCCCTGGCGTCGAAGGCCGGATTGACCGTCATGGCGCAGGCCGGTTTCGCCTCGGCGCAGGCCGGTCCCGCATGCTGATGGTCGGCCGCGGCGGAGGCCGCCGTGGATTTCGCCTCGGCGGGCTTGGCGTCGGCGGGTTTGGCGTCGCCCGGCATGGGCGGTTCGGCGCGTGCGGCGCCCGTCAGGGCGAGGGCCGCGGCCGAGGCGAGAAACAGGCGGGAAAGCGACATCGGAGCATCCTCCCAAATCGGTTTCTATTCGATTCAGCGGAATTTGAACGTCTGGCCGACATCCATGGAGCCGCCGGGCGGCGGCGGCGTCACGACCTCGGCGAGGATCTTCCTGACGATGCCGGCATGGGCCGGGCTCGACGTCTTGTCGATCGTCACCTTTTCGACCTTGCCCGAGGCGCCGATGATAAAGCTCGCCGTCACTTCGCCGGGGCCCGCCAAATTGTCCTGCGGCGTGTGCTTGGCGATCTCGGCGTAGAGCAGGCTCAGATATTTGCTCTCGGACATGGCGGACCCGGCCGGCGCGGCGGCTGGCCTTGGGGATGGCGCCGCCGCGGCCGCGGGCTTCGACGCGGCGGGAAGAGGGGTCTGCGCCGCAGCTGTCGGCGCGGCGGGCTTGGCTCCGGAAGTCGGGGCCGGAACCGGCGCCGCCGGCTTCGGCGCTTCCGCGCGCGCGGCCCCGCAAATGAAGAACGCGCAGACGAGCGCGGCTCGTCCGCAATGCAGAAGGGTCATGACGTTGCATCCGGAAAAGGGCCGGCGGGCGCGCAAGCGGGCCCGCCGGCCGACGTCAATGGAAGGCGAAGGACTGGGCCACGAAAGCCGAGCCGCAACTGCCGGGTCCGCGCGAGGACGACACGATGCGCCGCGCCAGCGCCGCATGCGCGGGAGTCGAACCGGAGGCCGCCACGCCGGAGATGCCGCCGCCGGGATTGACGTGGAAGGTCACATGCGCGGTTCCCGCTCCGAGGCTCGTGGACCCCGGCGTATGCGAGCGCAACGACGCCGCAACATGGGCGAGGCAGCTCGCCGAAGCGGCGCCGCCCTGCCGGCCATTGCCTTCCGGCGAGCCGGCGCGCCGCCGGGCCTGCGCCTCTCGGGCCTGCTCGGCGCGCTCGACCTGCTTGCGCTCTTCCTGCTTCTTCTCGACCTTCTCGACGTCTTCCTTCTTCATCGCCAGCGGAATGGCGTCGGGCGCCATGACGACCGGCGGCGGCAAGGCGAGCTCCGGCTGTTCCACGGCGACCGGCGGCGGCGTGTCCTCCGCCGCGCTCACTTCCTCCTGCTCGACGAAGTCGCCGCTTTCAAGGTCGACATAGTTCTCGGACAACGCCAGCGGCTCCGGCTTCGGACCGAGAATGAAGGCCGCGAAGATCGCGACATGGACCGCGACGATGGCGACGATCGCGACCGGACGCAGCCAGGGCGGGTTGACCGGCGGCGGCCCGGGCGGGGGCTCGTCGCGCCGGCTGGCATATTCGGGACTGAGGGCGAAATCCGTCATTTGGCCCCTCCCGCCGCCGGCGCGGCGGGGACCGCCGCCTTCACGGCCGCGCCCGTCTTGCTGCGCGAATTGGTCATGATCGCAATATGGGTGATGCCGTTCGTCGCGAGCTTGTCCATCACGGCGACGACCTCGCCATAGACGGCCTCGGTGTCGCCGCGCACATGCACGACGCGCGTATGGTCGTCGCCCATCATGGCGCGGATGCCGTCGATCAGCGCCTCCGGCGTGGTTTCGTCGGCGCCGAGCGAGACCTTCCCGTCCTTGCCGACCGTGACGACGATCGGATCCTTCTGGTTGATCGGCGCCGCGGCGCTGGCCTGCGGCAGATTGACCTTCACGCCTTTTGCAAGCAGCGGCGCCGTCACCATGAAGATGATGAGCAGCACCAGCATCACGTCGACGAGCGGCGTGACGTTGATGTCCGCGAGCGGCTGATAGAGGTCGTTATTGCCTTTGAAGCGGGTTGGGAGGGCCATGTTACGCGGCCTCCTTCTGCGAGTGACGGCGCGCGCCGGGCTGGCTCGTCATGCGGAGCGCTTCGTCTTCGATGTAATGGGCGACCTGCTGGCCGAGACGGGCGAAGGCGGCGCCGATGCGATTGTATCCGACCGAAGCCGGAATGGCCGCGGCGAGGCCGTAGGCCGTGGCGGCGAGCGCTTCCGCGATGCCCGGCGCGACGACCGCGAGGCTCGTGTCCTGCGACTGCGCGATGCCGGCGAAGCTCGTCATGATGCCCCAGACCGTGCCGAAGAGGCCGACGAAGGGCGCGACGGAGGAAATGACCGCGAGATTGGGCAGGCCGCCTTCCGCCTTGGTGAGGAACTCGCGCGCCGCGCGGCTCATATTTTCGGCGATGCGCTCGCGCTTGTCGCCGATCGTCTCGTCGGGAAGGTCGAGCGCGAACGACTCGCGGCCGGCGGCGACGATGGGCTCGAGCAGGCCGACGGGGCCGCCCGCGCGGGCCTCCTTCGCAGCCCTGCCGATGCGAATGACGGCGGATGTCGCTTCAATGATCAGAACCCAGGTCCAGACGGAGGCGAGCAGCAGCATCGCCATCACGACCTTGCCGACCGGGCCGGCGTTCAAAAACATGGCGAGCGGGGAAAGCGACGTATGATCCATGGAACTTCACTCATCTTCGATGACGCGCGCGCGACTCACGCGGCGACGGCGTCTGCTTGCTTTTTGTTGTGATCCAGACGCTAAAGGGCGTCCCTGATCGGCCAGGCCACCCGCATGCGCCCGAAGGGCCAGCATAACGGTCCGCCGATCGGAAGGATTTTAAGCTCGCGCGGGCGGAGCTCTCGCGCCATGCGCGGATCGAGATGAGACGTTCTTCGGCGCGTCGCTGTTTTCGACGACGTAAAAGACGGGCTTCGGCGCCGGGAAAGCCGCAGCCCCGGCGGCGGCGCGCGCCGGCAGGACGGCCGCGACGGAGGCCGCCGCCAGGCAGCAGGGACAATGGTGCTTGCCGGAAGTCGGATTGCCTTCGGGCGCCGCCTTGTCGCTCGCCGCGTCGGCGCGCTGCGTCATGTGGCGCTTGAAGCAGGCGAACAGCCCGCCGCTAACGGCCCCGTTGCTCTTCGCCACGACGTCCGTCGCGCTCACAGTCGCCGCGCTCGACATGGCGACGCTGAACATCAACGCCCACACCGCGACGATTGCAATCGCCGGGCGTAATTTCAGGCCGATGTTCCGCAACTGTGACATAAAAGTCTCTTAATGGATTTTTTAATCTTTGACAACGCAAGCAACCTTGGAAAGGGTCAACTTTGGCGACAAAGTGGCGTTGGTCCAGCAACTAAGGTTAATTACGCTAAACGCCTGATTTTGCTGTGGCGCCGTGAGGCGGATCGACAGAGCCGCCCGCGGGATCGGATCAACTCGTCGGGCGGCTCATGCGCAAAGGGCTATTCGCATCGCTGATTGTCTGCGTCGCTTTGCTGGCGCAGATCGGCGCGTCCCTCTGGGGCGCGTCCGCGGGGCGCGACGGTTTCGCGCCCTGCCATCGGCAGGCGGCCGCCCTTTCCGACGCCCTCGCGTCGGATCTGGCCGCGCGGCTCGACGGCGGCAAATCTCTTCCGACGGGCGCCCCGGCTCCCCATGACCACGCCTCCTGCTCGCTCTGTCAATTGGGCCTCACCGCCATTGGCAGCGCCGCGCCGGTTCTGCCCGCGCGTTCGGTCGCGCTCGAATGGCGCGTTTCGCTGAACTGGATCGAGGTGCGCCCGTCAGGGTCCGCGTTCAACAAGAGCGCGCCGCCTCGAGCGCCTCCTTTCCCCGTCTGATCTCCCGGGAAGGGCCCGACGCGCCCTCAGAGTTCAGACGCGCCGCCTCGCCGGCGCAGGGAAGGGTTCACGAAATGTCTCGTTACGCACTTTTGCGCGGCGTCTCCGCCGGCGCGTTGATTTTCGCCGCTCTGCCGGCGCTCGCCATGCATACGCTTCCGACCATCGACGTCAGCGGCCAGCGCCGCAGCGCCTCCCACGACCATGCGGCTGCGCCGTCGCGCGGCCCGGCGCAACCCGCCGCCGCCCGCGGCGTTCCCGCGACGGGACCCGTTACGGCGCCGTCGCCGATCGTTTCGCGCTGGTCGCCCACGCTCCCCGACGGCCGCCCGGCTTTCGTCGAGCGATGGCAATTGCCGAACACCGTCGCGAGCGTCACGCGCCAGCAGATCGAGCGGCAGGTCAATATCGTCGACACGGAAGACGCGGTGAAATACATGCCGAGCCTTTTCGTGCGCAAACGCAACAACGGCGACACGCAGGCGGTGCTCCAAACCCGCACCTGGGGCGTCAATTCATCGGCGCGTAGCCTCGTCTATGCCGACGATCTTCTCCTCACGGCGTTGATCGGCAACGACAACACGATCGGCGCTCCGCGCTGGGGCCTTGTCGCGCCGGAAGAAATCGAGCGCGTCGACTTCCTCTACGGCCCCTATTCGGCGCAATATCCCGGCAACTCCATGGGCGGCGTGCTGAAGATCACGACGCGCATGCCCGAAAAGCTCGAAGTGTCGTTGAAAGACACGCTCGCCGTCCAGGATTTCTCGCTCTATGGAACGTCGAAAGGCCTCGTCAACAACGTCACCAGCGCCTTCATCGGCGACAAGGTCGGCGATTTCTCCTGGACGATCTCGGGCAACTGGCAGCGCGGCTCGCAACAGCCGCTGACCTATGTGACCGCGCCCTCCAACGTTTTCTATGGCTATCCGGGGGCCTATTTCGCGACGACAAAATTTGGCGTGCCCGCGACGGTTCTCGGCTCTGCGGGCAATCTCGCGAACGATCAGGTCAACGCCAAACTGAAGCTCGCTTACGACTTCTCGCAGACCATCCGCGCGACCTATACGCTCGGCTTCTGGTCGAACGACGGCACGTCGCTTCCGGAGAATTACCTCTTTTCGGGCTATGGGCCGGTTTATGGCCTTCTCTTCAACAGCAGGACCAATCCCTGGGGCCTGCAGAACTCGACGCTCCAGAGTTTCGGCGCCGCCTACTACCGCATTCAGGAAAAGATCCTCACCAATGCGGCGGCGGTGAAGAGCAATACCGGCGGCGTTTTCGACTGGGAAATTTCCGCGTCGAACTTCACCTATCTGCAGTCGGATCAGGTTTCGCCTTTCAGCGCCGCGGCGCCCTACAGCCTTGCGCTTCCCCTCGGCGGCTATACGCAGACGGGTAAGAACAACGTCTACACCGGAACCTATTGGACGCTCTTCGACATGAAGGGCATTGTCCGCCCGGATGGAATTCTCGCCGGCCACGACATCAGCTTCGGTCTGCATGGCGACCAGTTCCATCTCAACAATCCCACCTGGCTGACGACCAATTGGCCATCGGGCACCGCCTCGGCCTATGGCGTCGTCTCCTCGATCGGCAACGGCACCACGCGCACGCAGGCGCTGTGGGCGCAGGACGCCTTCCGGATCCAGGACAATCTGAAGCTCACTCTGGGCGTTCGCGGCGAGCACTGGCAGGCCTCGGACGGCTACAACCAGTTGCTTGGCGGCATCAACGCGAACGGCTTCGGCTCGACCGCTTCGCTGGCGAGCATGCTGCCGATCTACCAGCCGAATCTTTACTCGACGCGTTTCTCGCCCAAGGGATCGCTGCAGTGGACGCCGGACGACAAATGGACGGTGACGGGGTCGGTCGGCATGGCCAATCGCTTCCCCACGGCGAAGGAGCTCTACAACATCACCTCGCTGACCGGCTCCGCGGCCGCGGTCAACCCAAACCCCAATCTCCGGCCGGAGGTCGCCCTCACCAAGGAGTTGACCTTCGAGCGCAGGATTGGCGGAAACGGAACGGCGCGCGTGTCGCTCTTCGACGAAGAGGTGCGCGACGCCATCATTTCCCAAAGCCTCTACGTAACGCAGGGCGCGCTCACCCAATTGACCTCCGGCAACGTCAATGTCTCGCGCATTCGCAATAGCGGCGTCGAACTGGCTGCGAGCAAGGACGACGTCTTTATCAAGGGACTCGAGCTGATGGGGAGCATGACCTACGTCAACTCGCGCATCATCTCCGATCCAACATGGGCGCCTGCCGGCGGCAACAATCTCGACAACTGGGCGCTCAGCGTCGCGGGCAAAAACGTGCCTTACGTCCCGAAGTGGCGCTGGACGGGCGTCGCGACTTACCGGCCCGACGATCATTGGTCGTTCACGGTGGCGGCGCGCTGGCAGGACAGGATGTGGTCGACGCTGTCGAACAACGACATCGCCCATGGCGTCTATGGCGCCTTCGACCGCTTCTTCATCGTCGACACCAAGATGAACTACAAGTGGAACGAGCGCTGGTCGTTCGACCTCGGCATCGACAATATCGGGAACTACAAATACTTCCTGTTTCATCCGTTCCCCCAGCGGACCTTCTTCTTCGCCGCCAAATATGACTACGGCGCGAGCAAGCATCCCGAGCGCGGCATCTTCTATGTCGACAATGAGGGCGGCCTGCCGCAAAGCTTGTTCCAGCCCGTCGCCTTCTCGGTCGACTGATTGGCCAAGGCCCAACGCAAAAACGCCCGGGATCTGCTCCCGGGCGCAGTTTGTTGACAAACTTCCCAAGGCGCCCTCATCCTTCGAGACGCGAGCTGCGATCTCGGGCCTGCCCGAGATCAACATTCTTGTTTTGTGCAAGTCGGGTTTTGCGCAAGTCGGGAAAACCTGACTTGCACTCGCTCCTCAGGATGAAGCCTAAGTGTCCGTCGCCGAAGGAAGAAGCCCCTCATGCTAAAGGAGCTTGCGCGGCAAGCGTCTCGAAGCGCGAGGGGCGCCGCCGCTACTTTGTCAGCAGCCTGAGCTTGGAATCTGCTCCCGAGCGTTTTTTACGTCCTCCCGGCGGGCGCGTTTGCTGGCCCGCCCTAAACGATGTGCGCGGGCGCGAGACGGCATTCGCTGTCGCCGCGCTCGATCTGGATGGTTGCGTGCCCTATTGCGAAGCGCGCTTCCAGTTCATGCGCGATCTCTATCAGGAATTTATCGTCCGGCTCGGCGGATGGGCGCACGAGATGGGCGGTCAGCGCCGTTTCGGTCGTGCTCATTCCCCAAATGTGAAGATCATGGACGTCGGTCACGCCGGGTAAGCTCGACAGGTAATCCTCCACAGCCGCCGGATCGACGCCGGCCGGAACGGCGTCGAGCGCGAGATTGAGCGCCTCGCGCATCAGTCCCCAACCGTTCCAGATAATCAGGACGGCGACCGCGACGCCGACGGCGGGATCAAGCCACAGCCATCCCGTGCAACCGATAAGGAGCGCCGCGGCCACGACGCCGAGCGACACGGCCGCGTCTCCCGCCATGTGGAGAAAGGCCCCTCTGATATTCAGGTCATAAGCGCGGCCGCGAAGAAACAGCGACGCCGTTCCCATATTGATGACGATCGCGACGGAGGCGACCCACAGCACCGTGCCGCTCGCGACGGAAGGGGCGCTGGAGAGCCGCTGCGCGGCTTCGACGATGAGACCGCCCGTCGCGACGAGGAGGAGCGCGGCGTTTCCAAGCGCGGCCAGGATGGACGCGCGCCGATAGCCGTAGGTATGCGTCGCGCTTGGCCGCCGCGTCGCCAGCCACGACCCGCCCCAGGCAAGGAGCAGCCCGAAGACGTCGGAAAGATTATGCACGCCGTCCGAAACAAGGGCGATGGAGTTGGATTGATAGCCGAAGGCCAGCTCCGCGGCCACGAGGCCGATATTCAGGGCCGTCGCAATCGCGAAGGCCGCCCCGAAACTGGTCGGCGCGTGCGAATGGCCGTGGTCGTGTTGGCGATCATGAGACACGAGGAATAGGTAGTGAAGCTTCGAGCGATCGGGATTTTTTCAGGCGCCCCGCCGATTGGCGCCCGGGAAAATCCCGAGCGCCTTTTTATTCATGGCGATTGACGGCCCTGCGCGCTCAATGCGCCAGCGACTTCACGATCGCTTCCACGGTCTTCTTGGCGTCGCCGAACAGCATCATCGTATTGGGGCGGAAGAAAAGCTCGTTCTCGACGCCGGCGTAGCCGGAGCCCATGCCGCGTTTGAGAAAGAGCACCGTCTTCGCCTTTTCGACGTCGAGGATCGGCATGCCGTAAATCGCCGAGGACTTGTCGGTCTTCGCCGCCGGATTGGTGACGTCATTGGCGCCGATGACGAAGGCGACGTCCGCCTGGCCGAACTCCGAGTTGATGTCCTCGAGTTCGAAGACCTCGTCATAAGGCACATTGGCTTCGGCGAGCAGCACGTTCATGTGGCCCGGCATGCGGCCCGCGACGGGATGGATGGCGTAGCTGATCTCGACGCCTTCCTTCTTCAGCAGATCCGCCATTTCGCGCAGCGCATGCTGCGCCTGCGCCACCGCCATGCCGTAGCCGGGCACGATGATGATCTTGGCGGCGTTCTGCATGATGTAGGCCGCGTCCTCGGGCGAGCCCTGCTTGACGTTGCGCGTCTCCTTGGCGCCGCCGGCCACGACGGTTTCGCCGCCGAAGCCGCCGAGAATGACGGACACGAAGCTGCGGTTCATCCCCTTGCACATGATGTAGGAGAGGATGGCGCCTGACGAGCCGACCAGCGCGCCCGTGACGATGAGCGCGAGATTGCCCAGCGTGAAGCCGATGCCCGCCGCCGCCCAGCCCGAATAAGAGTTGAGCATGGAGACGACGACCGGCATGTCGGCGCCGCCGATCGGGATGATCAGCGTCACGCCGAGCGTGAGCGACACGAGGATCAGCAGGAAGAGCCAGAAGCCCGATTCCGTCGCCACGAACAGCAGGATCAGCGCCGCGAGGGCGAGGCCGAGCATGATGTTGATCGTGTGGCGCTCGGGCAGCAGGATCGGCTTGCCGCTCATGCGTTCGGAGAGTTTGAGAAAGGCGATGATCGAGCCGGTGAAGGTGATCGCGCCGATCGCCGCGCCGAGCGACATCTCGAAAAGGCTGCCGCCTTCGATATTGCCCGGCGAGCCGATGCCGAAAGCGTGGGGGGCGAAGAAGGCGCTGCCTGCGACGAGCACGGCGGCGAGGCCGACGAGCGAATGGAAGAAGGCGACGAGCTCCGGCATCGCCGTCATCGGAATGCGCTGCGCCACATAGGCGCCGACGCCGCCGCCGGCCGCCGCGCCGACGATGATGAGCACGAAGCCCGCGAGTGGCGGCAGATGCAGGAGCAGCGTCGTCGCCACGGCGACCGCCATGCCGATCATGCCGTAGCGGTTGCCCTGGCGGGAGGTCGCGGGAGAGGAGAGGCCGCGCAGCGCGAGGATGAAGAGCACGCCGGCGCCGAGGTAGAGAAGGGCTGCGATATTCGCGCTCATGGCGGTCAGCCCTTCTTCTTATACATGGAAAGCATGCGCTCGGTGACGAGGAAGCCGCCGAATATGTTCACGCAGGCGAGAACGAGCGCGATGAAGCCGAACCAGCGGGCCCAGCCGGCGCCCGTATCCGTGACGCTCGCCTCCTCGACGCCGACCGACAGAAGCGCGCCGACGACGATGACGGAGGAGATGGCGTTGGTGACGGACATCAGCGGCGTATGCAGCGCCGGCGTCACTGACCACACGACGTAATAGCCGACGAAAACCGCGAGAACGAAAATGGCGAGGCGGAAGACGGTCGGGTCGATGGCGCCGCCGCCGAGTCCGTGCGCCGTGGCGGCCGCCGCCGTCTGGGCGATCTGATCGGAATATTGCTGCGCCTGATCCGCGAGATGCCGGGCGGCCTCGGCCGCGGCCCGCGCCTTTTCGAGCAATTGCTGCGTAGAGTCGGTCATGATTCGAAGCCCTTCGTTGGAGGATGCTTTCGGCTCAGGCTTTTTTGAAACGCTCGTCGGCGACGGCGCCGTCGCGCGTGAGCGCGGTCGCCTTCACGAGCTCGTCGTCCCAGTTGATCGCAAGCTGCTTCGTCTCCTTCGAGACGAGCGTCTCGACGAAAGCGAGCAGGTTCCTGGCGTAGAGGCTTGAGGCGGTCGGCGCCATGCGGCCCGCGAGGTTGAGCGCGCCGACGATCTTGACGCCGTTCTCGATCGCCGTTTCGCCGGGCTTCGTCAGCTCGCAATTGCCGCCGCGCTCGGCCGCGAGGTCGACGATCACCGAGCCGGTCCGCATGGAGCGCACCATGTCGGCGGAGATGAGCCTCGGCGCCGGTCGGCCGGGGATCAGCGCCGTCGTGATCACCACGTCCTGCTTGGCGATGTGGCTGGCGGTCAATTCCGCCTGCGCGGCCTGATATTCCTTCGACATCTCCTTGGCGTAGCCGCCCGCGGTCTGCGCCTGCTGGAATTCCTCGTTCTCGACGGCCAAAAACTTCGCGCCGAGCGACTCGACCTGTTCCTTGGTCGCCGGGCGCACGTCGGTCGCCGTGACGATGGCGCCGAGGCGGCGCGCCGTGGCGATGGCCTGCAGGCCCGCGACGCCGACGCCCATGATGAAGACCTTGGCGGCGGGCACCGTGCCGGCGGCCGTCATCATCATGGGGAAGGAGCGGCCATATTCCGCCGCCGCCTCGATCACCGCGCGATAGCCCGCGAGATTGGCCTGCGAGGAGAGAACGTCCATGGATTGCGCGCGGGTGATCCGCGGCATGAGCTCCATGGCGAAGGCGATGGCGCCCGTCCTCGCGAGATCGGCCAGGGCCGCCTCGTTCCCGAAGGGGTCCATGATGCAGATGAGGGCGAGGTTCTGCTTCGCGCCGGCGATCTCGGCCGCCGAGGGGCGGCGCACGCGCAACGCAATGTCGGCGCCGGCCAGCGTCGTCGCGACGCCGGGTCCGATTTTCGCGCCCGCGGCGGCGTACTCAGCGTCCGATATTCCAGACCCGGCGCCGGCTCCGGACTGAACCGTGACCTCGGCGCCGAGACTGATGAATTTCTTGACGGTTTCAGGCGTGGCCGCGACGCGCGGCTCGGCTTTGTCCGTTTCGGCCAATACGGCAATGCGCATGACGAACTCCGGTTGCTCCTGGAAAGCGAAAACCGTCGCCGTCATGGTGGCCCCTGACGGCTTGGCGTGAGGGGCTCGGTTCCTGTTACCGCGCGAAGAGGAGATAGAGGGCGATCAGCGTTATCGCCGAGGCCGCGGCCGAGAATTTCAGCAGCCAGAGGAAACCGTTATAGGTCTTTACGTGTTCGGCCCAGTCCGCGTCCGTGGACGCCGACCCGCGATTGCTCGCCATCGGAATGCTCCCAGATCTTGGTTTGACGCGCGAGCAGAGCAGCCGCGCATGCGCTTGATGCTAACCGAGCGGGCTCCGTATCGCAACGCCTCGGCGCCGCGCGCTTTCGTCGCTCCCGCACAATGCGCGCGCGGCCTTATGGGTTAAGGAGAAATTCATAGGCGGCCGCCTGCCTTGCCGGCGGCGCTTTCGCATCGGCGAGAGAAAAAGTTTGGCGCATATGAAAAAGCCCCGGGGTTTCCCCCGGAGCTTTCTCGATTCCTTGCGTAACGGCGAGGCTTAGAAGTCCATGCCGCCCATGCCGCCGCCCGGCATCGCCGGCGCGGTTTCCTTCTTGGGCGCTTCGACGATCGTGGCTTCCGTCGTGATGACGAGGCTGGCGATCGAGGCGGCGTCCTGCAGCGCGGTGCGCACGACCTTGGTCGGGTCGATGATGCCGAGCTTCACGAGGTCGCCGTACTCGCCCTTCTGGGCGTCGAAGCCATAGGCATAGTCGGCGGCCTCAAGCAGCTTGCCGACCACCACGGCGCCGTCGCCGCCGGCATTGTCGACGATCTGGCGCGCCGGGGCCTGGATGGCCTTGCGCACGATCTCGACGCCGGTCTTCTGGTCGCCATTCTCCGTCTTCACGCCGTCGAGCGCCTTGATGGCGCGCAGCAGCGCGACGCCCCCGCCGGGCGAGACGCCTTCCTCGACGGCCGCACGGGTCGCGTTGAGGGCGTCGTCGACGCGGTCCTTCTTTTCCTTCACCTCGACTTCGGTCGCGCCGCCGACGCGGATCACCGCGACGCCGCCCGCGAGCTTGGCGAGACGCTCCTGGAGCTTCTCACGGTCGTAATCGGAGGTCGTCTCCTCGATCTGGCTCTTGATCTGCGAAATGCGGGCCTCGATGTCCGATTTCTCGCCGGCGCCGTCGATGATCGTGGTGTTCTCCTTCTCGATGCGCACGCGCTTGGCGCGGCCGAGCATGGGGAGCGTGACGTTCTCGAGCTTGATGCCGAGGTCTTCGGCGATCATCTGGCCGCCCGTGAGGATGGCGATGTCCTCGAGCATGGCCTTGCGGCGGTCGCCGAAGCCGGGCGCCTTCACGGCCGCGATCTTCAGGCCGCCGCGCAGCTTGTTGACGACGAGCGTGGCGAGCGCCTCACCCTCGATGTCCTCGGCGACGATGACGAGCGGCTTGCCGGTCTGCACGACCGCCTCAAGGATCGGCAGCAGCGGCTGCAGCGTCGACAGCTTCTTCTCGTGGATGAGAATGTAGGCGTCGTCGAGCTCGGCGATCATCTTCTCGGCGTTGGTGATGAAATAGGGCGAGAGATAGCCGCGGTCGAACTGCATGCCCTCGACGATGTCGGTCTCGGTCTCGAGGCTCTTCGCCTCCTCCACCGTGATGACGCCCTCATTGCCGACCTTCTGCATCGCCTTGGCGATCTCTTCGCCGATGAAGCGGTCGCCATTCGCCGAGATGGTGCCGACCTGGGCGATCTCGTCGTTGGAGGTGACCTTCTTCGAATGGGTCTTGAGGTCGGAGACGATCGCCTCGACGGCGAGGTCGATGCCGCGCTTCAGATCCATGGGGTTGAGGCCGGCGGCAACGGCCTTGGCGCCTTCCTTGGCGATGGCGGCGGCGAGGACGGTCGCCGTGGTCGTGCCGTCGCCCGCGATGTCATTCTGCTTGGAGGCGACCTCGCGCACGAGCTGGGCGCCGAGATTCTCGAACTTGTCGGCGAGCTCGATCTCCTTGGCGACGGTCACGCCGTCCTTGCTGATGCGCGGCGCGCCGAAGCTCTTCTCGATCACGACATTGCGGCCCTTGGGGCCCAAAGTGACCTTGACGGCGTTGGCGAGGATGTCGACGCCGCGCAGGATGCGGTCGCGCGCGTCGGTGGAGAAACGGACGTCTTTGGCTGCCATTGGTGACTCCTGAATTTCTGTTTGGAAGCGTTAACGGGCGGGCCGAGTTATTCGACGATGCCCAGAACGTCGCTTTCCTTCATGATCAACAGGTCTTCGCCGTCGATCTTGACCTCGGTGCCGGACCATTTGCCGAAGAGCACGCGGTCGCCGGCCTTCACGTCGAGGGGAACGAGCTTGCCGCTCTCGTCTCGGGCGCCGGGGCCGACCGAGATCACCTTGCCCTCCTGGGGCTTTTCCTTGGCGGTGTCGGGGATGATGATGCCGCCCTTGGTCTTTTCTTCGCCTTCAATGCGCTTGACCACGATCCGGTCGTGCAGGGGACGGAACGCCATTGCAATGTCTTCCTTTTCTGCGCGCCGGGCAGGAAAATCCGCCCGCCGCAAGCCATAAGCGAAATTACTGGCACTCTCTTACGACGAGTGCCAGCAGCGCGTGGGAAATATGCCGGGACGGATCGGATGTCAAGATTTTTGGACGGCCGGGGCGCGGCCGCGAAAAGAGCGGGAACTGGGTTCTCGCCTGAAGCGCGCCGTAAACCTTTCGGTTCGATCGCCCCGCCTGCGTTCAGGCGATTCGTCCGAAGGCGGCGCGATCTAGCCGCCGGCTCGCCGCGACGGTAAGGAAGACGGCGGCGCCGGGAGCGCCGCTCGCCATTCAGAGAACGCCGGTTTGCCGCCCTTTTCTTCATCGCCCCGCGCCCTCGGCCTCCTCGCCGCTCTTGCGGCCGCCGCCCTCGACCAGGCCCACAAGTTCTGGATGCTGAACGTCTTCGGCATCGAGGCGCGCCAGCCGATCGCGCTCGCGCCCTTTCTCGACCTGGTGCTCTCCTGGAATTACGGAATCTCCTACTCGCTCTTTCCGGCGCATGAGGGCATGGGCCGGGCGCTGCTCCTCGCGGGGCAGGCGGTCATCGTCGCGGGCCTCTTCTGGTGGATGTGGCGGGCGACCAACCGGTTGACGACGCTCGCAGTCGGCCTCGTCATCGGCGGCGCGCTCGGCAACGCCGCGGATCGGCTGGCGCGGGGCGCGGTCGCGGATTTCTTTTATCTGCACACGACGCTGCCCGTGGGACCGCTGGCCAATTACGTCTTCAACGTGGCCGACGTCGCTATTACAGCGGGCGTGGCGCTTCTGCTTTTTGAAAGCCTTTTGGCGCCTCCGCCCGCGCGGGAGGAGGCTGCGTGAGCGCGGCGCCACTAAATCGCCAACAAGTCGCGCACATGGTGCGCTTGACGAGCAGGGATCGGCTTGCGCGCCGCGCGCGCGGGCTTTCGGGCAAGGAGTTGAGACATGAAGCTTGCACGGTCTTCGCGCCGCGCGCTGTGCGCCGTCGCCGGCCTCGCGGCGCTCTCGGGCGCGTCGGCTCAGGCCTATGACGACAAGTCGACGATGAGCTCCGTGATGGAGCTCGTCGGCTACTCGTCGGATCCGAGCGCCGACAAGATCGACTATGGCGAGCGACCCAAACTGGTTCTCCCCCCGCGCGTCGGCGATCTGCCGGCCCCGCAGGAGAAGGCGGCCCGGCCGGAGGGCTGGCCCAGCGACGCCGCCGCCGCTCGCCGCCGGAACACCGACCGTTACGCGAAGGTGGCGAACGCGCCGCCGGAGGAAAAGAAGAAGGGGCTGCTCGAACGCCTCCGCGGTCCCAAGCCGGACTATGCGCCGGGCACGGACGACGAGCCGGGTTTCCTTCAGCGCGCGCTCAACGCTGGCGCGCGGTCCAGCGCGCCTGTCATGGATGAGCCGGCCCGCCGCATGCTGACGGAGCCGCCCTCGGGCTATCGCCGCCCCACGACGGACCTCGCCAAGATTCGCGACTCCGATCCCAAGAAATCGACTTCCTGGTGGAATCCCCTGAGCTATATTGGCGGCGGCGGGAGCGACAGCGACCCCGTGGCTCAGACCGCCGGCGCGGCGCCCGCCCAACAGCGCGCCGCGGCCGCCGGCAATTCGTCCGAGAGCGGCTGGTTCCAGATGCCGCGTTTCGTTCTTAAGGACCCGGGTAAGGAGTGAGTTCCGGCTCTGCGGTTTTGGGCCTATATTAAGGGGACAAGGTTTTCCCGCTTCGAGCGGCCCAGCGCCGCCAGAAAGGCCCGTTCATGTCGTCTTCGCCTGCGTCGCCGACCGTCTCGCTCACCCCGGGCGCGGCCGGCGACTCGGCGCGCGCCAGCGCCAATATTTCGCATTTCAAACTGGACAACGGTCTGGAGGTCGTGGTTATCCCCGACAACCGCACGCCCGTCGTGACCCACATGATCTGGTATAAGAACGGCTCCGCCGACGACCCGGTCGGCAAGTCTGGCATCGCCCATTTTCTCGAACATCTGATGTTCAAGGGCACCAGGAACCATCCGCAGGGCGAGTTCTCCAATCTCGTCGCCGAGCTGGGCGGTCAGGAGAACGCCTTCACCAGCTACGACTACACGGCCTATTTTCAGCGTATCGGCAAGGAGCATCTCGGCACGCTGATGGCGTTCGAGGCCGACCGCATGAGCAATCTCGTCCTCACCGACGAAGTCGTGACGCCCGAGCGCGACGTGGTGCTGGAGGAGCGCCGCATGCGCACGGACAACGATCCGTCGTCACAGCTCGACGAGGCGGTGCAGGCGGCGCTTTTCGCGCATCATCCATATGGCACGCCGATCATCGGCTGGAACCACGAGATCGAAAGCCTCGACCGCGAGGACGCGCTCGCCTATTACAGCCGTTTCTACACGCCGGAAAACGCCATACTGGTCGTCGCCGGCGACGTCGAGGCGGACGATGTGCTCGCGCTCGCCAGGGAGGCCTACGGCAAGATCCCCGCCCGCGCCGAGCCCCCGCGCCGCAACCGCACCAAGGAGCCGCCGCATCGCGCGCACCGGCTCGTTTCTCTCGCCGACGAGAAGGTCGAGCAGCCCGCCCATGAGCGCGTCTTCCTCGTGCCGTCCTACAAGACGGCCGCGCCCGGCGAGGCCGAGGCGCTGGAGGCGCTCGCCTATATGCTTGGCGGCGGCGCGACCAGCGCGCTTTACGAGACGCTCGTCGTGGAGGAGAAAGTCGCCGTCGGCGCCGGGGCCTATTACCTCGGCTCGGCCGTCGACGACACGCGGCTCTGGGTCTATGCGACGCCAGCGCCCGGCGTGACGCTGGAGGAGCTCGATCAGGCGATCGACCGTGTGATCAAGCGTTTCATCGAGCATCCGATCGACGAGGCGCATCTCGCCCGCGCCAGGACGCGGCTCGTCGCCGACGCCGTCTATGCGCAGGACAGCCAGGCCTCGCTCGCCCGCTGGTACGGCGAGGCGCTGGCGACGGGCCTCACCATAGAGGATGTGCTCGCCTGGCCCGCGCGCATGGAGGCGGTGACCGCCGCCGACGTGACCGCCGCGGCGAAGAAGTGGCTCGACAAGCGCCGAGCCGTGACCGGCTTTTTGTTGCCTTGCGAATAGCGACTAGCGAATAGCGAGTAGCGAAGGGAGAGCTGCTCGCATTTCACTCCTCGTTTTTCGCCACTCGCCATTCGCTAGGACCGCCCATGACCGCCCACGCCCCAGCCGTCACCATCGCTTCCCGCGCCGAGCATGTGCAGAAGATCGTCACGCCCGGCGGCGTCGCCGCCTGGCTCGTGGAGAGCTACGCCGTGCCGCTCGTCGCGCTGGAGTTCTCGATGCGCGGCGGCGCCGCCCAGGACCCGCCCGAGAAGCCCGGCGTCGCGACGTTGCTCTCGGGCCTGCTCGACGAGGGCGCCGGTCCCTATGACGCGCGCGGCTTCCACCGGGCGGTGGAGGACCTCGCGATCCATATCGGCTTCGGCGCGGACCGCGACTCCGTTTCCGGCCATTTGCAGACGCTGTCGAAAAACACCGACAAGGCGTTCGAGCTGCTGAAGCTCGCGCTGCTCGACGCGCGCCTTTCCGAGGCCGACGTCGCGCGCGTGCGCAGCCAGCTTGTCGCGGAATTGAAGCGCGACCAGAACGAGCCGGACGCAATGGCGTCCAAGGCGTTCCGCGAGGCGGCCTTTCCGGGCCATCCCTATGGCCGCCCGGTGCGCGGCGACCTCGCCACGATCGAGACGCTCTCGCGGCCCGATCTCGTCGCCATGCGCGAGCGGCTTTTCGCCAGGAAGGATCTCAAGATCGCGGTCGTCGGCGCCATCGACGCCAAGACGCTGTCGGAGCATCTCGACGCGACCTTCGGGGCGCTGGCCGCGGACAACGATCTCGCGCCCGTCGCGCCGATCGCGCTCGCGGGCGTCGGCTCGCGCCACATCGTGACGCTCGACATTCCCCAGACGACGATCCGCTTCGGCCGCCCGGGCGTGACGAAGCGCGATCCCGACTATTTCGCCGTGGTGGTCGCGAACCACATTCTCGGCGGCGGCAGCTTCACCGCGCGCCTCTTCCGCGAAGTGCGCGAGAAGCGCGGCATGGCCTACAGCGTCTATTCGCAGCTCAACGAATACGACCAATGCCCCATGCTGCTCGGCGCCGCCGCGACGAAGAACGAGCGCGCGGGCGAGGCGCTGGGCGTGATCGAGGAAGAAATCCGCCGCTTCGCGGACGAGGGCCCGACTGAGGACGAACTCGACAAGGCCAAGAAATTCCTCATCGGCTCCTACGCGCTGCGCTTCGACACCTCGACCAAGATCGCCAGCCAGCTCGTGCATCTGCAGCAGGACGGGTTTGAACCCAGCTATCTCGACGAGCGCAACGGCAGGATCGCGGCCGTGGGGCTGGAGGACTGCAAGCGCGCGGCATCGAGGCTGCTGGGGGATGGCGGCTTGCTGGTGACGATGGTGGGGCGGCCGGAGGGGGTGTGAGGGGGCGCTCGTTACGCTCCTAAGAGCTTGCGATTGATGTCGCGCCGCCCATGCACGATGCGCAGGATGATGACGGCGTTCTCCCGCGGCGCATGCTGGTAGATGACGACGTAAGGGGAAATGACACAGACGCGCACGGCCGGTCCAAGAACGGGGCGGGGCGCGCCGCTCTCGGGATACTCCGATAGTCGCTGATATAGCCCGTCGAAATCGGCGTCGTAGCGGGCGGCGATGGTCGCTCCCGCCTTTGACCCGAGGTCGGCGATAATGGCTGCGGCGTCCGCGTCCGCTGCGGACGAAACAAGGATATGCGCCACTATCGACGCAGCGCGACAAGACGCTTGGCGTTGCGCGCCCTGTGCTCTTCCAGCGTCAGGACTTCCCCCTTCGCGATCGCTGCAAGGGCTTCATCGACCAAAGGTTTCGCCCAAGCCATGTCGTCCTCGAACCCGGTCGCCAGTTCGGCGATGCGTTCATCGAGGAGTTGTCGGGCGGCTTCCTCCACCGAAGCGAATTCGCCGGCGGCGACATGCGCCTCGAGCCAGGCTTCCTGATCGGGGGTTAGGGTGATCGACATAATCAGTTGATAACACGCAAAGCCGGAAGTCGGGTAGGGCTCTTGCGCTCGGGGCCTCGGCGAAGATCGCGAGCCAACTCGTCCATCTGCAGCAGGACGGCTTCGAGCCCAGCTATCTCGACGAGCGCAACGGCAAGATCGCCATCGTGATGCTGGAAGACCGCAAGCGCGCGGCGAAGAATCTGCTGGGGCGACGGCGGGTTGCGAGGAGTGGCAAGGGTTTGACAAGCGAGTTTCTGCCAAGAAAATCGGAGGCCTAGTCTGATTAACGGAACAGTGTTGAGATGCGAGCGTCGAACATCTCGTCACTGATCCCTAGCCCCTTTGGCGTTATTGTTGGGTTACGCGCGTTTTTTGCCGTGTAAATGTTGTCTGCTTGGCCTAGTTTGCTCCTCCAAAACGAAGTGCTTCGTCCAATGATCACAATCGCTCCACGGTTGACGGCTTCTGTGGCGATTGCCACTTGTCTTTCTCTGGACGGCAACTCGCATCTGATGTCGAATGATTTTGACGCCCAAGGAATGATTTGAAGGATAGCGATCCGCTGGCTTACCGATTGCGCTCCAAATCGTTTGATCAGGTAGCCAAGCGGGCGGTTATACCAGTCGCGGAAACCTTCTCGAACGCATGGATGAAGCCCCGCTAGGGGCCAACCGTCGAATTTCAGGCGATGGTCTTCGGGAACGCTGTCAATTGTGAAGGTTGGATTGTTGAGCAAAAGAACAATTTGGGCGGCGAAGGGATCGCCATCATACGGTGCAGCCCCCATCTCAACGCGAAGCAGTGTCGGGGAATTCAGCTTTTGGCCGTTGTTGTAGCTTGCAATCGCGTCGACATCCGCTTCGTAGTAGTAGTCGAACACCCAGCGTCTCCCGCAATTCCTTTCGCCGCAGGTGCGGCGCGTGCGCAGCGAAGGGCGCAGCGCGTCTCCGTGCATGGCAGCCAGACCTCATCATCGCCGCGACGGCGCTGCAGCATGGTTTGACTGTCGTCACGCGCGACGTCGCTGAATTCGAGCGCGCGCGCGTTCCCGTCCTCAACCCCTGGAAGGGCTGATCACTTCTCCTGCGGCAACAGCGCCAGCAGATCCGCCATTTTCGGCGCCGCGCTCGGATTCATCATGCCCACGACATGATAGCCCGCGTCGACATGCAGGATTTCGCCGGAGACGCCGCGCGCCATGGGCGACAGAAGATAGACGGCGCTCTCGCCCACTTCCTCGATCGTCACGACGCGGCGCAAAGGCGAGTTGTATTCGTTCCAGCGCAGAATGTAGCGGAAGTCGCCGATGCCGGAGGCCGCCATGGTCTTGATCGGGCCGGCGGAGATGGCGTTGACGCGGATGTTCTTCACGCCGAGATCGGCGGCGAGATAGCGCACCGAGGCTTCCAGGCCCGCCTTCGCCACGCCCATGACGTTGTAATGCGGCATCCATTTCTCGGCGCCGTAATAGGTGAGCGTGAGCAGCGAGCCGCCTTCCGCCATCAGCTTCTCGGCGCGCTGGGCGACGGCCGTGAAGCTGTAGCAGGAGATGTTCATCGACATCAGGAAGTTGTCGAGCGTCGTGTCGACATAGCGGCCGTCGAGCTGGTCCTTGTCGGAATAAGCGAGGCAGTGGACGACGAAATCGAGCCTGCCCCAGAGCTTCTCGATCTCCGCGAAGACGGCGTCGATCGTCTCCGTCTCGGCGACGTCGCAGCGGCCGACGACATGGGCGCCCAGCTCGGCGGCGAGCGGACGCACGCGCTTCTCCAGCGCTTCGATCTGATAGGTGAGCGCCAGTTCGGCGCCCGCCTGCGCGCAGGCTCTGGCGATGCCCCAGGCGATCGAGCGGTTATTGGCGACGCCCAGGATCAGGCCCTTCTTTCCGGCGAGAATTCCGGCGAAAGGAGCGGCGGGCGAGGCGGTCTCGGTCATCGGGGCGTCCATTTCTAAAGCTTAAAACTTCGATGAGGCGCCCTTTAGCGCGCTTTTCGGGCAAAGGAAACCCTGGAAGGCGCCGCGAAAAAGCAGGAACCGGTTTTCCGGGAAGAGCGCGGCCCCAGGCCTTTGAACGAGATCGCCCGATCCGCGTTCGGGCGATTTCGTCCGAACCCGGCGTCATCCGGCCGCGGCCATATAGGGCTACGTAAGTCGTAAGCAAAAATGCTAGGATGCGCCCCATGGCCATTTGCGGCCGTTTGACCTATCATGCGATAGGAAACGCCACTAATGGCCAAGCCTTCTTGAACGGGCCGAAAATGGGCAAGAAAGCCGACATCCTGGAAGGGTTGGGCGGAACCGCTCCCGCGTTGCGCCGCTATTCGCGGGCGCTCTGCGCCGGCGCGGGGCAGGCGCTGTCGGACGAACTCGTGCAAAGCGCCCTGCAGAGCGTCGCGGCCCGCATCCGCGCCAGGGAGTTGAAGCCCCCGGATTTCGCGGAGGCCCGTGTCGAGGCCTATATCGCATTGACCGCCATGGCGGCGAAGCGCCTTGACGACGCGCTCCGCCCGGCGCCGCGCCACCCGCCGGTCGTGCATGGGCTAGCCGAGCTTTCCTTCGAGGATCGCGCGGCGCTGCTGCTCGTCTCCCTCGAAGGCTTTGGCTACGCCGTCGCCTCGCGCATCATCGGGGCGCCGCGTGAGACGCTGCTCGCCCGCCTCATGCGCGCCCGCGCCGCGCTGTGCGTCGAGAGTCTGCGGCCGGCCGCCGGCGCCGAGAGCGCCCGCCGCGCCGCGGCGCATCTGCGCGTCGTGAAATAGGCGCGCCTTGACCTCTCGAAAACTCATCGAGGAAGCCGACCTTCACGCGCTCGTCGACGGCGAGTTGGACGCTGAGCGGCGCCGCCAGGTCGAGGACCACCTGCTCGCGCATCCCGAGGACATGGCTCTCGTCGAGGGCTGGCGGCGGCAGAACGCCGCCCTGCGCGCCGCCTTTGAGCCCGTGGCGCTCGAAATGCTGCCGCTCTCGCTGAAAGACGCCGCGACCCGCACGCCCGCGCCTATCCAGGGGCCGATCGAGACCGGCGCCATCCATTGGGGCCGTCCGGGCGCCTCGCGCCCGGCGCAGCGCTCCGACCAGCTTCGCGCCAATCGCCGCAAGCAGGCGCTGCTCTCCACCATATTGACGCTGCTCGCCGGCGCCGCCGTCGCGGGGGTCGCGGCGCTGGTCCTCGCGGGCCGGGGCGAGGCGCCGCGCCCGCCCGTCGCCGCCTCGCTGACGCAAAGCTATGCGGGTCGCGCGGGGCTGACTTATGCGACCTATGTCTATGATGCGAGGCCGGTCGAGATCGACATTTCGCGCCGGGGCGAACTCGTCGCCTGGCTCACCGAGCGGGTCGGCTTTTCGCGCCCGCCCGACCTCGCCGATCTGGGCCTGCGGCTGATGGGCGGGCGCGTCGCGCCGGGCGTCGCGGCGCCGGCGGGCCTGCTGATTTATGAGCGGGCCGACGGCGCCCGCATCGGGCTCTATTTCGAGCGCGCGGAAGCGGCCGGCGCGCCGCAGGAGCCGCGCGCGGGGCAGGGGGTCACGGCGATCGAGTGGCGGGCGGGCGGCTTCGCCTTCGTGCTTGTCGGTCCGCTCGCCCCGGAGGATATGCAGGCCGCGGCCGAGCGCGCCGCCACGGCCGTCGCGAGCCCGGAAGCTGAAAAACGTTAACCGCCTTCTGGCGGCGCACTAGAGTCCGCCCAGGTTTGATGGAATAGTCCAGGGGCGATTCGATTATGAAAGATCGCCAGCGCGCGTTACGAACGCGCCACAGGAATCCCTCGAAAAACCGGAGCTAAATGAATGCGTCTCGACGCCATTCCGATCGGCGCGAACCCCCCGCATGAAGTCAATGTCGTCGTCGAAGTCCCCCTCGGCGGCGAGCCGATCAAATATGAGCTCGACAAGGCTTCGGGCACGCTGTTCGTCGACCGCTTCCTCTATACGGCGATGCGCTATCCGGGAAATTACGGCTTCATCCCGCATACGCTGTCGGATGACGGCGATCCGTGCGACGTGCTCGTCGCCAACACCCGTCCGGTGGCTCCCGGCGCCGTGATCGCCGTGCGGCCGATCGGCGTGCTGCGCATGACGGACGAGGCCGGCGGCGACGAGAAGATCATCGCCGTGCCGTCGACGCGCCTCACCCAGCGCTATAAGGACGTGCAGAACTACACCGACCTTCAGGAAATGACCTGGCGGCGCATCGAGCATTTCTTCGTGCACTACAAGGATCTGGAGCCCGGCAAATGGGCCAAGGTCGCCGGCTGGGGCGACGCCGCCGACGCCCGCGCCCTCATCGCGGCGGGCATCGAGCGCGCCAAGGCGGAGAAGAAGTAAACTAAGGCGCCGCGCGGCGAAAGTGTTTGGCGCTGAAGGAAGAAGCCCCTCATGCTCAAGGAGCTTGCGCGGCAAGCGTCTCGAAGCACGAGGGGCGTCAGCAGCCTGCGCCCGTCTTCCGACGGGCTTTGCGGGGAGAGGGGATGGCGCCATTTGCGTTGCGCGCGCAATGACGGCGGTTTCTCACGGCAAAGGCGGCGTGCGCGAAACGACGCCCTTGCGGAAGCAGGTCGGGCGGTCCTTCCAGGCCACGATGCCGTTCTCGCTTTCCGCGAAGCGCTGCGCCGAGTCGATCACCTCGTCGATATGGACGTCGAGCGCGAGGTCGCCGAGCACATAGGTCCATTTGTCGGCGCCCGTCAGCGCGACGGTGGCCGGCCGCTTGCAGACGGCCATGCATTCGACGGGCTCGACCGCCAAAGCGAGCTTGCGCTCTTCGAGACGGGCGCGCAGCGCGTCGATGAAGGCCGCTCCCGGGCGACGTTCGGGGTCGGCCGCGTCCCGGCAGGACACGCAAACGAAAATCGTCACATCCGCCTTCGACACGCTTATTCTCCCTTGTCCCCGCGGCTCTTTTCGAACAGCCTCGCGCGAAAGACAAGAGCGTCGGCGCGGCTTTACGGTTTGAAGGCGCAGCGCGCGCCGCCGCCTGCCCTGGCTGCGATTTCAGCGGCGTCGACCTCGCAGTCGAGCGCAGTGATTGCTTCATGGATCGTTCCGGCCGCGCCGTCCGCGGCGACGCCGTTCTCGATCAGCGTGGCGTAGAGCTCATGCGCCTTGCGCCCGGAAAGCTCGACCTTCCGGGGGCCGAAGGTCAGCGTGCAGGCGTGGGACGTGAGGTCGACATTGCTCGCGCGGCAGTCGATGGCGTCGGCCTTCACCGCGATGCGCTCTCCTTTCGCATGGGGCGCGTCGGCGTAGCCGTTGAGATAGGCGGCGAGGAGCCGCTTGTCCTGGACGTGGACGAGCGGCGCGGATTCGCCGACGATGGCGGCCAGCGCCAGAGCGGCCGGCCCGGTCGCGTTTCCCGCGAAGGCGCCCGCTGGCGTAAAACAGCAAAGAGCGAAGGCGAGGGAGAGGAAATGCTTCTGCGCCATCGGCGCCTCCTGCGATCAAATGAAAATCGCGGGCAGCCTAGCCCCGCGCTGCCGCTGCGACAATCGGGGGGGAGGGCCGCCTTCTCCCACCTGTGGAAGGCCTGTGGGAGAAGGGGAGCGCCCGATCTTCCGGAACGCAGGGGAAAGATGTGTGACTCCCTTAGCCGTAAAGGGGAGGCATTGGGCGGCCAATGTCCAAAACGGTTGTTCACCCGATCGTCCTGGCGTTCTTTGCGTCACGCGCGCGTTACGCCGCGTCTTCCCGGCTCGCCTGCTCGGCGCGCTCCGAGGGCAGGCGGCCCTGCCGGCCGAGCTGGTCGCATTGGTCGACGAGGCGAGAGACGCTTTCGACGAGCACGTCGCGCGTCTCCGTGCGCACGCCATGCTCGCGCAGCTTGGCGAAGGCGCGCGAGAGCGTCTCCTGCTTCACGCCGAGCCGCGCCGCGATGAGGCGCTTGTCGTAAGGGAGGCGGAAGCGGCATTGCTCCTCGCCCGGCGGGCAGAGCGACAGAATGAAATTGGCGAGGCGCTGATCGGCGTTTTGCGCCTTGAGGGATTCGATCTCGGTCACCAGCGCCGCGATCTTTTCCTTGCCGTCCTGCATCACCGCCAGGCAAAGCGACGGCGATTCCTTCATCAGCCTGACAAAACGCGGGGCGGGAAATTTCAGGACCGCGGTAGGGCCGATCGCCTCGGCCGAGACCCGGCATGTCTCATTGGCGCTCGCCGGCGGCTCGCCCACCGTCTCGCCGTCGGAGCTGATTCCGATCAGCGTCTCGTCGCCGCAGGACGCGATGCGCAGGATTTTCACGAAGCCGCGAAGAATGACGACCACCGCGCTCACCGGATCGCCCTGGCGGAAAATGACGGCGCCGTCGTCAAAGGTCTCGACCTTCGCCTCGAGCGTCAGACGCGCAAGCGTCTCGTTATCGACATTGGCGAAGAGGCGCAGATCGCGCAAGGACGGCGGTTCGGCGATGGCGGCGCGCGCGCCGCGGCGGCCGGCGCGACCTTTCCGCGGCTCGGCGAGGCTCAGCCCGATATCCGTCTGTGTCGCCACGCCCACGCCTCCCCTTCCGCGAAAACCTCGCGCGGCCTCGTTGCTTCTCGAAGCTTGGTTGCTCCCGGCGCCGCCAGCTCAAATGCAATGGGGCTCAACCGATGGATTTATTGGAGGCTAACGCGAATGTGCGCGCGGCGAAAGCCGAGCGCGCGGGACAAACCGTCGCATGAGGGCCGAAGGGCGTCCTCCGTCGCCGTCAGCTCGAGCGCGGGCTTGCGGCGGCGTCGCGCGCGAGAAGGAAGACCGCCTGTTCCCCCAAAAGGTTCCAAACCCACCAGGGCGCGTTGACGCGGATCGGCGCGCCGGCGTGATCGAGCGCCACGCCGCGTTCGATCTGGGCGCCGAGAGCCTCGACGAGCTCCACGAAGTCGCGGATCGTGCAGAGATGGATATTGGGCGTGTCGTGCCAGCTATAGGAGAGATTTCCCGTCACCGGCATGCGGCCGCGAAAAGCGAGCTGCGCGCGCACGCGCCAATAGCCGAAATTCGGGAAAGAGACGATCGCGCGCCGGCCGATGCGCAGCATGTTTTGCAGCGCTTCGCGCGGATGGCGCGTCGCCTGCAATGTCTGCGAAAGAATCACATAGTCGAAGCCGTCGTCGGGATAATCCGCGAGATCCGTGTCGGCGTCGCCCTGAATGACGGAGAGTCCCTTGGCGACGCATTCGTTCACGCCGCGCTGCGACAGCTCGACGCCGCGCCCGTCGACGCTTTTCGCCTCCGCGAGGAGCTGCAGCAGGGCGCCGTCGCCGCAGCCGACGTCGAGGACGCGCGCGCCGGTCTCCACCATGTCGGCGATCAGCAGATGATCGAGGCGGTTCGTGCGAGCTTTCGTCATGGGCGCGCCCGCAGGCCGCGCGCCGCGGCGGCCGCTTCGAGAAAGCCGCGCGTGGTCGCGATGAACATGGGCTCGTGCAGCAGGAAGGCGTCATGGCCCTTGTCCGACTCGATCTCGACAAAAGACGCCGACGCGCCGCCGGCGTTGAGCGCATGGACGATCGCGCGCGAATCAGAAGTCGGATAAAGCCAGTCGGAGGTGAAGGAGACGACGCAGAAGCGCGTCCTGGTGTCCTTGAAGGCTTTTGCGAGAGCGCCGCCGTAATCGGCCGCAAGATCGAAATAGTCGCAGGCGCGCGTCACGAAGAGATAGGAATTGGCGTCGAAACGCTCGACGAAAGCGACGCCCTGATAGCGCAGATAGTTCTCGATCTGGAAATCGGCGTCGAAGGAGAAGGTCGGCGCCGAGCGATCCTGGAGCTTGCGGCCGAATTTGCGCTGAAGCGCGGCCTCGGAGAGATAGGTGATGTGCGCCGACATGCGCGCCACGGCGAGGCCCTTCTCGGGACGCACGCCCTGTTCGAGATAGCGCCCGCCCCGCCAGTCGGGATCGGCCATCACCGCCTGCCTGCCGACCTCGTTGAAGCCGATATTCTGCGCGGAGTGTTTCGCCGCCGTCGCGATGGGCATGGCGGCGAAGACCCGTTCCGGATAGCTCGCCGCCCATTGCAGCACCTGCATGCCGCCCATGGACCCGCCCGCGACGCAGAACAGCGTGTCGATCCCGAGATGATCCACGAGCATCGCCTGCGCGCGCACCATGTCGCGGATCGTGACCACCGGAAAATCGAGGCCATAGGGCTTGCCCGTCGCCGGGTTGATCGAGGACGGGCCGGTCGTGCCCATGCAGCCGCCGACGACATTGGAGCAGATGAGGAAATATTTGTCCGTGTCGAAGGGCTTGCCGGGGCCGACCATGGCGTCCCACCAGCCGGGCTTCCCGGTCACGGGATGAACGCCTGCCGCATATTGGTCGCCGGTCAAAGCGTGGCAGAGCAGAATGGCGTTGGAACGGTCGGCGTTCAATTCGCCGTAGGTTTCGAATCCGATCACAAGCGGGGCGATGCGCCCGCCGCCGTCGGTGACGAGCGCCTTTCCGGCCGGAAAGACGATTGTCTTGCCATGCGGCCTGCCATTGGCGTCGAGTATCTTCCGGGCGAGCGTCCCTCCTTCGGGCGCCGGCGCCTGACGTGAATTGTCCAACCCATCCTCGCGTTCGATATGCCGAACGAATTGTTCGGCAACATCGAGGCGCGGGCCGGGACTGTCAAGGCCCGAAATAGCGGCTTCTAATACGGCGCGACGGCGCGCGGCCCGCGAAGGGCCTGGGCGGGCAGGCCGTCGATCGCCGCTCCGAAGCCCGCGCCGCGCGCGGGGGGCGCGCTCGCGGCGTATTGCGGGCCGCCGCCAGCGTCCGAAACCGGGCCGAGATAGCGCCGTCCGTCGGACGGCACGGATGGGGCCGGGGCGCCGACCGGGGCTTCCGGCTGCTCCGCCGCAGGCTCGGCGGGCCCCGCCTTGCGCGCGGTTCGGCGCACGGCGCGCTTCGCGGGGCGCGACGCGGGAACGACCTCCGCGGGCTCGCCGCCGCCCCCAAGCAGGCTCGATTCGAGCGAGTCGACAGAGGCCCGCACGCGTCCGCCGCCCGGTTGGGCCGAGACGATCGGCCCGAGGGCGCCGGGCGCGCCCGCCTGTCCCTCTATGCCCTGGATCGCCATGTTGCGGCGCATCGAGTCGGCGATGCGCGCGAGATTCTGCTGCGAGACGCCGAGCTGCTCGAACCAGGCCGCGAGTTCGTCCGCCGTGACGCCGCGCCGGCACAGGCGCATGCGGATCGAGGCGGGCATGTCGCCGCTGCTGAAGAAGCCCGACTTTTCGCCGCGGCCGCCGGCGGCGAAGTTTTCCACCCACTGCCAGGCGAAGGCGCAGCGCAGCCCGCCGGCGCCCGCGCCGATCGCAAGCCCATACGGTCCGAGCGAATTGAACATGGGCCGGTTGACGATGCGCATGGGCGTGCCCTGGAAGCGCGCGAGAATTTCGCGGCGAACGCCTTCCTGCGTCGGCTTGCCGATGACGAGTTCGCCCCGTCCGCCGGACGGAGGCGCCGACTGGACCTCGATGGAAAGGTCGTTCCAGTCGCCGCCCTCCTTCGTCTTGTCGAGCGACATGCTCTGGCGCCAGCCATTGACGTATTGCTTCTCGGTCACGCGGCCGTTGCGCACGACTTCGGGCGGCAGGGTGAGAATGGCGAAGCTCGCCGTGTCGTCCTTGAGGTCGGCCGCGGTGATCGGGGCCGACAGGGTCTGGCCGGCCACGAACTGGCCGGTGACGGCGGCGTTGGGGTCGGTCGCGAAGCTGCGCTCCGGCTGGCTCTGGCCGCAGGCGGCGAGGCCAAGCGCGAAAGCCGCGCAGAGCGCGGCGCAGACTGCTGACAAAGTGGGGCTGACGCCCCTCGTGCTTCGAGACGCTTGCTGCGCAAGCTCCTCAGCATGAGGGGCTTCTTCTTTCAGCGCCAAACACTTAGGCCTCATCCTGAGGAGCGCGCACAGCGCGCGTCTCGAAGCACGAGGCCGCCTTGGAGGTTTGTCAACAGACTGAGCCGCGCAGAGCGCGGCGGCGATTTGGCGGGAGTGGGGCGGAAGGCCGTTCGAGGGGGTCATCTCATCGGCTCACTGGCAGTGGATATTGGCCGTAGGCGGGCGCCCGCGGCGGGGTGGGCGGCGCATAGCCGCCCAGATAATTGCCGGTCGCGCCCGCCCCAAAGGAGCGGGTCGGCGGCTGCTGGCCGTAGCCCGCAATGGGCTGCTGGCCATAGACCGCGGCGCCCGACCCGCCGGGCGCGAGGCCGCGGGCGTTGGCGGGACTGCGCTGGTCGAAGACGGCGAGGCCGGCCCTGGCCGGATCGGCCTCCTGGTCGGCCCACATCGTGCCGGCCGGAGCGATCTGCTGCGAATAGGGCGGCCAGCTCGCCGTCTCCTGGCCATTCCAGCCCGGCAACAGGCTGAAGCCGTATTGCTCGTAGGGCATGGGGCCGACGCCCGGCACGCGGCGCGCGACGAGCGGCGCGGGCGCCGTCGCGGGTTCCTTGCGATAGGGACCCTCGGCGGCGGCCGGGAAGCCCATGGCCGGGGCGCGTTGCGCGAGCAGCGAGGCGATCGGCAGGGCGCGGAAGCGCAGCGGGTTCTCCATGGAGACCTGCGCCGGGAACTTGCCCTTGATCGCCTTCAGCATCGCCTGGACGCGCTTCTCCTCCTGCCCCGGCTGCGTGTTGGTCGGATAGGATGCGTTTTTCTGCGCCGCGTAGTTCATGTCGAGCGGCGCGTAATTGGGCGGCGCGCCCGGAATCAGCGCCGGCCCCGGCGCGACGAAGGCGGCCGTTTTGACGCCCGGCCCGTGCAATTTCTCAAAGCCCTTCTGATCGCAGGGCGACGGCGGATGGTAATAGCCGTCGGGAAAGAGAATTTCGATGACCTTGGCGAAGAGTCCGTCATAGCGGTTGGCGAGCGCGTAGAGGCCCTTTTCGTCCTTCAGGCGCTTCATGCTCAGCGCGTAGCCATAGACCGTCGCGTCCTTGGGGAACCACGCGACCGCACGCTCGAACCAGAACCTCGCGACGTCCCACTGGCAGCTGTTATAGGCGTACCAGGCAAGCGCCTGCGCGCCTTCGCCGGAGCTCGCCTCCATGGTCACCTTGGCGTAGCGCGCCAGGCGGTCGGCCTCGATATAGGGGGGAACCTCGCGCGTCAGATCCGTCTCGAGCAGGTCGAGAAACAGAATCATGTTGTTCGTCAGCGGCTCGTGCCACGCATAGGCGACTTCCTCCGCCTCGCGCTTCATGTTGAGCGCGCGCAACGAATGGGCGAGGCCGTGGGCGATCATCGCGTCGCCGTCGTACTGGATGGCGAGCTTGAACCAATCGAGCGCGGCGTTGAAATCGCGCCGCTTGTAGTCGTACCAAGCGACGAGGCCGATCTGGTTCGCGTCCTTGCTGCTCCTGGCGTAGGCCTCGAACTTGGCCATGTCGGCGGAGGGCGGCTCCTCGGTGCGCTCGTCATGCAGGAAGGCGGCGATGCGCGCACGAGTGATGTCGATCGCGATCTGCGCGAATTCGCCCGTTCCCTGGGACGCGCCTGGGACGGCGGCGAGCAATGTTTCGACGTCGGCCATGCGGAGGGAGCCAAGCGCTTTCTGAATCGTTGCGACCCGGATCTGGGGATCCTTCGTCGACGTTAGAATGCGCTTAAACATGTTAACGGCGTCTTCATTCTGTCGCGCGCGGGCATAGGCCTCCGCGATCGTCCACAAAACGTCGACGTCGTCCTGCAACTCGCTCGTGTCCTCCTTCTTGAGATAGTCGACGAGGTCGAGAATCTTGTCGGCCTTCCAGAGCGCCGAAATCTTGAGACGCAGCTCCTTGCGCCGCAGCTTGCTCGCGAGGTCGGCCGAGGGCTTCCAGCCTGGAATCTCGCGCTCTTTCGCGTCGATCGCGGCCTTCAGCTCGTCGATCTTGTCCGCCGCGAAGAGCGCCCAGAAGGGCTCCTCGTCGATGGCGTTCGAGGCGGGCGTCTCGTAGAGATCCTGCGGCGGCTCGTAACTGGGATAGAGCGTGTGCAGGCGCGCGAGCTCGGCGTTGACGCGCGCGGTCTGCTTCAGCGAAGCGTAGTAGCGGAGCGCGAAATCGTCGGGCCCCACCGGGTCGCCGACGACCGGAATCGCCTGCCGCTGGCGCGCCGCCTTGGATTTCGGCTTGCCGTCAATGGCGGCTTGCGGATCGGTCGAATTCAGATCCTGCGGCTTCGCCTCCTGCGCCTTGGCCGGCTGGGCTTTCGCCGGCTTCGCGTCCGGCGCCTTGGCGCTTGCCGGCTTGGGGCCGGGGAGCGGCGCCGCCGCGCGCGCCCCGCTCGCGGCGAGCCCCGCCAGGATCGCAAAGAGGAGGATGAGGCGCGTCATCGCAGGCATGAGGCGTACCTCATCTGCATCGCGACGACCGAGAGAAGCTGCAGCGTCGCGGGATAGTAATTGTCCTGCGGCGCGAGCATGAAGAGCTGCGGCGGCGCCTTGGAGCCTTCCACGACGCAGGCGGTGAGCGCGCCGATGGCGCCGATGCCGGCGTCCCCGAACTTGCCGACTTCGACGCCGTTCGAGACGTCGATGATCGACATGGAGCCGCGCGTCTTGCGCACCAGCGCCATGAAGGGCTCATATTGCTCCCGCTCGCCAATGCCGGCCCAGGCCATGTAGAGCGGCACGCGGACGGCGTTATAGGAGAACTGCGCCGGAAAGCCGTCGGCCGGCTTGTAGGTCCAGTCCTTCAGCGACATCCAGTCCGGCGGCAGCGTCTCCGGCGAGGCGCGGGTGGCGTCGAGAAGATTGAGGCCCGTCTGGGTGAGGCCCGGCCAATCCACCTCGGGCGCCACGAGCTTCAGCCGCGTAAAGGCCGGGAAAACGTAATAGGACAGGTTGATGATCGGCCCGTCGGCGCGGTCGTTCTCATGAAAGCCCGAGACCGCCGGCAGCAGAATGGCGCCCATCTTCGTCTTGAAGATCATCGTCTTGCGGGCCACTTCGACGGCGATGCGCCGGCCCGCGGTGCGGTAGCTCATGTCGTTCCAGAAATCGCCCGCCTCCGCCAGCGCCCAGGCGACGAGAATGTCCCCGTCGGAGGCGTCGTTCATGTCGGCGACCGCAGGGCGCTTGCCGGGCTCCCAGCGCCAGGCGAGCAGGGCGTCGTCGCGCACCATGAGATTGGCGCGCGTCCAGCCCCAGATGCGGTCGAAGGCCGCGCGGTCGTTGGCGGCGACGGCGAGCAGCATGCCGTAGCCCTGGCCTTCGCTGTGGCTGATGAGATTGTTGCCCGTGTCGACGACCCGCCCGGATTCGGTCACGAAGCGCGCTTTATAGGCCTGCCACATGCCGGGGATCTTCAGCGCGCCGCCAAGCGGCAGGGAGCGCCCGTCGAGCACGAGGCGCGGCGGCTTCTTCTGCTCCGGCGCGGGGGCGTCTCCCGGCGGCGCCGGATCGGCGGCTTGCGGCGCTTCCGGCTGCGGCGCGATCTGCGCGGTCGCCGGCGCGGCGACGAGCGCGGCGAACCCCAAGACGGCGATGCGCAGGAAGCGGCTCGCGCCGCGAGTCAAGTCGCGGCCGGTCATGGCGTCCTCCGGCCGACATTCTTGACGAAGACGCGCGTGGTCAGCGCGAGAAGGAAGCCGATCAGGAGCGCCGCGCCGACATAATAGCGCGAATGCAGCGACAGCCAGCCGGCGGCGATGAGCCGCGCATTGCCCACGGAGAGCGGCTGCGTGATGACGAAATGCGTGTTCGAGACCGGGATCGCGTCGATTTTCGCTTTCGAGATGTCGAGGAGCGACACCTGGCCCGCGATCTGGCGCGACACGCGCGGATCGACGAGGCAGGCGACGGAGTCGGCGAGCGCGTCCGCGTTCGGCGCCGTGAGCACGGTCCAGACGTTTTCGTTCGCGCCGCCGAGAATGTTCTGGCCGAGCGCAAGCGAGGTCTCGGGCGACATTTCGGAGGGCGAGGCGCCGCGCTCGAAGCCGCGGAACAGGTCGCCCGCATCGGTGAACTTGGCCTTGCCCCATTCCCCGACGCCGCGCATGAAGTCGATGAGCCAGCTCAGTCGGTTCTCGTTGCGCAGGCGCGCGTCCCATTCCTGGAAAAGGTCGCTCGAGGCTTCTTCCTCCTCGCCGACGGAGGCGGGCGGCGCGTCCTCGGCGGAGTCGTCCTCCTCCGTGGCGCCGACGGCGAAGCGGTCGATATTGCGCAGCATGGCGCGGAAGCCGCCGAGCGAGCGCGGCGGATGGCAGGCCATCGGGAAGTTGTTCTGCAGCACGAGGCGATTGCGCGTCGGGGCGTCGACGGCGACCGCATTGTCGTCGATTTCCGTTCCGCCGCGGCTCTCGACGCCGATCTTTTCGCGCCAGACGCGGGAGAGATCGTCGACGGGCATGTCGAGCTTCTTGAGAAGATCGGGATCGAGCGCGTCATAGGGCGCGACGGCGAGCGTGGGGCTCTTCGCCTTGAGCGGCGGCGTCTGGGTGATTTCGAAGTCGATCGGCCGTCCGGCGACGACGGCGAGATGCGCGACGAAAGTCGCCGCGGCCCCGATCGTCTTGGGATCGATGCGCGGCATGTAAAGCTTGGAGCGGCGCTGCGCGCCGGCGAAGGGGAAGCCGCCCGTCGCCGTGACGGCGAGATCGGGCAGGCGGCCGACGCGGGCGATCAGCGGGATTTCAATCTCCGTCGCGTCGAGGAAGAGGAAACGGTTGGGCGCGTCTTTCGCAGCCAGCGTGTCGCAGCTTTCGTCCGACGGCGTCGGAACATGCGCCTCGATCTCGATCCGGTTGAGGCCCGGCCGCAGGAAGCCGAGCGGCACCGGCAGCGGATTGTCCTTGAAGACCTCGCCCGTGGATTTGAGCAAGGGGAGGCTGACCGCAGTGCGCTCGTTCACATACATGACGAGCTGCGCCTTCGAGGTGAGGCCCGGCGAATAGCCGCCGGCCACGCGCACCGTCGCGCGGCCGTAATCCGCCGGGTAGAAGTCCGACGGCATGATGATGTTGAAGGCCGTCCTGAACAATCGGCCGTCGAATTCCGCGCTGCGGACGCCGAGATCGGCCAGTCGAAGGCGCTGACCGCCCTCGACCCGGTAGCCCGGGAAAGCCGCGGCGGCGCGCAGGCCCGCGGCCGCGCCCTTCGGCTTCGTCGCGACGAGGAACTGCTTGATCGCCTCGTCGACCTGCTGGGCGTCGGCGCCCGTCACGACGATGGTCGTTCGGCGTTCCGGCGTCGCCGGCAGCACGAAGGCCCGCGGCTTGGTGACGACGCCCACCATCTGCGGACCGGCGATGGCGGCGAGCTCCGCCGCCGTGCCGACGAGGAGATTGGCGCCGTAGCGGCCCCCGGCGAGGGCGCCCGCGTCAACGACCGGCTGCTCGAAACGGCCGATGATCGAAATGAGCTGAACGACGCGCAACATGCGCTCGATGTCGCGGGTCGTCGGATTGGCGTGGAGCACGGCGCGCAAGGGCAGGGCGCCCTGCTCGTCGGCGGGCAGGGCGCCGAGATCGGAAATCGCGTCGATCGCAGCGTCGGCTTCGTCGAGAATGAGGCCGGTTTGCGTGGGATCGATCTGGGTCCACAGCTCCTGCGTCGCCTCCAGCGAGCAGTCGACGCGGTGGCGCTGCTCGGTCGTGATTCGGACGGAGTTGAAGCCGGGACGCAGCAAGCCGGGCGGGATGTCGAAGACGACGGTCTTCACCGTCTGCATGGCCGTGATCGGCGTCGCGCCGACGGGCTGGTCGTTGATCGAGAGGATGAGCCGCGAAAATTCCGGCATCACCGAGACCGCGGAGAGATAGCCGAGCTGGAACTGCAGGCGCCGCCGCGCCTGCTTGTCCGTGATGTACATCGGCCATTCGGACGAGCCGATCTCGCCCGCGAGACGATAGCCCTGAATGTTGTTGGCCAGATGCCGCAGCATCGTCGGGCGGGCTTTGAGCGTCGGTCGTGGTCCCGCCGCCGCCAAAGGACCCGAGCCCGGCGCAGGGGGTTGGGCCGCGCCGGGCGCCGCCGGCGCGGGGAATTGGAGCGCCGGCGTCCGCGCCGGGGCGGCGGGAAGCTGGGGCGCCTGCGCCTGAACAGGGGGCTGGGCGGGCGCCGGCGCGGCGTATTGCGGCGGCCGCGCCGGCGTCGTGTTCACGGGCGCGGGGTCGATGCTGATTGGCGGCCGGTTGATTCGCGAGACTTCCTGCGGCGCGGTGAGGAAGATCGCCTGGGCGAGCGCCTGCGAGGCGACGAGGGCCAGCGCGCCGGTCGCCGCAAAGACGCGAAGACCGCGCATTGCGCGCGTGTCAAAGGGGCGGAATCTCGTCATGCCGACTTTCGCGCCGCAGGCTGCAGCGCGTTCCCTTCGGCCGGTTTCTTCTCTCCGTCGCTTGCCTGCGCCACGAGGCGCTTGAGCCAGGCGGTCGAGGCTTGCGGCGGCTGCGCGGGCGCCGCGGCGGTTTCCTCCTCGGCCTTGGGCTTGGATTTGAAGAGATAGGCGAGGGCGCGGAACGGCTCGACCAGGCCCCACCAGATGAACTGGCCCGTGCCGGCCCAGACGCTCTTGTGCTTGCGGCGGCTGGCGAGGAAACGCGGCAGCGCGTCGGAGTCGCCATACATGAGGTCGGCGAGCACGAAATATTCCTCGGCCTGCATCGTGTCGAATTCGCAGCCGAAAACGTCGTCCCCGGCGTTCGGGCCCCGGCGGAAGATGAGCGGCAGGCTGCGCTTGCCGACAAGGTCGCCGACAGGCTCGATCGTCAGGCGGGCGCGCGTGTCCTCGGCCTCAAGCAGCATGGGCGGCATCTCCTCGAGGAGACGCACGGCGCAGCCGCCGGCCGAGACGTTGACGATCTCGACCGCGACGCGCTGGTCGCTGAAATCGAGCCAGCCCTTGCGCTTGATGGCGAGGCGCGGATGGCGGTCGGGCTGCTTGCGCTCGGAGACGGCGCCGAGCGCGACGCCCGCCATGATGAGATTGAAGGTGTTCCAGATGCCGACAATCATCATCAGATTGCTGACGCCGGGCTCCACCACATAGCGGAAGGCGGCGACCAGCGTGCCGGTGAGCAGCATCAGATAGATGGCGAAGAAGGGCCAGGCCAGCTCGGAGAGATGGTCGTTGTCGAGCGTGAGGCCCTTCGCCGTGACGTTGAAAGTCGGCTTTCTGGGATTCATCAGCACGGAGACGATCGCCTTGCTGAGGAACACGCCCTGGCAATATTCGTAAAGCTCCGACACCCACGGCCAGCGCACGGCGCCGAACATATAGTTCTGCAGCATGACGTTGGAGATCATGTAGGTCGCGGTGAAAGCCACCGCCTCGTCGACGTTCGAGACGAAGATCTTCACGTCGAAAAGGATGTAGGCGAGAGGCGCCAGCATGAAGATGAGGCGCGGAAAGGGGAAGAACCAGAAGGTCATGCTCGAGAGGTAGCCGAGCTTCTGAATGGGCTTGAGGCCCTTCTTCAGCGCGGGATTCTTGAGCACCATGATCTGCAGCATGCCCTGGCACCAGCGCACGCGCTGCCCGATGAAGGATGCGAAGGTCTCGGGCTGCAGGCCGGCGATCAGCGGCTTGTCGACGAAGATGCTGTTATAGCCCTTGGCGTGGAGTTCGAAGGCGGTTTCGCAGTCTTCCGTGATCGTGACGCCGGAGAAGCCGCCCGCCTCCATCAGCGCCGAACGGCGCAATAGCGCCGCGGAGCCGCAGAAGAAGGAGGCGTCCCATTTATCAAGGCCGCGCTGCGTCATCGAGTAGAACATTTCATTCTCGGACGGCATGCGCTCGAAGGTCTTCAGGTTCTTCTCGATCGGGTCGGGATTGAGAAAAACATGCGGCGTCTGGACGAGAAAGAGCTTGGGATAGTCGATGAAATAGGCGACCGTCTCCTGCAGGAAGGAGCGGAAGGGCGCGTGATCCGCGTCGAAGACGAGCACGATGTCGCCCTTCACATGGGCGAGCGCGCTGTTCATGTTGCCGGCCTTGGCGTGCTCGTTCTTGGCGCGCGTCAGATAGTGGGCGCCGAGCCGCTTGCACAATTCCTGCAACGACGCGCGCCTCAGCTTCGCGGCTTCGGCCTTGGCGGGGTTCTTGTCGTTGCATTTCTGGTCCGTGCCGCCGTCGTCGAGCAGCCAGACATTGAGCTTTTCCCTTGGATAATCCATCGACAACGCGGCGGCGGCCGTCGTGGCCAGAATATATTCGTCCTCGTTATAGGTCGGGATGAAAACGTCCACGACGGGCAGGTCCTCGTCGGCGCGGCGCGTCAGCGGCTTGCGCTTCACCGGATCGACATTGACGATCAGGCTGATGATTAGAATCAGGACGCAGTAGAGCTCCGCGGAGAGCAGGATGAGGCCGAAGCCGAGGCCCACGGGGTCGGAGGTCGGCGGCAGCGTGCAGGTCAGACGCCAGTAGACATAGCGGATGACGATGAAGCTCGAGAGCGCGAGATAGGCCTGGCGGGCCATGGGGCTGCGGCCGAATTTCCACAGGCCGAGCAGAACGGCGATAATGGTGACGCTCAGCGACAATTGCGCCTGCACGCTCACCGGCTGCGTCAGCAACGCAACCGCGAGCACGCCTGTCGCAACCCACGCGAACGCACGCAACCCTGACATTCACGACCCCGCAATCTTCCCATCTCGAATTGTAGACGGGGGTGTTAAAAGCCACGTTAACGATGGAGTCAGCGACGGTTTCTGAGGACAGATCAGAAGGTTACACGAGTGTCCACCGTGCCGTAGAGACCGCCGCCGCGCACGCGATCGTTAAGGAAACCCATCGCGGCGCCGAATTGCAGCATGCCAAACCTTATGCCGGTCACATGGCCGCCGATCCGCCATTGCTGGAAGAAGTTGTCGCCCAGCATGCCGACCTCGGGACCGACATAGATGCGGTCGGCGAAGGCCATGCCGAATTTCAGGCGGCCGTAATAGGAGCTGAAATTCGAGGAGTAGGAGAACACGCCCGCGATCATCGTGTCGTTGGTCGGCGTGACGTAGAAGTCTGTTGCGACCTTGATGCCGACGCTCGTGCCCTTGGCCTGGTTGTTCGGGTCGTTGGGCGAAATGGTGGTGTTGACGATCTCGCCGCCGAGATAGACCGAAACCGTCGCGCGCTTGAAGACCCATTCATAGCCCATGAGCATGGCGCCGCCGGTCAGGTTGCCGTTGACCTTGCCGACGCTCGTGGAGTCATAGGTGTAGGTGCCGACGATGCCGCTGGCGCGCACGCGAAAGCCGCTGCGGTCGAGCGGCGTGAACGGCGCAATCGTGCCGATGAGCGCGGCCGAATAGGCCGCCTGGCTCGTTCCGTCCAGCGCGATGTCGAGCGTGGCGCGCGGGGCCTTGGGGAGCGGCGGCCCGTCGGTCGGGACGCCAGTATACCAATCCGCGGCGCGCGCGGTCGTCCCGAATGTCATCGATATCGCCAAAGCGATGACGAAAGCCGATGTTCGAGACGCGCGCATGGTCGAGACAACTCATTTGCCTGCGGGCGATCTCTCGCCCTTCGCCGCATTCCGCGCCCTTCATGGCGCCTGCATGCGCGAGCAGAGTTGCTTTACGGGACTTAACAAATTGATGCGGTTTTGAGGGAAGGAATTCTTATGGCTAAGATTGATTTAAATGCTCCGGTCCTGGTCGGGAGGCGCTTGCGCGAAGAGGTCGGGGGCTGGCGCCCCCGCTGGCGGCGCGCTCATCAGCGCCACGGCGGCGGCGAGCTGCGCGAGGTCCTCCGGCCGCGACAGGCGATGGTCGCCGTCGGCGATGAAGGTCAGCGTCACAGGGTCCGCCGAGAGACGCTCGACGACGGCGAGCGCATGGCGCCAGGGCACGTCCGGGTCCGCCATGCCTTGCAGAATATGCACGCGCGCATGGGCGCGGATCACCCCGCCGAGCAGCAGATGCCGGCGTCCGTCCTCTATGAGCCGGCGCGTGATCGGCGTCGGATCGGCGGCGTAAGGAGAGGCGCGCATCCAGGCGCCTTTCTCCATGATCTCCCGGCGCGCCGCCTCGTCGAGATTCTTCCACATCAGCTCTTCGGTGAAATCGACCGCCGGGGCGAGCAGCACCAGGCCGGCGAGGCGACGGCTCTCCTTCCTTTCAGCGAGGCGCTGCGCGAGCAGCAAGGCGATCCAGCCGCCCATGGAGCTGCCCACGACGATCTGCGGGCCCTGCGTCGAGCGGTCGAACAAGGCGGCCGTCTGCTCCAGCCAGTCGCCGATGCAGCCCTCCTCAAACCGCCCGCCCGAGACGCCGTGGCCCGAATAATCGAATCGCAGGAAGGCGCGGCCTCTCTCCTGCGCCCATGCGTCGAGAAAGCTCGCCTTGTTCGACTCCATGTCCGAGGCGAATCCGCCGAGCCAAACGAGTCCAGGACCGCCGTCGCCAAGGCCCGTCGCCTGGCGCAGGCGCCGCGCGATGCGCCAGGACGCGCCGCCGGAGGGATTTTCGACGTCGACATGATCGGTGACGGTCTCGCTCAAGCTCGTCTCTCTAGAGTTTCGGGAGGCGCAAGCCCTGCGCGCTTGAATTCCCGCGTTTTGCTCATAGTTGGTAAATAATCTCGTAAGAGAATGCGAGCGTTCGCAACGTAACAAACGGCCCGCTCGTCCCTTATCAAATGTCCCAGACCCTCGCCCCCCTCGCCGCCGCCGACGCCTCGCTGATCGGCCGCACGGTGCTGCAGATCGTTCCCGACCTTCAGTCGGGAGGGGCGGAGCGCGCGACCGTCGATATGGCGGAGGCGCTCGCGGCCGCGGGCGGGCGCAGCCTCGTCGCCTCTCGCGGCGGGCGCCTGGTCAGCGAGCTGCAATCGAAGGGCGGCGTGTGGCTGCCTTTCCCGGCGGCGACGAAGAACCCCATCGCCATGGCGCTCAACTCCGTTCAGCTCGCGCGCATCATCCGCGACGAGGGCGTCGACATCGTGCATGCGCGCTCGCGCGCGCCGGCCTGGGTCGCTTACTACGCCACTCGGCAGACGGGCGTGAAATTCATCACCACCTATCACAGCGCCTATTACGGAACCTCGCCGATCAAACTGCGCTACAACGCCATCATGGCCTCTGGCGACATCGTCATCGCCATTTCGGATTTCGCGGCGGCGCGCATCCGGAAGCTTCACCCGGAAGCCGCCGATCGCGTCGTCGTCATTCCGCGCGGCGCGGACCTGCGCCTCTTCTCGCCCGCCGCCGTGTCGCCCGCGCGCGTGCAAAGGCTGCGCGCCGAGTGGGGCGTCGCGCCGCATGAGCGCGCGGTGCTGCTCCCCGCGCGTCTCGCCGCGCGCAAGGGCCACGCCGTGATGATCGACGCGGCGAAGCGCCTCGCCGCCGATTTGCGGGACGACATTCGCATTCTCTTCGTCGGCGATCCGCGCAGCGACAGCTTCCGCCGCAATCTGGAGACCCAGATCGCCCGCGCGGGGCTCGAGGGCTTTGTGCGCATCGTCGGTCATTGCGACGACATGCCGGCCGCCTATCTCGCCGCCGCCGTCATCGTCGCGCCCTCCACCGAGCCCGAGGCCTTCGGCCGCGTCGCCATCGAGGCGCAGGCCATGGGGGCGCCGGTGATCGTCTCCGATATCGGCGCCGCGCCCGAGATCGTGTGCGCGCCGCCGCAGTGCCGGGCGCAGGAGGCGACGGGCTGGCGCGTGCCGCCCGGCGATCCGGCGGCGCTGGCGGGGGCGGTCGCCGAGGCGCTCGCGATGAAGGCGTCGGCGCGCGACGAGATGATGCTGCGCGCGCGGCTCAACGTGCAGTCGCGCTTCTCGGTCGAGCAGATGCAGCGCGCGACGCTCGAGGCTTACAAGCGTCTGCTTCAGCATTAGCCCCGACGAGTCCCCATTAACGTCGAAGAATCGCCCTTATGCGGCGGGATGCTTCCTTCATCGCCACTTAAAGGAGCGATCGAAATGAAGCGTATTTCTGTATTCGATCCCCTCGCGCGCGGCCTCGCGCATCTTGCGGCCCCCGCCGCGGCCTTCGCGGCTCTGGCCCTTCTCGCCGCCCCCGTCGCGGCGGTGAGCGCCCCTGACCCCAACGATCCGCATGGCGTCTGGCTTCGACCGGAGGGGGGCGAGCAGTTCAGCTTTTACGATTGCGGCGCTCTGTTGTGCGCCAAGCTCATCTCGGTGAAGAAGCCCGAGGACGAGAAGGCGATCGGCACCGTGATCCTGCGCGGCGCGGCGAAGAGCGGCCCCAACGAATGGAAGGGCAAGCTTTACAACGCCAAGGACGGCAAGACCTATGACGGTTTCATCACCATCAAATCGGCGAATGAGCTGCGGTTGAAGGGATGCCTCTGGGGCTTCCTGTGCAGCGGCGAGACCTGGACGCGCGTCGCCGCGGCCAAGGCTCAGAGCGCCGCCGCGGCGCCCGCGCATGGTAAGGAGTCCGCGCGCGCCGAATAGGCCCGGTTCAGGCCCATCCTCCGCCCAACTTCTGGCGCCGCCTCCCGGGCGGCGCTTTTTTATGCGCGCCAAAGATGAAGTTTTATCGCCCGCGCGCTCGCCAAACGCGCCGCGGCCTTTAAATTGCTTAATCGAATCAATATCACGGCAGGGGGCTCATTGAACGAGAATCCGTTACATCTTGAATCCTATCGCGAGGCGCTCGTCTTTCTCGCCACGGCGGGCGTCGTCGTCCCGCTGTTCCATCGTCTGCGGGTGAGCCCGGTGCTCGGCTTCCTGCTCGCGGGCGCGGCGCTCGGGCCGCGCGGGCTGGGCCGTTTCTCGGAGCCGGGCAATCTCGCCTCCTTCTTCACGATCGCCGACGTGCAGGGCGTCTCGCAGCTCGCCGAGTTTGGGCTGGTCTTCCTGCTCTTCATGATCGGGCTGGAGCTCTCCTGGGAGCGCCTGGCGCGCCTGCGGCGCCTCGTCTTCGGCCTGGGCCTCGCCCAGGTCGGCGTCTGCTCGACCGTCCTCGCCCTTGTCGGCCGATACTGGTTCGGCGTGGATACGGCGCCCTCCATCCTCATGGGCGTGGCGCTCGCCATGTCCTCGACCGCCGTCGTCATGCCGGTGCTCTCGGAGGGCCGGCGCATCAACAAGGCGCCGGGCCGCGTCGCCTTTTCCGTCCTGCTGCTGCAGGATCTCATGGTCGCGCCGGCGCTGTTCTTCGTCTCCTTCATGGCGCAGGCCAAGGACGGTTTCAGCGCGCTCCAGGCCGTCTCCGCCTTTCTGCCGGCCTTTCTCGCGCTCGCCGGCCTCATCGTCTTCGGCCGCCTGCTGCTGCGTCCGCTGTTCCGGCTCGTCGCCTCGGTCCAGCTCACCGAGCTTTTCATGGCGGCCTGCCTTCTGGTCGTTGTGGGCGAGGCGCTGGTCACGGCCGCGGCGGGGCTCTCAATGGGTCTCGGCGCTTTTGTGGCCGGCCTGCTGCTGGCCGAAACCGAATTCCGCCGCGAGATAGAGGTGACGATCGAGCCCTTCAAGGGCCTGCTTCTCGGCCTCTTTTTCGTCTCCGTCGGCGCGGGCCTCGATATCGGCGCGGTCATCGCCGATCCTGCGTCGGTCGTCCTGAATGCGCTGGGCCTGACCGCCGTGAAGGCCGCCATCATCTTCCCGCTCGCTTTGCTCTTCGGCATCGAATGGAGCGCGGCGGCGGAGGCGGCGCTGCTGCTGGCGCCGGGCGGCGAATTCGCCTTCGCTCTCCTCACCTCCGCCATGCTGGCGGGCGTGCTGCCCGGCCATTTCGGCGCCGACGCCATGGTGGTGGTGACGCTTTCCATCTTCTTCATTCCGTTCCTGGGCCGGATCGGCGCGCGGCTCGGCCGGCCGGCGGAGCGAGAGGACGACGAGGTCCAATACGCCCACTTCGCGCCGGAAGGCGGCGTCGCCGAGGGGCGCGTGGTGATCGTCGGTTTCGGCCGCATCGGCAGCCTCGTGGGGGAGATGCTCTCCCGCCACAACGTGCCCTTTGTCGCCGTCGAGAATGTCGTCTCGCTCGTCGCGCAGGGGCGCGAGAAGGGCGTCGAGATTTACTGGGGCAACGCCACGCGACGGGAGCTCCTCCTCCGCTGCGGAATCGAGCAGGCGCGCGCGCTGGTCGTCACCATCGAGAATGCGCCCGCCGTCGAGGAGGTCGTGCGCATCGCCCACGAAATTCGCGAGGATCTCATCATCGTCGCCCGCGCCCGCGACGCCCGTCACGCCACGGCGCTCTACGGCCTCGGCGCCAGCGACGCGATCCCCGAAACGATCGAGGCGAGCCTCCAGCTTGCCGAGACCGTGCTCGTCGACGTCGGCGTGCCCATGGGCTACGTCATCGCCTCGATCCACGAGAAGCGCGACGAATTCCGCAAGATATTGCAGCCATCCGGCGAGGAGGCGCGGGCGCGGCAGACGGAGCGGCGCAACCAGATCAAGCGCGAGCAGGCCCGTCGCCGCATCTCCGGCCCTGCGAAGGAAGAGGAGGAGGAGGCTTAGCTTTCCTGCGGGATGGGGCCAAAAATCTCGCCAAAGCTGATAGTTGCATAAGCCGCGCCCCGATAAGAGAAATTCATCTTGCGCGAGGAGGCTGGAGGATATATTCCTAACTAGGAATTCCATCCCCGCTACGGCCTTTCGATGACCGACATCCTCTCTCACGCGCAGATCTGGGCCGCGATCGACGCGCTCGGCGAGCGCTACGGCTTGACCCCCTCCGGCCTCGCCCGAAAGGCGGGGCTGGACCCGACCACCTTCAACCGCTCCAAGCGCGAGACGCCGGAGGGACGTCAGCGCTGGCCCTCGACGGAATCCATCGCCAAGGTTCTGCAGGCGACGGGGGCGAGCCTCGACGAATTCATGGCGCTCGTCTCCGCCAACAGCTCGGCGACGCGGCGCCATACGCGCCCGCTGATCGGACTCGCCCAGGCGGGGGAGGGCGGCTTTTTTGACGACGCCGGCTTCGCGGTGGGAGCCGGCTGGGACGAGATCGACGTGCTCGCCGACGCCGACGAGCACTCCTATGCGCTGGAAATCTCCGGCGACTCCATGGCGCCGCTCTACCGCGACGGCGACATCGTCATCGTGTCTCCCGCTGCGCCCATTCGCCGCGGCGACCGCGTGGTGGTGAAGACGACCGCCGGCGAGATCATGGCGAAGGAGCTGAAGCGCCAGACGGCCCGCTTGATCGAACTGCGTTCGGTCAACCCGGCCTTTCCCGACCGCGTCATTCCGCGCGAGGAAGTGAGCTGGATGGCGCGGATTTTATGGGCGAGCCAGTGAGAGGAGCTGTGCTATAGAACGATTCCTAACTCTTCCGGAGATGGGTCCGAACATGCGTCATTCCCTGATCGCCTCACTTTTCGCTCTCCTGTCGCTTGGCGCCGGCGCCGCCCGCGCGCAGGACGCGCTGCGCGATCAGGCGAAAGGGCTTTTCGAGCCGATCCCCAAGACCGCGCCGGCGCTGGCCGACAATCCGGCGACGCCCGAAAAGCTCGCGCTCGGCAAGATGCTCTATTTCGAACCGCGCCTGTCCGACAGCCGCACTTTCGCCTGCGCGACCTGCCACAATCTCAGCATGGGCGGCGTTGACGGCGGCGCGCTGTCGAGCGGCGCCGCGCAGCTCGCGGGCCGCGAGGTGCAGACCGTCTTCAACGCGGTCTTCAACAAGTCCCAATACTGGGACGGCCGCGCCGGCGACCTCAAGGATCAGGTCGTTAATTCGGTGATGGCCAATCCCAAGGCGATGCTGAAAACGCGCGGCGGCCCGATGGCGATCAACCCGAGCGAGCTCGCCGCCACCAAGCAGCGCGAGATCGAGCAGCTCAGGACGATCTCCGGCTATGGCGACCTCTTCAAGAAGGCCTTTCCCGGCGAGGCCGAACCGCTCGTCTACGACAATATCGGCCGGGCCATCGCCGTCTTCGAAGCGACGCTGATCACGCCCGACGCGCCTTTCGACCGCTGGCTGACCGGCGACGACGCGGCGCTTTCCGACGATCAGAAAGCGGGTCTCAAGCTCTTCATCGACAAGGGCTGCTCGGGTTGCCACAACGGCGTCAATGTCGGGGGCAAGAGCTACGCCAAATTCGGCGTCATCGCCAATCCGGGCCCCGAGCACCTCCCGGCGGAGGACGCCGGCCGCTACGCGGTGACGAAGAACATCGCCGACCGCTATGTCTTCAAGGTCCCGTCGCTGCGCAATGTCGAACTGACGGCCCCCTATTTCCACACGGGCTCGACCTTCGATCTCGGCAAGGCCGTCAATGTGATGGCCGAGTCGCAACTGGGCGTGAAGCTGTCCGATGACGAAACGACGAAGATCGTCGCTTTCCTCAAGTCCCTGACCGGCAAGCAGCCGGAAATCATGCTCCCGATCCTGCCGCCGCGCGAGCGGTAAGCCCATCGGGAATGCAAAGAGAAAGGCGGGCGGCGAAGCGCCCGCCTTGTCGGACGCTTGCGCCAATTGTCGACAAATCCCTGGCGCGGCCTCGTCCTTCGAGTGGCGCCGATACCTCCCCTTTACGGGGAGGTCGGCGGTCGAAGACCGCCGGGTGGGGTTCTCGCCGCCGCCACATAGATTAGGGCTGACCCCACCCGACCCCGCTTCGCGGGGCCACCCTCCCAGTAAAGGGGAGGGATTTGCTCACGCCCTGCGTTCACCCGAGACCCTGGTGGCGTCACCGCCGCTTGTCGCATTTTGCTTCACCCGACGCTCCACCTCAGCACCGGCTTCCTCGCCGCAAGCGTCTCGTCCACGCGCCGACGCGGCGCGAAGCGCGGCGCCTCGGCAAAGCGTTTCGTATCGCCTTCCTTGGCGCTTTTCACGAGATCGCGCAGCGTCGCTATGAAGAGATCGAGCGACGCCTTCGATTCTGATTCCGTCGGCTCGATCAGCATCGCGCCATGCACGACGAGGGGAAAATACATCGTCATCGGATGGTAGCCCTCGTCGATCATCGCCTTTGCGAAATCGAGCGTGGTCACGCCCGTTCCCTTCAGCCACGCGTCGTCGAACAGGACTTCATGCATGCAGGGACGGTCGCCGAATGGCTGGCTCATCACCTCGCGCAGCGAGGCGCGGACGTAATTCGCCGACAGGACGGCGTCCTTCGAAGCCTGCGCGATTCCATCGCCGCCATGCGCGAGCATGTAAGCGAGCGCGCGCACGAACATGCCCATCTGGCCATGGAAGGCCGTCATGCGGCCGAAGCTCTGCGTCCCTTCCGCATGTTCAACGAGCGCAAGCTTCTCGCCGTCGCGGCGGATGAACGGAACCGGCGCGAAGGGCGCGAGACGTTTTGAGAGAACGACCGGCCCGGCGCCCGGCCCGCCGCCGCCATGGGGCGTCGAGAAGGTCTTGTGCAGATTGATATGCATGGCGTCGACGCCGAAATCGCCAGGACGCGCCACGCCCGCGATGGCGTTGAAATTCGCGCCGTCGCAGTAAAAATAGGCGCCCGCTTCATGAACGGCTTCCGCGATCTCCGCAATCTCGCGCTCGAAGAGCCCGCATGTGTTGGGGTTCGTGAGCATGATCGCGGCGACGTCGGGACCGAGCGCCGCGCGCACGGAGTCCGCGCGCACGGTTCCGTCTTCCGCCGCCGGCGCCACGCGCACGGAGAAGCCGAGCAGCGCCGCCGTCGCCGGGTTGGTGCCGTGCGCCGATTGCGGAATCAGCACGACATTGCGCGTCGCGCCTTCGCCCCTCGCCGCGATGGCGGACTTGATCGCCATCATGCCGCAGAGCTCGCCATGGGCGCCCGCTTTCGGCGAGAGCGCGACGGCGTGCATGCCGGTAAGCGTCATCAGCCAGTCGGCGAGCGTCTGCATCAAGGCGAGCGCGCCCTGAACGGTCGAGACCGGCTGCAACGGATGGATGTCCGCGAAGCCCTCCAGTCGCGCCATCTTTTCGTTGAGGCGTGGATTGTGCTTCATCGTGCAGGAGCCGAGCGGATAGAGACCCGCGTCGATCGAATAGTTCTTGCGCGACAGGCGCACATAATGGCGCATCGTCTCCGGCTCGGTGAGGCCGGGAAGCCCGATGGCGTCCTTGCGTTCGAGGCCGCCGAGACGCGGCGTGATCTGCGGCGCCTCGTCCAGGTCGACGCCGGTCGCATCGAGCCGGCCGATCTCGAAGAGCAAAGGCTCTTCCTGATCGAGCCCGCGATTTCCCGTGAAGGTCTCAGGCGTTTCTTCAATGTGAGCAGGGCGGTCGAGCATCAGAGCGCTTCCTCGAGCGCGGCGGCGAGGGCCGCGCGGTCTTCATGCGTATTGGTTTCGGTGCTGGCGACGAGAAGGAGATCATCCAGGCCCGCATTCGGGAGGAGCCGCGACACGGGAACGCCTGCGATCACCCCTTTCGCCGCCAGCTTCTCGACGAGCGACCCGGCGTCGCCCTTAACGCGAAGGGTGAATTCGTTGAAGAAGCTCTTATTGACCAGTTCGACATTCGGGACCCTCTCGAGCATCTCCGCGAGCGCCACGGCGTTAGCGTGATTGAGCCGCGCGAGCTTCGCCAGCCCCGCCTCGCCGAGCAGCGTTAGATGAATCGTGAAGGCGAGCGCGCAGAGGCCCGAATTGGTGCAGATGTTCGAGGTGGCCTTGTCGCGGCGGATATGCTGCTCGCGCGTCGAAAGCGTCAGCACATAGGAGCGCCGTCCGTCGGCGTCGACGCTCTCGCCTGCGAGCCGCCCCGGCATCTGCCGCACATAATCGCGCCGCGTGGCGAAGAGGCCGACATAGGGGCCGCCGAAATTCAGCGCATTGCCGATGGACTGGCCTTCGCCGACGACGATGTCCGCGCCCATGGCGCCCGGCGGCGTCAAGAGGCCGAGCGACACCGCTTCCGTGAAGACCGCGATCAGCAGGGCTCCATGCCTGTGGCACGCCTCCGCGATCTTTGTGAGATCGCGGAGATTGCCGAAGAAGTCCGGGGTCTGCACGACGACGCAGGAAAGGGTTTCGTCGATCCGCGCAATCAGATCCTCGGCGCCGAAAATGTCGGGCGCCATGTCCACGACCTCGTCGTCGGCGAGGCGCGAGATCGTGCGCGTCACTTCGGCGTAATGCGGATGCAGCCCGCCCGAGAGCAGCGCCTTGCGCCGCTTCGTCAGCCGATGCGCCATCAGCACCGCTTCGGCGGTCGCGGTCGAGCCGTCATACATGGAGGCGTTCGCCGCGTCCATGCCGGCGAGCAAGGCGACCTGCGTCTGGAACTCGAAAAGATATTGGAGCGTGCCTTGCGATATTTCCGGCTGGTAAGGCGTGTAGCTCGTCAGAAATTCCGAGCGCTGGATCAGATGGTCGACGCTCGCGGGCGCATGATGGCGATAGGCGCCGGCGCCGACGAAAAAGGGAACGCGGCCCGCCGGCGTATTGCGCGCGGCGAGGCGCGAAAAGACGCGCTCGACCTCGAGCTCGGATTTGTGGGGCGGCAGATCGAGCGGCGCTTTCAGAAGCGTCGACGCCGGCGCGTCCGCGAAAAGCGCCTCCACATTCGCGACGCCGACCGTCGCGAGCATCGCCTTTCTGTCGGCGTCGGACAGAGGATGATAACGCATCTTCTTGCCGTCCTTTCGCGCTACAGGCTCTTCACGAAGCCGGCGTAAGCCGTCTCGTCCATCAGCGTTTCCGATTCGCCGGCGTTTTCCACGCGCAGCTTCACGAGCCAGCCTTCCGCCAGCGGATCGTCATTGACGAGGGCGGGCTTCTCGCCGAGCTCGGCGTTCACCTCGATCACCTCGCCGGAGACCGGCGCATAGACCTCGCTCGCGGCCTTGACGCTTTCGATGACGGCGAGTTCCGAGCCCTTCGTGACCTTTTTTCCGACGGCGGGAAGATCGACGAAGACGATGTCGCCGAGCTGCGACTGCGCATAGTCGGAAATGCCGATCGTCGCGGTGTCGCCGTCGAGGCGGAGATATTCGTGGTCCTTGGTGAAACGCAGCCCGCTCATGTCGTCTCCCTCAGTTCGGCTTGAAGTAGCGATGCGCGACGAAAGGCAGCGGCGCGACGTCGACGCCGATGCGGTTGCCCCGCAGCTCGGTGAAAACCGCGGCGCCCGGCGCGGCGAAGGCGCGCGCGACATAGCCCATGGCGATCGGCCGCTGCAGGGTCGGCGAGAAACCGCCGGACGTGACGTGTCCGACGACCTCGCCGCTCTCGGAAATCAGAATGGCGCCTTCGCGCGCCGGCGCCTTCGATTTCGGCAGCAGGCCGACCCGCAGGCGCGCCGGCCCGTTGCGCAAGGCGGCGTCGATGCGGTCGAAGCCCGGAAAGCCGCCTTCCATGCGCCGTCTTTTGCCGATCGACCAGGCGAGGCCCGCCTCCACCGGGTCGGTCGTCTCGTCGAGATCATGGCCATAGAGCGGAAGACCGGCCTCCAGGCGCAAGGCGTCGCGCGCGCCAAGCCCGACAGGCGCGACGTCCGGGTTTTGCAGAAGCGCGTTCACGAAGGTTTCGGCGCGGTCAGCCCGCAGGGAGATCTCGAATCCGTCTTCCCCGGTATAGCCGCTGCGCGAGACGAAGAAGCTCGAATCGCCTTCCTCGAAGGCCTGCCAGTGCATGAAGCGAATGTCCTCGGCGCCGGGGAGGAGGGCGCCGAGGATGGCGGCCGCGCGCGGCCCTTGCAGGGCGATCAGCGCGCGGTTCAACGGGAGAAAGTCGAAATGCGGCAGGCGCTCGCGAATGAGCGCGAAATCGTCGGCCTTCCGCGAGGCGTTGACGACGAGGAGCAGGCGCTCCTCGACGCCGGGCAGGCGCGTGACGAGGAGGTCGTCGAGAACGCCGCCTTTTTCGTTCAAAAACTGGGTGTAGCGGGTGCGTCCCGGCGCGAGGCCGGCGATGTCGCCAGGCGTCAGGCTCTCCAGCGCCCGCGCGGCGCCGGCGCCGGCAAGGATCGCCTGGCCCATATGCGACACGTCGAAGAGCCCCGCTTTTTGTCGCGTGTGAAGGGTCTCCGACACGATGCCCCCCGCATATTGCAGCGGCATGTCATAGCCGGCGAAAGGGGCCATGCGCGCGCCCAGGCTGCGATGCAGGGCGTCGAGCGGCAAATGCGCCAGCGGCGCGCTCTCGAGATTGGGCTCGGCGGCCATGGACGACTCTCCGGCGTTGGGCAGTCAGCGCGGCAAGCGGAATCCCGCTTTACCGAGCGCCCCCTCTGTCCGGTGACCTGAGAGATTTCCCCGCGCTCTCGCGGGTTACGCCCTTCGGTGGACGAAGCGCTCGCGCGCCGCGCCGCTTTCCAGAGTCTCTTTCCCCCCGCGGTCCTTTTGCCTGAGCGTTTCCGGGGCGGTTTCGCCTTCGGCGCCGGCGCGCGCCGGTCTCTCCCGCGAAGGAGCTTGCAAACCGCAAGATGTGCCTCGTTTCGCGGCGCGTCAAGCCGGACCATCGCGATATTTGCGCACGGGGCGCCCGCGCGGCTATTCTTTCGGCGCCTTTCTCCCGCATGGCTGGCGGCGCCATGCTTCATCTTGGCTTTCACTCTGGGCGCTGCGGCGAATGTGGCAGGAGCAGTTCGACTACTTTTGGGACGGCCGGCGACGGCTGGTCATCGGCTCTTTCGACGGCGCCGAGCGGGGGCCGTCGGCGGCGGCGCATCCCGCGCTCATCGTGGTCTCGGCGCGGGACGCGGGGTTTGACGAAGAGCCGACGCTTGTCGACGCGATCGACGCCGCGCGCTGGCGCGCCGGGCCCGCAATATGCGACCTGCCGCCCGAACATCGTTTCGTGCGCCTCGTCGCCCCCGACGGCGGCGAGCTGACGCTGCATCTCGGATCCGAGCGCGATCAGCCGCCCTTTGGCGACTACCGCCTGCTCATGACGCTTTTGCCCGAGGGGAACAGCGCGGAGGCGGCCGTCTTCCGTCTCGTCTCGCTGTCGCCGCGCGGCGATGTGGAGCGCCTCGCCCGCGAGCAGACGGCCGCGGCCGGGGCGCGCCTGGTCTGGGCCTTCGGCCAGCGCCGCGCCTTCGAACAGGCGCCGAGCGGCGCCTTGATTGCGCGCCTTTCGCCTGCGCGCCGGGTCTTTCCCGCCTATCAGAGCCGGTTGCTGCTCGAGGCGCGCGCGCTGGAGACGGAAACGGCCGCCGACACGCGCGAGGCGCCTTTCGCCATCATGCAGCATTGGCTGCGCGAGAACGGCGCGCCGCGCGCGGCGCTGCGGCTGCGCATCCCCGATTCGCTCGAGGAAAGCGCGACGCTTCTCGGCCGCACCTCGGTCGCCCTCGCCCTCAACCAGCGCCGCCGCCTGCGCGGCTGGATGCAGGAGCAGAAACAGGCCGGCGAGCCGATCGTCGATCTCCTGACCTTCGACGACATCCGCCAGGCGACGGGCGAGCCCGAGGAATATCCCGACGCCGTGGAGGCGAACGACGCCTTCGTCGTCGCCAATCTCCTCAATCTGCTGCTCGACCCCGATTCGCCCGAGGCCGACGGCGTCGCCGTGCGCCGTAGCGGCGAGAAGAACGGCGCCGGCCTCGGGGAGACGATCGAGATCGACTTTTACGGCGCCGCGCTCGGCGACGAGGTCGGGCTCGTCTCGCCGGCGGCGCGCGCGGGCGATCTCGGGGTCGCGCCCATCGATCCCGGCGGGCCGGCCTTCGCCCGGCTCTTTCGCATCGAGGCGGACGGCCTCGTTCCCCGTCGTCTCGCGGACGACGATCCGCTGCTCGACGAGCTGATGCGCCGCGCCGCGACCGCTTCGGCGCGCGTCAGCACGGGTGCGGCGGCGCGGGCCTTCGCGGAACGCGCGGCGGGCCTCAAGGGACGCCGCGAAAAGCTTGTCGCCGGCGCCAACGACGCGCTGGCGCGCGCCGGATTTCCCGCGCGCTTTTCCGCCGCGGGCCTGTGGGACGTTTTCGAGCCCCTGCAGCAGGCCAATTTCGCCGCGCTGGCGACGGAAGCCCCCGCTCCCGCGCGGGAGGCGCTGCAGCATGCCGGCGGCTATGCGGCCTACGGGACCGATCCCGCGCTCGCCGCTCTCATCGCGCGCGGCGGGCCGCTCGTCCAGAACCCCCGGATCGGCGGCGAGCCGCGCGCGGCCGTTTCGCTCGCCGCGCGCTACGCCGCCGCCTGCGGCGCCGAGGGGATGCCGCCGCCGGGGCTCGACGTCCCGGGGCAGCTCGCCGCGTTGCGCGCTCTGTCGCAGGAGGAAGACGCGCGCATTTTGCGCGAGGCGCGCATCGGCCTGTCGCCCGATCCAGACCTGCGGCGCGCCGCCGCGCTCGCCGCGCGACGGCTTGCGGATGTCGCGGGCGCCCAGCGCGCCATCGCCCATTTCGAGAGAAGCCGCGACCTCGAAAGCGCCTCGGCGCTCGCCGACTATCTCGCCGCGCGGCGCGCCGGCCGCTGGATTTCCGCGACTTCCGCGCCCGCGCTCGCCTCCCTCATCGCCCGCGCGGGCGTCGAACGCGAGGAGGAGCAGACCCGCGTCGCCGCCGGCATGAGCGCCGCAGCTGCGTCGTCGCCGCCTGCGCCCGAATCGGCGCGGCAAAAGCCGAAGGGATTTTTCAAACGCCTGTTCGGGGGGTGACGGAGTGGCGGCCCGCGAGCCCTGCTCCCTCTCCTTGCGGGGATGAGGCCGGGATGAGGGGCGAGCCCCACAAAGCGTTCGGCTCGGGGCCGCAAAAAGCAAGAGCGCCGGCGTCCCGTCGCTCCTCACCCTGACCCTCGCCCCGTTTTACGGGGAGAGCGAGGTCAATGCGGGCGTCTCTTTGTAGAGATCGGGGAAGAGCTTCCTCAAATTCTCGATCTTCGGCAGATCGTTGGAGACGATGTAAGGCGCGCGCGGATGCTGGAGCAGATAGTCCTGATGATAGGCCTCCGCGGGATAGAAGCGGGCTAGCGGCTCAAGCTTCGTGACGATCGGCGCGTCGAAGGCCGCCGCGGTCGAGAGCTGCGATATATAGTCGCGCGCCGCCTTCTCCTGCTCGGGCGTCGCGACGAAAATCGCGGAGCGGTATTGCGTTCCTTCGTCCGGCCCCTGCCGGTTCAGTTGCGTCGGATCGTGGACGACCGAGAAATAGACCTGCAGCAGCCTGCCCAGACTCACGGCCTTGGGATCGTAAGTGATTTCCACGGATTCCGCATGGCCCGTGTCGCCTTGCGAGACGAGAGCGTAATGCGCGGTCTCCGCCGCGCCGCCCGCATAGCCCGAGACGGCGCGGGAGACGCCGCTCACATGTTGAAACACCCCCTGCACGCCCCAGAAGCAGCCGCCCGCGACGACGAGCTTTTGCGGCCCGTTCGCCGCCGGCGCCGGGTCGTAGGCGGGCGGCGGCAGGCCGGCCGCGCGCTCCCGCGCCGTGAGCGGCGACGCGAGGAAGGCGAGCGCCGCGAGAGCGAGACGGGCGGACTTCATCCTGAACGACCTTGCGCTTGTCCGCGCGCGACGAAACGCAGCGCCACGCCGTTCATGCAATAGCGCAGCCCTGTCGGCTTCGGTCCGTCGGCGAACACATGGCCGAGATGCGCGTCGCATCGCTTGCAGGAGACGGCGACGCGGCGCATGCCATAGGAGCTGTCCGCGCTCTCGGCGACATTTGCTTTGGAGACCGGAGCGAAGAAGCTGGGCCAGCCGGTGCCGGAATCATACTTCGTCTTCGAGTCGAAAAGGGCCGTGTCGCAGCAGACGCAGCGGAAGAGCCCGTCCTCATGCGCGTCCCAATAGGGGCCGGTGAAGGCGCGTTCCGTGCCTTCACGGCGCGTCACGTCGTAGGCCAGCGCCGAAAGCTGCGCGCGCCATTGCGCGTCGGTCTTCACGATCTTTTCGACGCGCGAGACGCCGAGACTCCCGCCGGCGGAGTCGAAGGATTCGATCTCGACGCTTTCCGCGGCGCGGGCGCGCCAGGGAAGGAAGGGAAGCGCCAAAGCGCTGGAGGCGAACAGGCGACGGTTCATGAGACTCCCTCAAACGCCGTCATTGCGGAAAGCGAAGCGACGTAATCCAGGGCGATCGGGTGGACTGCTTCGCTCCGCTCGCAATGACGGACCCTATCCTGTTAACTAAGCGTCGCGGCCCCTCGCTCAAGCTCATTTGCGGCCAAAAAGCTTCTCTATGTCGGCGAGCTTCAGCTCCACATAGGTCGGCCGTCCGTGATTGCATTGCGCGGCGCCGGGAGTCGTCTCCATCTCCCGCAGCAACGCGTTCATTTCTCCCGGAGAGAGGCGGCGTCCGGCGCGCACGGAATGATGGCAGGCGCAGGTCGCGAGCGCATGGTCGAGCCTGCGCGACAGGCCGCGCGCGTCGCCATCCTCCGCGAGGAGATCGGCGATGTCCTCGACGAGCCGCCTATGATTGACCTCGCCCAGAATCGCCGGCGCCTCGCGCACCAGCACGGCGCCGGGGCCGAAGGACTCCAGAACGAGACCGAGCGAAGCCAGTTCCTCGAAGGCGGGCGCAAGCGCGTTCATCCGCGTTTCGTCGAGATCGACCACGACGGGCATGAGCAGGATCTGCCTGGCGACGCCCGTCTCCTCGCGTTGCTTCTTCAGTTTCTCATAGACAAGTCGCTCATGCGCCGCGTGCTGGTCGACGATGACGAGCCCGTCGCGCGTCTGCGCGATGATGTATGTCTCGTGCAATTGCGCGCGCGCCGCGCCGAGCGGGGCGCCGTCGATCGATTCGACTGGCGCCTCGTGCACGGGCGCGGCGGGCGCGCCGACGTCGAACGCCGCTTGCGGCGATTCCGCGAAACCGGACGGCGCGAAAGGCGAACGCGCAAGGTCCCAGTTCGCCGGCGCCGGCGCGCGTTGCGAAAAAGCGGAAACCGGTTTTTCGTCCCAAGCGCGCTCCGAACCGGATGAGCCGCGATACTGCGTCTCATAGCGGGGCGCGCTGTCGCGAGCGAGCATGTCGATCGCCATGCGGGCGTTGGCGTTCGCGCTGCGATGGCTTTGTTCGCCGAGCGCCTGTTTGAGCGCCCCAACGACCAAGCCGCGCACAAGGCCCGGATCGGCGAAGCGCACTTCGGCCTTGGCGGGATGCACGTTCACGTCCACGATGCGCGGATCGCAATCGATGAAGAGCGCGACGAAGGGATGTCTGTCATGCGCGAGGAAGTCGAGATAGGCGGCGCGTATGGCGCCGGCGAAGAGCTTGTCGCGCACCGGGCGGCCATTGACATAGACATATTGCGCCTGGGCGTTGCCGCGATTGTAGGTCGGCAGGCTTGCGAGTCCTGTAAGGCGCACGCCCTGCCGTTCGGCCTCGACATGGAAGGCGTTGGCGCGGAACTCTTCGCCGAGCACCTGCGCAACGCGCCGCGCAACGTCTTCGCCGCAGGCGGGGTAGTCGAAGAGCGCGCCGGCGTCGGTCGAAAGCGAGAAGCGCACGTTGGGGTGCGCCAAGGCGAGGCGCTTGACGACGTCGACGACGGCGGCCGTCTCGGTGCGCTCGGTCTTGAGGAATTTCAGCCGCGCGGGCGTCGCGGCGAAAAGCGCGCGGGCTTCAATGCGCGTGCCGCGCGGCCAGGCCGATGCGGTCAGGCCGCGCTTTTCGCCCGCTTCGACGCGGATCGAAAAGCCGTGATCGGCGCCTCGCGCGCGCGTGTCGATCGTGAGATCGGCGACGGCGGCGATGGAGGGCAGCGCCTCGCCGCGAAAGCCGAGCGTCGCGATCTGCGTCAGATCGCCGTCAGGAATTTTCGAGGTGGCGTGACGTTCGACGGCGAGGGCGAGATCGGCTTCGTCCATGCCGCAGCCGTCGTCGATGACGCGAATGAGCCGGCGTCCGCTTTCCTCGATCGCGACGTCGATGCGCGCCGCGCACGCGTCGAGCGCGTTTTCGACCAGTTCCTTTACGGCCGAGCTGGGGCGCTCCACCACCTCGCCGGCGGCGATGCGGTCGACAAGGATGGGATCGAGGCGGCGAACGGGCATGAGGGAGCTATAGCACTTCCGCGCTTGCGCCGTCATGGCGCGCGGGTCGGCGCCGGCGAAGCTGTCCCCGGCGGCCGCCGCAACCTTTTATCGCTTCGCCTCGCGCGCAATGACTCTCACAGCGGCGCCAGCACCAGCGTCAAATTCTCCACCCGCGCCACTCGCGCTCTTGCGCCGGGGCCGAGGCGCTCGACAGGCGCGTCAGCGGCAAGGCGCGCTTCCCAGTCGAGCCCCGACCAATGCACGCGGCCGCCGTCTTTCGTTACGTCGTGAGTCGTCACGAGCTCCCGGCCGACGAGATCGCTGCTCTGGTCCTCCTGCACGTCGGCGGCCTGGAAGCGTTGCAGCGGGCGCCAGCCGATCAGCGCGACGAGGAGGCTCGCGCCCGCGATCAGCGCCAGCGTCTCGGCAAGCGCGGGGCGCCAGCCCGTCACGTAGAGAAGCAGGCTCGCGGCGATGGAGCCGGCGCCGACGAACATCACGGGCGACAGGCCGATGACGAGGATGTCGATGGCCAGCAGCACGAGGCCTGCGATCAGGCTGGCGTTGGCGGGATCGAAGAGGAAAGAAGGCTCCATGGGGTCACCGGGTCTTGCTGCGAGCGCCCTCATCCGACTCCGCTTCGCGGGGTCGCCTTCTCCCGCAGGCGGGAGAAGGAGCGTGCACGCAGATTTTTAATCAAATATCCGTCAGTTCACGCCTTCTCCCGTTCACGGGAGAAGGCGGCCCTCGCGTCAGCGAGGGTCGGACGAGGGCCGCCCCATATTACTCCGGCCGCTGCTGCCATGGCTGCGCATTATTCCGGCCCGCCTGCGGCGGCGTTCCGCCCTTGTTCACCGTGTTCAGCACCGCCATGGCCTTGGCGATCCAGCCCGCGGGATCGGCGCCGTCGCCCATCAGCACGACGGAATTGCCGGCCTTGGCGAGGCGGCCATATTGTTCGATGGCGCTCTTCGCGACTTCGAGCTGCACCGCCTGCTCGCCGCCGACCTGCGTAATCTGCGAGCGCACCAGCTCGATCGCCTTGGCCTGGCCTTCCGCGCGCAGGATCGCCGCCTGCTTCTCGCCCTCGGCGCGGTTGATCTCGGACTGTTTCACGCCCTCCGATTCCAGCACGGCGGCGCGCTTGTCGCGCTCGGCCTTCATCTGCCGCTCCATGGACTGGCGCAGCGACTCGGGCATCTTGATGTCCTTGATCTCATAGCGCGTCACATAGGCGCCCCAGAGCTGCGCGGCGTCCGAGACCGCGCGCACGACGCGCTCATTGATCTCGCTGCGATTCTCGAAGGTCTTGTCGAGCTCCATCGAGCCGATCGCGGAGCGCATGGAGGTCTGCGCCAGATTGATGATCGCGCGGCGAATGTCCTCGGCGCCGTAGGCGGCGTCCTTTGCGTTGACGATCTTGTAATAGAGAATGCCGTCGATGGTGACGGTGGCGTTGTCCTTCGTGATCGCGTCCTGCGCCGGCACGTCGATCACCTGCTCGCGCAGATCGAATGCGTAGGCCACGCGCTCGACGATCGGATAGACGAAATTCACGCCCGCCGAGAGCGTGCGGTTGTAGCGGCCCAGGCGCTCGATCACGAGCACGCTCTGCTGACGCACGAAACGCACCATGCTCGCGAGCGCGAGCAACGCCACATAAGCGAACCAGAACAGCGGATTGTGCAGGATCGGCAGGCCGAGGCCGTAATTGTGGTCGAGCATCAGAAGGGCGATTGAAACGACGCCGACGATGAAAAGCGGGAAGCCCATGGATTCCTCCGTTGGGGCGAGAACTTCACGCGCTTTCGCGCGTGTGGTCTGTTAAAGCTCCAAGGCAATCTCGTCCTTCGAGACGCGAGCTTCGCTCGCTCCTCAGGATGAGGCCCAAGTGGTTGGCGCAGACGACGAGTCCTCGTGCTGAAGAGCCCGCAACGCGGGCGTCTCGAAGCGCGAGGGGCGTCATCATGATCGCGTCATCCTGCGTCACTCTCGCGCGGCGGCGCTTCTCCCACTGTGCGCTGGCGCATGCGTCGCGCGCAGGCTCACCGCGCCGCCCGCCGCGCGCAGCTCGACGATGGGGCAGGCGGGCGCGGCGTCGAGGCGCGCGGCTCCAGCGCCGTTGCAGAGCGCCGCGACCGAAACGAGCGCGCCGTTTGTGAGGAACCCCGCGCGGCCGAGATCGGCGAGGACGGACGAAGGCGCGACAAGGCGCGTCGGGCCCAGCGCGTCGAGCGTCTCGACGAAGCGCGCGGCCTTGAAGGGCGCGAGGAAATGCAGCGGGCAGCCGGCGAGGAGCGCGGCGAGCGGGCCAGCGACGAGGGCGGACAGCGAACTCGGCGCGCAGAGCGAGAGGATCGGCGCCTCGCCAGCCGCCCGCGTCGCGCGCACGAGATCGAGCGCGGCGCCGAGCAGCGCGCCCTGCGTGGCGAAATCGACCTGTCCCACATCGTCGAGCGCGCCGATGAGCCGGCGCTCGTCGGCGCCCCACTCGTCGTCGAGCCGCGCGCGCGGCGCCGGCCGCGCGGCGAGAGCGGCGGGGGAAAAATCGGCGGCGCCGTCGAGCGCGCCATGCAGCGCGCCGATGAGGCGGATCGAGGGCGCGCCGGCGGCGATCTCCCGAAGCGGCGCCTCGAAATCGAGCCCGCAAAATTGCGCGGGTCCGAAAAGCGCCGAAACCTTCAGCGCCTTCGCCGCCTGGGCGACGGCGTCGCGCGAATAGGGCAAGGGCGGCGGCGCCAGCACGGGGTCTAGCCCGGCGGCGAGCGCCGCCGTGAGCGCGACGAAGCTCTGGGCGCCCGGCGGACAGCAGATGAGCGCCCTTTCGCCCGGCGCGAATTCGAAGGCCCGCAGCCGCGAGAGGGCGGCGCCCACGCGCTGATAAAGGTCGGCATAGGCCACCTCGTCGGCGGGGCCGTCATGGTCGTCGCGAAAGGCGAGCGCGCCGGGTCGGGGCCGCGCGGCGCCCGCGATGAGGGCGTCGAAGCCGAAAAGCGTCAGGGGATGGGCGCGCGCGAGCGCCGCGTCGTCGTCTTCCAAAAAGGCGGCGCGGGCCGTCATGGATTTTTTCTCCACCAGCTCTCGAGCGTCGGGCCGAAGAGCGGCGTTCCATAGTGCGGCAGCCTTTCGGGACGCGCAATATCGGTCGAATGCGCGATCCATTGCTCGGAAGCGTGAAACAGCGGCACGACGTAAAATCCCGACAAAAGCACGCGGTCATAGGCGCGCACGGCGGCCACGAAGTCCTCGTGGCTCCGCGCCGCGAGCAGCGCGGCGATCATGCCGTCGATCGCGGGCGAGGCGGCGCCGGCGAGGTTGAAGGACGATTCCTGATTGGCGGTCGCGGAGCTCCAGCGCATGCGCTGTTCGTTGCCCGGCGAGGCCGAGGCCAGATATTGGCCGATCATCATGTCGAAATCGAATTTCTGGCGCCGGCGCTGATATTGCACTTCATCGACGAGGCGCACGCGGACGTCGGCGCCGATGCGCGCGAGCGAGGAGGCGTAGGCGAGCGCGAGCCGCTCCTGATCACGGTCCCTGACCATGATTTCGAAGGAGACGGGCTCGCCGTCCTTCAGGAGCTTGTCGCCGTCGAGCCGGCAGCCGGCGGCGGCCAGAAGGCCGAGGGCGCGCTTCGCCATTTCGCGGTCGCGGCCCGAGCCGTCGCTCACCGGCGGACGCCATTCGCCATCCAGAATGTCGGCGCGCACGGCGTCGGGCCAGGGCGCGAGCAGCGCCCGTTCCTTCTCGTCGGCGGGACGGCCGGACGAGGAAAGCTCGGATTCGTCGAAAAAGCTTTTGGTGCGCGTGTACAGCCCGGCGTAATATTTCGCATTGACCCATTCGAAATCGAACATCATGCCGAAGGCTTCGCGCAGCCTCGCGTCCTTGAAGAGCGGCCGGCGGGTATTGAAGACGAAGCCGTTCAATCCCTTTGGATTCTCGCTCCTCAACGCCTCCCTGACGATGCGCCCGTCGCGTAGCGCCGGGAAATCGTAGCCCGTCGACCAGCGCGTCGTGGAGGTCTCGTCGCGATAGTCGATCAGGCCCGCCTTGAAGGCTTCGAAAAGCGAATTGCCGTCGCGGAAATACTGGATGTCGATCTCGTCGAAATTATAGAAGCCGCGCTGGCTCGGCACATCGGCGCCCCAGTAGTTCGGATCGCGCTTCAACAACATGCGCGCCCCGGCCTGCGCGTCGGCGACGACATAGGGGCCGGAGCCGATGGGCTTGGCGAGCGTCGACTCGGAAAAGCGCTCGACGTCGGTCGCATGCTTCGGCAGCACCGGCATGATGGCGAGAATGAGCGGCAACTCCCGGTCGCCGACGCCTGTCAGATCATATTTGACAGTGTGGGCGTCGGGCGCCGTGGCCGCCTTCACGAGGCCATAGGCGATTCGCTGTTGCGGACGGCCCTTCGATTTCAGAAGGTCGAAGGAAAAGAGCACGTCTTCCGCCGTGACCGCCCTGCCGTCGGAAAAATGCGCGCGCGGGTCGAGATGGAAGGTCACGCGCGTTCGCGCCGGGTCGATCTCGATCGACTGCGCGATCAGCGGATAGAGGGTGAAGGGCTCGTCCTGCGAGCGCGCCATCAGCCCCTGGAAGACGTTGCCGACGAGTCCCTGGGCGGCGGTGCCGGATTTCACGTTGAAGGGATTGAGGCTGTCGAAGGCGCCGGACAAGCCGACGCGCAGCCGCCCCCCCTTCTTCGCGGCGGGGTCGGCATAGGGGAAATGATCAAAATCACCGGGTAAGGCCGGCGCCCCGTGCATCGCCAGGCCATGGGTGGGCTCGGCGGCGAATAGCGGCCCGCCGAGCGCAAAACCCGCAAGAAGGGCCGCAAGGGCCAGAGATGGGCGGCGAATCGCGCGAATCGCAAGAAACCTCATAGCGTGACCATAATCGAACCTATGGCCGCTTGAAGTCGAAGACGGGCCTCATTCCGCCGCATTTTCAAATTTTACGTGACCGTGCGTCCGGAAGCGGCCCGCGGCGCGCAAAGAGCCGCTGGAATTTGGCGCGCCGACAATGTAAGAGCTTTGCCGTCGATCCGGCGCGAGACCGCGCCGGAGAGAAACCGCGACAGGGGCAAGGGTTCCACGGCGTTTCATTTTTCGCGCCCGGTGCGGGCGGCCCCGCGCGACGACGCGACAACAAAAACTCTTTGCGAGAGCCGGAAAGGCCCCGGCTAGCAGACAATCGAAAGGGACTTCGGAAATGTCGATCCTCTTCTCGCGGTCCGCCGCGGTCGCGCTGGCAGGCGCATTCCTGCTCGCCGGCGCTTCGGCGCAGGCCCAGCAGGCCCCGGCGGCCGGCGCCCCGGCCCAGCAGCAGGCGCCCGCGGGCGCGCAGCCGCAGGGCCCGATCACGGCCACGCTGCAGCCCGTCCAGCCCGACTGGACCAAGGTCTGCGGCTCCGATCCGGCGACCAAGAAGGAAATCTGCTACACGACCCGCGATTTCGGCGCCGCCGCGAAGGAAGGCGACGCGCCCCAGCCGTTGCTCGCGCTGGCCGTCTACGACCCCAAGGCCGACGACACCAAGATCATCCGCCTGCTCCTGCCGCCGGGACTGATGCTGAAGCCGGGCTTCCGCTTTGCGGTCGACAAGGGCGCGATGGAATCGGGCGCCTTCGAAATCTGCTTCCCGAACGGCTGCTTCGCCGAAGCCAAGGTCAAGAAGGCCCTGGTCGACGGCATGAAGAAGGCCCAGCAGATGACGGTCATCGTCAAGAACCAGGCCAACGCCGAGGTCACTTTCTATCTGCCGCTGAACAATTTCGGCAAAGCTTTCGACGGTCCGGCCATCGACCCGAAGGTGCTCGAGGAGCAGCAGAAGAAGCTCCAGGAAGAACTGCAGAAGAAGGCCGAGGAAGAGCGCAAGAAGCTCGAGGCCAAGGGCGCCGCGCCGGCCGAGAAGAAATAAGCTTTTCGTTCGACGAACTCGAAGGCGCCCGCGCGAGAAGCGCGGGCGTTTTCTTTTGAGGCGCTGCGTCTTTTGACGACTTGGCGTCGCAGGCGGCCGCCATGGCGACGAAGCCAAGCGATCCCGCGCGCGTCACCCCGCTCGCGATCGCTTTATTGCTTCCGCCCCTCGCGATGACAGCCTCGCTGATACCGGAAAATCAGTGCCTTTTCGGCGTGCGCATCCGGTAGACGCCGTCTTCGTCGCGCTCGAACGTCTCCTCGACCTGCGGATGGCGGACCGGATCGCCGGAAGTGTCGGGCACGAGATTCTGCTCCGACACATAGGCCACATATTCCGTTTCGGCGTTTTCCGCAAAGAGGTGGTAGAAGGGCTGGTCCTTGCGCGGGCGCAACTCCTCGGGGATCGACAGCCACCATTCCTCGGTATTGGCGAATACGGGATCGACGTCATAGATGACGCCTCTGAACGGATAGCGGCGGTGCTTCACGACCTGCCCGATCCCGAATTTGGCGATATTCTCTTTCGGCATTCTTGCGACGCCTTTAACGCGGATTTTACGCTCGCATTTTGGTAGCGCAGCGCCGTCGCCCGCGTCAACGGTGCGATGCGGCGCCGCGCATAACCGCTTGTCTGTCAAACCTTTAGGGCGGCGACGCCAGGCAGCGTCTTGCCCTCGAGCCATTCCAGAAAGGCGCCGCCGGCGGTCGAGACATAGGAAAATTCCTGTCCCGCGTGCGCCTGATTGAGCGCCGCGACCGTGTCGCCGCCGCCGGCCACAGAGAGGAGCTTGCCTTCAACCGTGAGGCGCGCGGCGGTCTGCGCGACGGCGTTGGTGCCCTCGTCGAAGGGCGGCGACTCGAAGGCGCCGAAGGGGCCGTTCCAGACGAGCGTCTTGCACCTCGCGAGCAGGCTCTCGACATGGGCGACGGATTTCGGCCCGACATCGAGGATCATGTCGTCGGCGCCGACATGGTCGACGGAGACGATGTGGGACGGCGCATGCGCCTCGAATTTCTGCGCGACGGTGGCGTCGACGGGCAGGACGACCGTGCAATTGGCCGCCTTCGCTTTTTCGAGAATTTCGCGCGCCGTGCCGGCGAGATCATGCTCGCAGAGCGACTTGCCAACCGCCTTGCCCTGCGCGGCGAGGAAAGTGTTGGCCATGCCGCCGCCAATGACGAGATAGTCGACTTTGGTCACAAGATTGCCGAGCAATTCAAGCTTGGTGGAGACCTTGGCGCCGCCGACGACCGCCATCACCGGGCGCGCCGGATTGGCGAGCGCCGACTCCAGCGCCTCCAGCTCCGCCTGCATGGCGCGCCCTGCAATGGCGGGGAGCTTATGGGCGATCCCTTCCGTCGTGGCGTGGGCGCGATGCGCGGCCGAGAAGGCGTCGTTGACGAAGAGGTCCCCGAGCTTCGCGACCTCGTCGACGAAAGCCGGATCGTTCGTCTCCTCGCCCTTGTGGTAGCGGGTGTTTTCAAGGAGCGCGACGTCGCCCCCCTTCATCGCGGCGATGACGGCTCCCGCGGGCGCGCCCACGCAATCGTCGGCGAAGGCGACCTTGCGCTTGAGATAATGTTCGAGCGTCGGCAGCACGTGGCGCAGCGAATCCTCTTCGACGCGCTGGCCCTTCGGCCGGCCGAAATGCGAGAGCAGGACGACCTTCGCGCCCTTGTCGGCGAGTTCGTTGATCGTCGGAAGAATGCGTTCGATGCGGGTCGCGTCGGTCACGCGGCCCTCCTCCATCGGCACGTTGAGATCGACGCGCAGGAGAACGCGTTTGCCTTTGACGTCGACGTCGTCGAGGGTGCGGAAGGTCATCTGTCTCACTTTTTGAGGTAGTTCATCGCGAAGATGAGGATGCCGGAGCCGAGCGCCCAAGTGGTGAAAACGAGGCCGAGCATCGTCCAGGTCGTCGGGAGAGAGGAAAAACGCGCTTCCACGCCAGACAATTTGCCTTTGGCTTCCGCAAGGTCGGATTGGACTTTTTGAAGATCGACTTGCTTAGCGACGCTGCCCTGCAGCTCCGTCAACTGCAGTTGAAGCTTGTTGAGGTCGGCTTGCTTTGCGCCGGTGAGCAGCGCTTCTGTGTTTTTTGGCTCTAGGCGCAGGAGAATCGCTTCAATCCGGTCAACCTTTTCTTCAAGACGGCCAACGCGGGCTTCGAGCATGGGATCCTCCGGTCCTCCGGAATCTGAGCTAGACCCTTTGCGGTTGGGTTCAAAGGGGACGATCTCGGCCATCTGAATTTACCACGGGAATAGGTTTGGGCGCTTCAAGAAGGATTTTAACCAAATGTTGCTCAACGAAGCCGCATCGAGGACACGATAACGCAACCGTTTCCAAATGTCCGCCCGCAATGCGCGCAACGCCATCTTCCGTTTGCGAGATAGGGCCCATAACTGACTGGCGGCTCAAGAAGAATTTTTCTCCGCCGCATCTCAGGCATTTCAGATCAGGAAAGGCGCGATTGATTTCCTGCGCAAGGTCGGCAACCGATAGCTTACGGTCAGAAACATCGGCCATTTCCTGTTCGTTGGACATACAGCTGCTCCACCTGCCTCAGATCAGCGAGCCGATCAGCGCCGCCGTATCGGTCATGCGGCCGGAGAAACCCCACTCATTGTCGTACCAGCTCAGGATCGAGACGAGATTGCCGTCCATCACCTTTGTCTGGTCGAGATGGAAGGTCGACGAGGCGGGGTTGTGATTGAAGTCGATGGAGACGAGCTTCTCAGTCGTATAGGCCAGCACGCCCTTCATCGGGCCGTCGGCCGCCGCCTTGATGGCCGCGTGGACCTCGTCCCTGCTGGTCGGGCGCTTGGCGACGAATTTAAGGTCCACGCAGGAGACGTTCGGCGTCGGCACGCGGATCGCGTAGCCGTCGAGCTTGCCGTTGAGTTCGGGGAGCACGAGGCCCACAGCCTTGGCGGCGCCCGTCGAGGTCGGGATCATGGACAGCGCGGCCGCGCGGGCGCGGTAGAGGTCCTTGTGGAACGTGTCGAGCGTCGGCTGGTCGCCCGTATAGGAGTGGATCGTCGTCATGATCCCCTTCTCGATGCCGATGGCGTCGTGGAGCACCTTCGCGACCGGCGCGAGACAGTTCGTCGTGCAGGAGGCGTTGGAGACGATCAGGTGATCCCTGGTCAGCTTGTCATGATTGACGCCGTAGACGACCGTGAGGTCCGCGCCGTCGCCCGGCGCCGAAACGAGCACGCGCCTGGCGCCCGCGTCGAGAAGCAGCTTCGCCTTTTCGCGCGCGGTGAACAGGCCGGTGCACTCCAACGCGACGTCGACGCCCAGCTCCTTATAGGGCAGCTCGGCGGGGTTCTTGATGGCGGTGACCTTGATCTTGCCCCGGCCCGCGTCGATCGTGTCGCCGTCAACCTTCACCTCGTGGGGGAAGCGGCCATGGACCGAGTCGTAGCGCAGCAGATGGGCGTTGGTCTCGACCGGGCCCAGATCGTTGACGGCGACGACCTCCAGGTCGGTTCGGCCCGATTCGACGATGTAGCGGAGGATGTTGCGGCCGATGCGCCCGAAGCCGTTGATGGCCACTCTCACGGTCATTTGGAAATTCTCCTTGTCGCCGCCGGCTCGAGGAAGGCGGCTTCCGCCCGGCTGCGTCTGCGCGCCGCGCGCCGGGCCTTTAAGTGTCGAGGCGAGGGTGTGATAGCACCTCGCGCCCCCCTGTCAACGCGTCGCCCCGCCGCGCGTCTTCCGGGCGAGGCCGGGAGCGAGGCGCCTTGGGATTCGCCCGATTCATGCTACCAACGCGTTGCGGCGAATCGGCGCGAGCCGGCCGCAACCTTTTCCGCCGTGAGAAATAGGGCGCCGCCCGGCGATGACATATTCCGAGAAGCCCGCCGACACATCCGCCGAGAAGGTCGAAGCCGCGCTTTCCCGACTCAAGACGGCGCTTGACCAGCTCGAACGCACGGCGGCCCTGAAGCTCGAGGACGACGTGTCCAGCGCCGAGCTGGAGGAGGAGCTCGCCATCATGCAGGACGACCGGGGTCGGCTCGCCCTTGATCTCGACGCCGCGCTCGCCCGCGTCAGCGCGTTGGAGAAGGCGCGCGACGAGGTGCTGCGCCGGCTCGACGGGGCGGGAGCGGGGGTCGCTGCGGCGCTCGGGGCGGCGGTGTCGGCCGTTCGGCGGGTGGACTAGCCCATGGCGGCCGTCGTCGTCGCCATCGCCGGGCGCACCTATCGTCTTTCCTGCGACGACGGCGAGGAGCCGCGTCTCGAGCAGCTCGCCCGCTATGTCGAGAGCAAGATCCTTTCGATGAAGGACGGCTTCAAGGACATTGGCGAGCAGCGCATCGTGGTGATGGCGGCGCTCGCCATCGCCGACGAGGCGACCGACGCGCGCGGCAAGGCGCAGGCCATGGAGATGGATCTCGCGGCTTTGCGCGCGGAGCTTGATTCCGTAAGGAAGGCCGCCGCCGCGCTGGAAGCGCGGGCGGCGGCGGCGATAGAGGACGCCGCGCGCCGGATCGAGCAGCTCAATGCGGAATTGCAGAAGCCGGCGGTCAAGGATGATTTTCCGATTTAGGGCCTGAGGTTCATCCGAGCGCGCGCCCCTTGCCCCAATCCTCTCCCCGTGAAACCGGGAGAGAGCTAGGGTGAGGGGCGGGGCTGCAATCGCTGCGCTTTGGCTTTGCTCGAAGGGTTTCTACTTCCCCCAATTCTCGACGCTGGCGTCGCGCTTCGCTTTCTGGAGCTCGTCGGCGAAAGTCGAATATTGGTGGTTAAGCTTCTCTGCCGTCATGGCGACGCCGCCGTCCGACATGATGGCGATCTTCATCTGTTCGGTGGCCATGCGGTCCAGCTCATTGATCCACTGGTTGACATTGCCGAGCAGCTTGTCCTTGCGCTCCTTCTGGACCGCGTGGTCGGGCGACGCGTCGGTCGCGAGGGCGATTTCGGCTTTGGTGTCCTCGATCAGCTTGTCGATATCCTTCAGCTTCGCCTCCAGCGCGGGAGCCTGATCCGCCGCGTCAGCCTTCGCCTTTTCGAGGGCGGCTTCCGTCTCCTTCCTGGCCTTCTCCAGATTGTCGAGGCCGTTCTTCAGCCAGCTCGACTGGATGGCGAGGAGCGAGTCGCGGGCGACGCCGTTCAGGTTGAAGCCGTTCGGGATCGGGAAATAGGGGCCGAGCTTGGCGGCTTCTGCGGGCGGGGCGAGGCCGACGGCGCCGGCGACGAGGACCGAGGCGAGGGCCGCGCGGAAATTGGCGAACATGTATTTCTCTCCCGGATAGGCGCGGCGTTTTGCTCTCTTGCGCGCGTTGTCGTTGGTTTGAAATTGGGCCATCGCTGTCTGTCTTGCAAGCCTGCTCGCCGCCACACAACCGTCATTCGGCGCCGCCGTGGCGCTTGACGCAGAGGGGCTTTTGGCGCGATTCTCGGCGCGCCGGGGGAGCCCCGCCAGGGGGCTGAGAGGCCGTAGAGGCGTCGGATGACGCCGGCGCGGCGACCCTTCGAACCTGATCCAGTTCACTGCTGGCGGAGGGATGGTGTCAAATCTTCTACCCATAAGGGACGCGTCGTGCTCGCGCGCGTGATCGGGGCGGGGGTCGCCGGCCTCTGCGCGGCTTATGCGCTGGCGCGCGCCGGGGCGGAGGTCGAGCTTGTCGAGCGCGCGGCCGCGCCGGGCCAGGGCTGCTCGCGCTTCGCGGGCGGAATGATCGCGCCCTGGTGCGAACTGGAGAGCGCCGAGCCGCTCGTCGCCGAACTGGGGCGGGAGGCGCTCGGTTTTTGGACCCGCGAGGTCCCGGTCGCGACGGTCGCCGGAAGCCTCGTCGTCCCGGCGCCGCGTGAAAGCGCCGAGCTTGCCGACTTCGCCCGCCGCACGGAGCGTTTCCAGCGTCTCGACGCCGCGGGCGTCGCCGCGCTGGAGCCGGACCTCGCCGGGCGCTTCGAGGAAGCGCTTTATTTTTCCCAGGAGGCGCATCTCGATCCGCGCGCGGCCTTGCAGGCCCTCGCCAGCCGGCTCGCCGCGCTGCCTCATGTCGCGCAGCATTTCGGCGCGGGCGCCGGGAGCCTGGCGGCCGCGCCGGACTGGACGATCGACTGCCGGGGCTTCGCCGCCCGGGACGCGCTGGAGAAGCTGCGCGGCGTCAAGGGCGAGATGCTCATTTTGCGCAGCGAGGAAATCTCGCTCGCGCGCCCGGTCCGCATGCTGCATCCGCGCCGGCCGGTCTATGTCGTGCCGCGCGGCGAGGGGCTATTCATGGTCGGCGCGACCATGATCGAGAATGAGGAGCGCGCCCGGGTCACGGCGCGCTCGGTGGTGGAGCTCGTCAACTCCGCCTTCGCCATCCACCCCGCCTTCGCCGAGGCGGAGGTCGTCGAGACGGGCTCGGACGTGCGCCCCGCCTTTCCGGACAACCTGCCGCGCCTTATCCTGCGCGGGCGCACGATCTATATAAACGGGCTCTACAGGCATGGTTTCCTGCTTGCCCCGGCGCTGGCGCGGCGGGCTGCCGAGGTCGTTCTTGGGGGCGCCTACTTCCCGGAGGTCATGGATGCGGATTCAGGTGAACGGGCGTCCGCGTGAGGTCGAGGCCACCACGCTGGAGGCCCTGCTGCGCGAATTGGGCTATGAGGACCAGAAGGTCGGCACCGCCCTCAACCAGGAATTCGTGCGCGACAAGGACCGCGACAAGGTCGTCCTGCATGAAGGCGACGCGGTGGAGATCGTGACGCCGAGGCAGGGCGGATGAACGTGAAAGCCGAGATCCCCGCCGACCCGGTCGTCTTCTATGGCGCCGCCCTGCATTCGCGCCTGCTGCTCGGCACGGCGCGCTATCCGTCGCCCGCTATCCTCGCCGAGGCCATTCGCGCCAGCGCCTGCGAGATCGTGACCGTGTCTCTGCGCCGCGAGGCCGGCGGCTCGCGGGCGGGCGAGAGCTTCTGGGGCCTGGTGCGCGAGACGGGCGTGCGGGTGCTGCCCAATACCGCGGGCTGCCGCACCGCGAAGGAAGCGATTGCGACCGCGCAGATGGCGCGCGAGGTCTTCGGGACGGACTGGGTCAAGCTCGAGGTCATCGGCGAGGAAGACACGCTGCAGCCGGACGTCTTCGGCCTCGTCGAGGCGGCGAAGGCGCTTGGCTCCGAGGGCTTCAAGGTCTTTCCCTACACGACCGACGATCTCGTCGTCGCCGAGAAGCTGCTCGACGCCGGCTGCAAGCTGCTCATGCCCTGGGCGGCGCCGATCGGCTCGGGCCGCGGCGTCAACAACGCCTTCGCGCTACGGGCGCTGCGGGCGCATTTCCCGGACGTTCCCCTCGTCGTCGACGCCGGGCTCGGGGCGCCGTCGCACGCGGTCGCGGTGATGGAGATGGGCTACGACGCCGTGCTGCTCAACACGGCGGTTTCGCGCGCGGGCGATCCGGTCGCGATGGCTCGCGCCTTCGGCCTTGCGACGGAGGCGGGACGGCTCGCCTATCGCGCCAGGCCCATGACGCCCCGCGATATGGCGGAACCCTCGACGCCGGTCATTGGCCGGGCGTTCGGGGGGATGGATTAGGCGCCGTCGATCACGCCCGGCGTCTTAGACGATCGCCAAAGAACCGTAACGGAGCCGCTCAATCGGCGACTCCGCCTGCGTGAGGGACAGCTTCAAGACGAAGCCATTTGAAACGCGAACAATCTTCTCTCGGCTTATCAATTATTTTGTCGAGAGGCGCGAAATGCAGGGACGGGCGCGTGAAGACGAGTTGGGCGAGGCCGCCCAATTCGCGTTCAAATTCGCCGTTCGCGAAACGACCGGCATTTGCAGGCCGAGGTCTTCAAGAAAGCGAATCGGATCGGAAACGCTCCGTAAGCGGCGTTCTATTATGAATCCGGATCGCGGCGTCGCAAAATGACGCCAAACAAGGTAGACCCTCGCTCATGCCGGCACTGAATCTGGACCCCTTCTATCTTATCGTCGACCGTTCCGATTGGCTGACGCGGCTTCTCCCTCTCGGCGTGAAGCTCGTGCAATTGCGGGTGAAGGACAGGCCGGAGTTGGAAGTGCGCCGGGAGATCGCCCGCGCGCACGATCTCTGCCGCGCGGCCGGCGCCCAGCTCGTCGTCAATGACTATTGGCGCCTCGCGATCGACGCCGGTTGCGACTTCGTGCATCTCGGCCAGGGCGACCTTAACGACGCGGACATCCCCGCGCTGCGGCGCCACGGCGTGAAGCTCGGCGTCTCGACGCATGACGACGCGGAGCTCGAGCGCGCGCTGTCGCTCTCGCCGGATTACGTCGCGCTCGGCCCCGTTTGGCCGACGCTCTTGAAGGAGATGAAATTCGCGCCGCAGGGGCTCGAAAAGCTCTCGCGATGGAAGAAGCGCATCGGCGACGTTCCGCTCGTCGCCATTGGCGGCCTGACGCCGGCGCGCGCCTGTCTCGCGCTCGCCTCGGGCGCCGACAGCGCCTGCGTCGTCACCGACATTCTGCGCGCCGCCGATCCCGAGGCGCGCACGGTGGAATGGGTGACGGCGACGGCGCCATGGCGCGAGGCGCCGGAACTGACGAAAAGCTTTGCGCCGGATCACGCCGGGGCCATCGCTTTTCCATCCCCCAATCACGGCCCGCGCGCGAAACCCGTCTCGGCGCTGATTCTGCACTACACCGGCATGCCGACGGCGGAGAGCGCGCTCGAGCTTCTCTGCTCCCCGATCCGCGAGGTTTCGGCGCATTACTTCGTCGAGGGGGATGGCCGCGTTCTCCAGCTCGTGCCCGAAACGCGGCGCGCCTGGCATGCGGGCGCGAGCTATTGGGCCGGCGAGACGGACATGAATTCGGCTTCGATCGGAATCGAGATCGCGCATCCTGGCCATATCGACCCGCATCCTTTCCCGCGGGCTCAAATCGAGGCCGTCATCGCGCTCTCGCGCGACATATGCGAGCGGCGCAAGATCGCGCCCGAGCGCGTGCTCGCCCATTCCGACATCGCGCCGCGCCGCAAGATCGATCCCGGGGAATTCTTTCCCTGGGAGGCGCTTGCGCAGGCCGGCGTCGGGCGCTGTCCGGCAGCGTCGCCGGGCGGCGGCCCCGCGCTCGAGGCTGGCATGGCGGGTGCCGCCGTCTCCCATCTGCAAAGCCAGCTCGCCAGTTTCGGCTACAAAATCTCCGAGACGGGCATATACGACGAAGACACGGTCGCGACCGTCGCCGCCTTCCAGCGTCATTTCCGTCGGACGCTGGTCGATGGCCGCGCGGACGCTTCGACGACCGACGTTTTGACGCGCCTGCTGGCCGAATGAGGAACCGGGCATGACCAATGGATCGAAGCGCGCCGTCGTCGTCACCGGCGCCTCCACCGGCATTGGCGCGGCCTGCGTCGCCTCTCTCGTTCAGGCGGGCTTCTTCGTCTTCGGCTCCGTACGCAAGGCGGCCGACGCGGAGAGGCTCGAGGCGCGTTTCGGCGCGCGCTTCGCGCCGCTCTTTTTCGACGTCACGGACGCCGAGGCGGTTTCGACGGGCGCGCAGGCGGTCGGGTCATGGCTTCAGGGCGCGACGCTCGCGGGCCTCGTCAATAACGCCGGCGTCGCCGTGCCGGGGCCGCTGCTGCATCTGCCCATCCCCGAACTGCGGCGCCAATTGGAGATCAATCTCATCGGCCAGCTTCAGGTCACGCAGGCCTTTGCGCCGCTGCTCGGCGCGCGCCAGCCTCTGGCGCGGACGCCGGGCCGCATCGTGATGATGAGCTCGGTCGCCGGCCGTTTCGCCTCGCCGTTTCTGGGCGCCTACAACGCCTCCAAATTCGCGCTCGAAGGCATGTCCGATGCGCTGCGTCGCGAGTTGAAGGTTTATGGAATCGAGGTCGTTCTCATCGAGCCCGGCATGATCGCGACGCCCATCTGGGACAAGGCCGAAAGCGCCGACTTCGCGCATTTCGACGATACGGCGTATGGCCCCGCCGTGCGCCGCATGCAGAAATGGGCCGTGGAGGAAGGCCGTTCGGCGCCCGGACCGGAGATCGTGGCGGCCGCCGTGCGGCGCGCCTTGACCGCGCGGCGCGCGCCGCTTCGCATCCCCGTCATGAAAAACAGGTTCCTTGGCTGGACGCTGCCGGGCCTCATGCCGATGCGGCTCGTCGATTGGCTGACGGATCGCCAATTGGGTTTCTCAGCGCTGCGCGAAAGGCTCGCGGCCGCTTCCACCAAAGGAGAGCAAGATGGCGGATGAGACACAGTTCGTCCACGGCGTCGTGTGCTGGAGCGAGCTCGCTGTTCGCGACATCGCGCGGGCGCAGAAATTCTACGCCGATGCGCTGGGCTGGCGCTTCGACGCCATGCCCATGCCGGACATGACCTATTGGATCATCATGTCGGGCGAAGCTCGCGTCGGAGGCATGTTCGAAATGGCCGGCCCGCAATTCGAGGGCGTCCCGGAGCATTGGCTGACCTATATCGCGGTCGACGACATTGACGCGCGGCTGAGGAAAGCCGTCGATGCGGGCGCGAAAATCTGCAAGGACGCCTTCGACATTCCCGGGGTCGGCCGCATGGCCGTGCTCGCGGAGCCCGGCGGCGCCGTCGTCGCCTGGATGACGCCGAAGCCGATGTGACGCGCCGCCTTGGCGCCGCGAGATTCCTCGGCCAAAGACCGGAGCGGCCTCGTCCTTTGAGACGCGAGCTTCGCTCGCTCCTCTGGATGAGGCCTGAGTGTTTAGCGCGGAAAGAAGAAGCCCCTCACGCTGGGGAGCCTGCAAAGCAGGCGTCTCGAAGCGCGCGGGGCGTTATCAAAGACGCGTCGTCTCGTCGATCTCGCCGGGGCGGAAGTGCTTGACGAATTCGCAGGCGACGCCCTCGTCGTCAATGCGCACGACCTTCGCCGGCGTATTCCCCACCATCACCTCGGCTCCCATCGGGATGACATGGTCCGTCTCGATTGAGACGCCGGAGAGCGACAGGCTGCGGATCCGCACAATGTGCTCGTCGCCGCGCGTGAGGCGCAGCACGGTGAGATCCATCAGCGGCACGATGCGGTCATGGCGCCGCCGCTCTTCAATGTCCATGGTCGAACGGTTGGCGTACCAGGTGAGCTGGTCGGCGAGTCGGTCACGCTTTTTCGGCGTCAACTGGAGGCTCATCTCGAAGCCGGTCTCCGTCGCGCGGGAGACGGCCCCGGTGAAGCGCCCGAGTTCGTTGAGATAGAGAACCACCTTCTCGCCCGGCATGGCGACGACCGGGGCGAAGAACGAAACCTCGCTTGGCGAGATCTCGAACGTCCGGCACGGATATTCTTCATTGGACTTAAGAAGCATGTAGCGTCCCTGAAAGGCGATCTGGACGCGTTGCGAGCGATCGATCTCAAAATGATTGATCGAGTGGAGGAGATTCACGCCCATTGTCGAATCCGCCATTATCCTTTGTCGCCGTCCTGCAGCCGCGCCTCCAGGGAGGATGCTCAGGTTTGATGCGAGAAAGGCTACAGGAGAGAGATTGCGACAAAAAGTTGCGCGCGACGTTTTTGACGACGCTTTCGTCGAACGCCGTATGCGAAAAACTGCGTTGATCGAAACAAATTTACGCGTTCGCCGCTAAGCGTCTTATTTCATTGGCGCCGCCTGTTTGGCCTCTTCGACGGTCGAAAACGCGGCCGCGGGGCGAATTCGTTTCATAATTCCGAACGCTCCCCGGGCAGAAAATATTCCCCTTTGTAGGTCGGGTGTCGGCTCGGTCGTCGGCAGCTCGCGCGCCGCGCCCTTTCAATAATTGTTAACTACGAAGCCCGCGACAACCTTAATGAAATGGACCTGCCGGCCATTTGGTTTTATGGTTGAGTTTAAGGAAGTTTGCAGGTTTCAAGTGACGTCGCTGCGGTTTCTTGTAAGTTCTGTCGTTTGCTGCGGTTTGACGCTCGCTCCGCTGTCGAACGCGCGCGGCTTCGACTTTTTCGGCGTCTTCGGCGCGCCCGAAAAGGCGCAGCCTCGTCCCGACGCGGTCGCCTATGAGCTGGAGTTCAAGGGGCTGGACGACGGCAAGCTGGAGCAGACGCTCATGGACGCCGCCAATAGCTGGCGCCTGCGCCTCGATTCCCCGAGTTCGGGCGTCGGCCTCGTGCGCCGCGTCGTTGCGGATTATCCGCGCATTTCGGACGCGCTTTGGGCGAGCGGCTATTTCGGCGCCTCCGTGCGCGCAAGCGTCGCGGGCGTTTACATCTCGGCCGAAGGCGAGGGCGCCGAAGCCGCAGCGGCGGCGGCCGAGCGCTTTCGCGGGACGGCGCTCGCGCCGGTTGTCTTCGAGATCGACCCCGGCCCGCTCTTCACGCTGCGCCACGTCGTCGTCTATGACGCGCGCACCAACGCGCCGATCGATCCGGCGCTTTTCTCGCGCAAGGCTTTCGACAGCAATCCCGACGATCCCGCGCGCGCGGCGGCGCTTCAGGCGCGCGAGGCCGAATGGATTGATCAGTTGCGCGAGAAATCCTATCCGCTCGCCAGGGTCGTCTCGTCGCGCCCCGTGATCTTTCACAAAGAGCATGTGATGGATGTGGCGCTGACCATCGATCCCGGGCCCAAAGCGGGCGTCGGCGCCGTCGAGCTTTCGGGCTCGCCGGGCGTCGATCCGGCGGTGATCCGCTCCTTCATCTATCTGGAGGAGGGCGAGCCCTACAGTCCCAAGAAGCTCGCCGACACGCGCAAATCCGTCGCGCGCATCGAGGCGCTCGGCGGCGTGAAGGTCGAGGACGGCGCCCATCTCGACAAGAACGGCAATCTGCCGATCCTTGTCGAGACGAGCGAGCGCAAGCGCCATGCGATCGGCGCCTCGGCGATGTTCTCGAACATCAACGGCCCGTCTCTGAGGACCTATTGGGTCGACCGCAATCTCTTCGGCGGCGCGGAGCGTTTGCGTTTCGATCTCGAAGGCGGGCTCGCCTATTACAACAACTCCTCGGCTTTCATTTCCTTTCCGGAGCTGAAAGCGAGCAATCTGGTCGGCGCCGCGCGTCTCAGCTTCCTCAAGCCGGCGCTCGCCGGCACGCGCAACGATCTGCTGCTCGACGCCTCCGCCGTGCGCGAGCGCACGATTTATTACTGGGCGGCTTACGGCAATTTCAACGGCGCGGTCCGCCATCGTTTCAGCGACGCGGCGTCGGTTCAGGCGGGGATCGAAGTCGAGGGCGGGCAATATTTCGACGTTTACGGCCTACACGATTATTCGCTGCTCGGCTTTCCGATTTCGGGGACTTACGATACGATCGACAATGCGCTGGCGCCGACGCGGGGCGTTCGCGTCAACGCCCGCCTCGCGCCCTATGTGAAGGCGCTGCCGCATGGCGTCAGCATGGTGGAGTCCAAGGGGCAGGCCTCGGCCTATTACGCGCTGGATGAAGACGCCTGGTACATCCTTGCGGGCCGCGTCGCGGCGGGCTCCATTGTCGGCGCGTCAATCGAGGACGCGCCGGCCAACCGCCGCTTCTTCGCCGGCGGCGGCGGCTCGGTGCGCGGCTATCGCTATCGCTCCATCAGCCCGGAAAACGGCTTCGGCTGGCCGACGGGCGGCCTGAGCCTCTTCGAGACCTCCGCCGAAGCGCGCATCAGGATCACGCAGAATATCGGCGTCGTGCCGTTCCTCGACGCGGGCGCCGCCTTCTCGACGCCCTGGCCGGATTTCGGCTCCACCATGCGCGTGGCGGCGGGCGTCGGCCTCCGCTACTACACAGGCATTGGTCCGATCCGCGTCGATCTCGCGACGCCGCTCAATCCGCGGCCGACCGACAGCCGGTTCGCGCTCTTCATCGGCATTGGAGAAAGCTTTTAAGATGCGCAGGCGCTCTCTTGGCATCGGCGCCGGCGTCGCCGCTCTGGCCGCCCTCGCCATCACGGCTTGCGTTACATGGCTCAATAGCGAGGCGGGCGGGCGCTCGCTCGCGCGCATGGCGTCGGACGCCGTTTCCTCGCCGGATATGAAGGTCGAGATCGGCGCCATCGACGGCGTGCTGTCGTCGACGCCGTCCATTCATGGAATCGTTATTTCCGATCGTGACGGTCCGTGGCTCAAGGTCGATCGCGTCAACGCCAAATGGTCCCGCTTCACGCTTCTCGGGCTGAAGCTTAATATCGACCGTGTCGACATTGGCGAAGTCGACATTCTGCGCCGCCCGGCGTCCGGCGCGGAGGCGAAGAAGACGGAGACGAAAGCGGGCGCGACGGCCTTTCCCCCGAAACTGCCTGTCAGCGTGCGGCTGGGCGAATTGGCGCTCGCAAAGCTCGTCTTCGCCGAGCCCGTCGCGGGCGCCGCGGCGACGCTCTCCATCACGGCCGGCGCGGAGCTCACTGGCGCGAATGCGAGCGCGAAGCTTCTCGCCGAACGCCTTGACGCGCCGGGCTCGATCCGCGCCGATGCGGGCTACCGGCCCGGCGACGGGGAGCTGCATATCAAACTCTCGGCGTCGGAGCCCGGCGACGGCCTCATTGCGCGCCTCGCCAAAATCCCCGGCCTGCCGCCGGTGGAAGCGTCGATCGACGGCGACGGAACGCTCGACGCGTTCGAGGCGAAAATCGCCGCCCGGGCGGGCGAGGCCGGCGCCGAGGGCTCGGCGAAGATCGCGCGTGAGGGCGCCGAGCGCCGCGTCGATCTCGATCTGACCGCGCGCCTCGCCGATTTGCTCCCGCGCGATCTCGCGCCCCTATTCGCCGAGACGACGAAGATCGAAGCGAATGGGCGTGTCTCCGATGACCGCGCAGCGGCGCTCGACCGGCTCGCGGTCACGGCCTCGGCTTTCCAACTCGGCGCCTCGGGGCGTCTTTCCGCCGATGGCGAGGGGCAGGGGACTCTGCGCCTGTCCGCCCCCGACCTTGGCCGTTTCTCGCGCCTTGCGGGGCGCGACCTGCGCGGCGCGCTTGAGCTCTCGGCCGATCTTTCCGGCGCGCCGCGAAAGGGGGCGGCGACCGCTTCGCTCGACGGCTCCGTCACAGGGCTCGGCTCAGGCGTCGCCGCCGTGGACGGGCTCGTCGGCGAACGGCTCTCTCTATCCGGCAAGGTCGCGACGCGCCCGAATGGCGGCTTCTCCTTCGACAAGCTCGCTCTGAACGGCGCCCATCTCTCGGCGCTCATCGACGGCGAGGCGACGAAGGAGAAAGCGGCGGTCGAGGCGAGGCTCGACCTTCCCGACCTGAAATATGCCGGCCTGCCGCTCACGGGCCGCGCCAATCTCGCGGCGCACGTGTCGGGCGCGCTCGACAAGCCGGACGCGACGCTCACGGCGATGCTGGAAAACGCGACGGCCGACGGTCGTCCGATTCCAAAGCTGACCTTGCAGGGCGAAGCGCATGACGTGCTCGGCCAGCTCACCGCGCTTGCGACCCTCAACGGGATCGTCGACCGCAAAAAGGCGGCGGGCCGTTTCTCGCTGGCGAAAGCCGGCGCCGGCTGGAAGCTCGATGAGCTCGACCTCGCCATAGGAAGCGCGACGGCGAAAGGCGCCCTGGCGCTGGACGAGGCCGGGCTTGCGAGCGGGCGGTTGGCCATCGCCGCGCCTGATCTCAACGATCTTTCCGCGCTCGCCCTGCAAAGGCTCGCGGGCCGGCTCAACGCCGACTTGGCGCTCGACGCCGCGGGCGGCGGGCAGAATGTCGCCGTCGACGCGACGGGCGCCGGCATGGAAGCCAATGGCGCCTCCATCGCGCGACTGGGCGCCAAATTCTCGGCGCGCGATCTCTATCGGCGCCCCGCGCTCGACGGCGAGGTCTCGCTCGACAACGCCCGCATCGGCGGCGAGACGATCGGCAAGGCGCGCCTTCTCGCCCGACCCGCGGGCAATGGCGCGGCCGCGCTCGATCTTTCGCTCGACGCGCGCGGCTTCAACATTGCGAGCCGGGCGACCTTGACGCCGGGCGAGATCACGCAGCTCGACATCGCCTCTTTTTCCGCGCAGCGTGCGGGAAAAAAGGTTGCGCTCGCCCAGCCCGCTGTCGTGACTGTCCAGCGCGGCGCGATGAATTTGCGCGGTCTTTCCGTCGCGCTCGGTTCGGGGCGGTTCGATTTGGACGGCGTCGTCGGCGAGCGCTTCGATCTCACGGCGAAAGCGCGCGCCGTTCCGCTTTCCGTCGCGTCGATCGTCGATCCATCGCTCGGCCTCGACGGGACGGTGGAGGCCGAAGCGCGCATCACCGGGACGAAGGCCGCGCCCATGGGCGATTGGCGGGTGAAGGCGACGAAGGTCTCGGCGCCGCAATTGCGCGCGAGCGGCCTGCCGGCGATCGACGCCGCGGCGAGCGGTCGTCTGTCCAATTCGCGCACCAGCGTCGACGCCGACATTGCGCTGGGCGCGGCAGGCAGGCTCAAGATTACGGGCTCGGCGCCGCTCGGCGAAGGGGCGCTCGATCTCGCCGCGAAGGGCGCGCTCAACGCCTCGATCGCCAACGCCATGCTTGCGGCGAACGGGCAAACGGTCGCGGGCAAGGCGAATGTCGATCTGCGCCTCTCGGGCCCCGCCGCCAACCCGGTCATTGGCGGCGCGATCGCAATCGCGGATGGCGCCTTCAACGATCCGCTGAACGGCGTGAGCTTCGCGAAAATAAATGGCAGGATCGAAGGACGCGGCCATGACCTCACCATCAACGGCCTCACCGCGCAGACGAAGAATGGGGGCCAGCTCGCCGTCGCCGGCCGCGTGACAGTAGCGCCCGATGCGGGCATGCCCGGTTCGCTGCGCATCGTCGCCAATAATGCGCAGCTCGCGAGCACCGACATCGTGAATACGGTCGGCGACCTCGACCTCACGGTCGGCGGCCCGCTCGCGCGCAATCCAAAGGTTGCGGGCAAGGTCAATCTCGATCTGATGGAGGTGAGCGTCCCGGATCGGCTACCCGCCAATCTCAGGCCGCTTCCCGGCTCGACGCATATCGACGCGAAGGGCTTCGCCGCGCAGATGCTCGCACTGGAGCGAAAGCAGAAGGAAAAAGCGGGCCGCAAATCCAATTTCGACGCCGCGCTCGATCTCGCGCTTTCCGCGCCCAACAAGATTTTCGTGCGCGGGCGCGGCATTGACGCGGAGTTCGGCGGCGATCTCAAGATCGGCGGCACAATCCAGAAGCCCAATGTCATCGGCGGCTTCGATCTGCGGCGCGGCAAGATGCAGCTCCTGACGCAGCGCATCGACATTACGCGCGGCAAGCTCTCCTTCGCCGGCGGCCTCGCGCCGCAGCTCGATTTCATGGCCGAGACCACGGCCGCCGACATTACCGCGCGTATCGGCGTCTCGGGACCGGCGGCGACGCCGGTCTTCGCTTTCTCGTCGACGCCGGAAATGCCGCAGGACGAAGTGTTGTCGCGCCTGCTCTTCGCGAAAGCCTCCGGTTCGCTCACGCCGTTCCAGGCGGTGCAACTCGCGGCGGCGCTCGCGCAATTTTCCGGCGCGGCGACCGGCGTCGACGCTTTCGAAAAGATGCGGAAATCGCTCGGCGTCGATTCTCTCGATCTGGACGCCGGCGGCGCCAACGGTCCGACCATCGGCGCGTCGCGCTACATCATGGATGGCGTGAGCGTCGGCGTGAAGACGGGCGTCAAGCCCGAACAGACCTCGGTGAATGTGGGCGTCGACGTCACGCGCGGCGTGCGCCTGCAGAGCGAGACGTCGGTCGACGGCAAGACGTCGATGGGCGTCGGGATCGAGCACGAATATTGAGGGCGCCGCGACGGCGCGGCGCCCGAGAGCGTTTCATCAACCGCAAACCCAGACCCAGCCGGCATAACCCGGACGCCAGCAGGATCCCGTTCCGTAGGGATACCAGCTTCCGCCCCACCAGCGGCCGCCGCCCCAGCCCCAATGCGGGCCATGCCAGCCGCCGTGCCAGCCGCCGCCATGCCAGCCGCCATGGCCGCCCCAGCCATGCGCGAAAGAGGCCGACGGGAACGCGAGAACGCCGGCGAGCGCCGTGACAATCGCAATTTTACGCAACATTTTTCGCTCCTTCTCCGAACCGGTGGTTCGGCGCAACAGGAACCGTGGTCAGAATGCGCGCATGCGAGCGGAAGAGCTGTGCGGGCCCGCACATGCCGGCGCGGACCCCACCTCGGCGGTCTTCGACCGCCGACCTCCCCGTAAAGGGGAGCCACTGGCGCCGTCACGGAACTGCGCAGATTTTTTCAGCGAGCGCCCGATAGAAAGACGGCGTTTTCGTCCATGTCGCTTTCGCCGGATAATCGCCGCGCGCGGCGCCCGTCGCCATATGTCCCGCAAACCAGCTTCCGCCGTCCGAGCGATAAGCGTTCTTCGCGCAATCGAAGCGCGCGCTCTCGATCTTGGAAAGGCCCTTCTCCGCGAGCTTGAAGTCGATGGCTTCCGGCGAATGCGGATCGTAGTCGGTGAGCGCCTTGACGAGGATCGAACCGTCGTCGAGCTTCTTCAGCGAGGCGGGGTCGAGGTAAATTCTGGAAAAGCCGTCACGCCAGACAAGCGACCAATCCGCATAAGCGGCGGGGGCGCATGGGATCTGCGCGAGGATGAGAAGAAAAGCGTTTATTCGCATGGGGCCGCCTCCATCGCTTGATCGCGACAGTTTTCCATCCTTTCGCGAAAGCGCAAGACGCGGCGCCGGAGAATTGCATGGGTTTCTCATTGAGCGAACTGGTCTCCGCCCTCTTCAACGGCGCGCCGACGCCGGAGCTCGCGGAAAAATACACCGCGCAGATCACCGCCCTCATCTCGCTCTATATCTGCCTTGTCGCGGTCTTTCTGATCGGCCTTTACATCCGCGCGGTGAAAAAGCGGCCGGGCCTTCAGGAGGAGCGCCGTCTCTTCAAGGTCTGGATCGCCTGGTCGCTGATCTTCGCCATCCTGATGATTTGCGCCTATGTGCTCTATTTTCTCCTCTCGGCGAGCTGAAAGGCGGCGACGCCGCAGGGCGGCAGCGTCCTGTCGCCGAGCAGGAGATTCGCGCCGCCTACGAGCGATGAGACATCGACGGGCTCGGGGCCGTAATTGAAGACGTAGCGAAGACCGCCATTGTCGCGGATGCGAATGTCGCGCGGCGGGGGCGCCGCTTCGACGCCCGCTTCCTCAAAGAGTTTCGAAAGCACGGCGTCGAGCAGCGTCTCATCCGGCCAACCGGCGAGATAGCAATGCTTTCCATGACGCGCGAGCGCGCATTCGGCCTCGCCGGAGGCGATCACGCATTCAACGTCCTCTCCGAGAATCAGAAATTCGCGCCATCGTTCAAAATGGCCGGTTTCGGCGCCGATGAGAACGCCCGGCCGCAGGCTCTCGACCCGCCGCACGCGCAGGTCGATGAGCTTGCGCAGCGCGCCGGGCGGCAGGCCCGGCGGGATCTGGAAGTCGGAGGTCTTCGAGCCCGAGCGCGGCCCCGTCAGCACAAGCGCCGCGCTTTTCGCCAGCGCGTCCACGAATGCGTCCGAGGCGGCGAACAATCCCGGCAGCAGCACGAGCTTGCGATCCCGAACCGTCTCGGCGTCCGGCGGGCCGATATCGACGGAAAGCCCGGCGCGACGCAGGCCGCGATAGAAATGCAGCACGAGTTCGAAATAGGAGAAGTCGCGTCCCTGCGGCTGGATCTTCCAGGCCCATTCGCTTTCATAATCGAAAATAAGGAGGACATCCGCACGCTTTGTCTCTACGCGCGCGTTAAGCGACGCAAGCTCTCGCGCGATCGTTTCGACGTCATGGCAGGCTTCATTGGCTTCCGAGTTCGGCAGAAGCAGCGCTTCGTGCATTTGCTCCTGAGCGAAAGGCGCCTGGCGCCAACGGAAATAGCTCACCGTCTCGGCGCCCGCGGCGAAAGCCTCGAAGGTCCACATGCGCACCGCGCCCCTGGCGGGGGCGGGGTTCCAGGGCGCCCAGTTCACGGGACCAGGCTGCTGCTCCATCACCCACCAGCGCCCGCGTCCGCAGCCGCGATAAAGATCGTGATGGAACGCCTGAAAATCCGGATCGCCCACGCGCATGTAGCGCGCCTTGAAGGCGTCGTCATTGGCGCTGCGTTCGAGAAAGCCGAGCGGATAGCTGTCCCAGCTCGCGGCGTCGAGATCTCGCGACACCGCGAAATGATCGAAGGCCGTGAAAGCGCCCATGAAATTGTGCAGGATCGGCCGACCCGGCGAATGATTGCGGATAATCTCGACCTGTCGCCTGTTGAAGGCGGCGACCTGATCCGACGAGAAGCGCCGGAAGTCGAGGAGGTGCGCGGGATTGGCTTCGGTGACGGTGAGGTTCGGCAAGTCGATGGAATCGAAGTCCGTCACCTCCATGGACCAGAAGACATTCCCCCATGCGGCGTTCAGCGCCTCGATCGAACCGTATTTCGTCCGGCACCATTTGCGAAAGGCGAGAAGCGCCGCATCGGAATAGCTCTCGACCGTATCGTGACAGCCATATTCATTGTCCGTCTGCCAGGCGGCGAGACCGGGATGCGCGCCGAATTCTTCCGCAAGGCGCGTGACGATGCGGTCGCATTCGCGCCCATAGCCTTCATGGCTGAAGCAGTAATGGCGGCGCGAGCCGAATTTGCGCGGCCGTCCCTCGGCGTCGCGCGCCAGCATGTCGGGCATGGCGTCGACCAGCCATTTGGGGGGCGTCGCGGTGGGCGTGCCGAGAACGACGTCGAGGCCGGCCGCATGAAGGGTGTCGATCGCCTCGCGCAGCCAGTTGAATTCATAGACGCCGGGACGGGGCTCCAGCCGCGACCAGGCGAATTCCCCGATGCGCACATAAGAGAGCCCCATCGCCTTCATGCGCGCGGCGTCTTCTGCCCAAAGAGCGGCGGGCCATTGCTCGGGATAATAACAGGCGCCGAGTTTCTGTGTGGTCATGAGGGAAGCTCGCCTATCTTGCAGGGGCGAGCCGTGCCCTTGCAATTTAACAGTCCGATGACGGCCCGGATCGGCTGCGACGGCGAGCCGTTCACGAATGGAGAACGACGGATGACGATGAAGGCCCTCGGCTACGCGACGCATTCGGCGACGTCGTCGCCTTCGGCCGCCGCTTCGATTTCGTCATCGGTTCCCGGTATCCAGGACGTGAATCCCAGTTCGCCCACGTTGGCGTCAGGGAGTGATCGCGCTCGGCATGGAAGCGGCGCGTCATGCTGAGGAGCCTGCAAAGCAGGCGTCTTGGAGCGCGAGGGCGTATCGCGCCTCTGTCAGCTCTCCAGCGTCGGATAGTCCGTATAGCCCTCGGGTCCCCGCGCGTAGAAAGTTTCCGGCTTCGGTTCGTTGAGCGGCGCGGCGCGCCGGAAGCGCTCCACGAGATCTGGATTGGCGATGAAGAGCTTGCCGAAAGCGACGGCGTCGGCCTCGCCGGCGGCGAGCGCGGCTTGCGCGGTCTTGAAGGAAAAATTCTCATTGGCGATGAAGGGGCCGCCGAATTCCTTCTTGAGATAGGGGCCAATCGCGTCCTCGCCCTGGCGCTCGCGCGCGCAGATAAACGCGATCCGACGCTTGCCGAGTTCGCGTGCGACATAGCCGAAGGTCGCTCTCGGATCGGAATCGCCCATGGAATGCGCGTCGCCGCGCGGCGCGAGATGCATGCCGACGCGCCCCGGTCCCCAAACCTCGATGCAGGCGTCGGTCACTTCCAGCATCAGCCGCGCACGGTTCTCGATCGGGCCGCCATAACGGTCCGCGCGCTCGTTCGTGGCGTCTTGCAAAAACTGGTCGAGCAGATAGCCGTTGGCGCCATGGATCTCCACGCCGTCGAAGCCCGCGCGCCTGGCGTTCTCCGCGCCCTGCCGATAGGCGGCGACGACGCCCGCGATTTCTTCCGTCTCCAGCGCGCGTGGGACGGGATAGGGCTGCTTGGGCCGCAGCAGGCTGACATGGCCCTCGGCGGCGATGGCGCTCGGCGCGACCGGCAGGGCGCCTTGGAGATAGACCGGATGCGAGATGCGGCCAACATGCCAGAGCTGTAGCATGATGCGTCCGCCCGCCGCGTGAACCGCCTCGGCGATCTCGCGCCAGCCGTCGACCTGGGCCTCGGACCAGACGCCCGGCGTGTCGGGATAGCCGACGCCCATGGGCGCGACCGAGGTCGCTTCCGTGAGGATAAGGCCCGCGGCCGCCCGCTGCACGTAATAGTCGCGCATCAGCGCATTGGGCGCGCGCCCGTCGACGGCGCGGCAGCGCGTCAGCGGCGCCATGACGATGCGGTTGGGCAGGTCGATGTCGCCGAGGCGGAAGGGGTCGAAGAGCGTGGGCATGGCGGTCCCGTCGCGGCGCGCCGCGGAGCATTGGCGCCCGCTTCTACCGCAAAGATCATGGCGGGGAAATGGGTCGGCGTCGCCCGGCCGTCTGGCGCGCGCGCGGCGAAATCAACTGGCGGGCGGGCGCCTGTTCTCTGTGCGCGGGCGCTTTCCCCGGGGCGTCGGGCGGCGGATTAGAGCCTCGGCGGCGCTTTTTTTCCCGAAGCCGGCGTCGCGAACCAATGGAGCAGGGCGAAGCCGGCGGACAGGAGGCCAGAACCATAGACCAGTCTTCCGAGGCTTTCGTCCTTTACCGCATAGCTTATGATCGCCAGCAGCAGGCCCATAATGGCGACGGCCAAAGGGGTCGGACTCCGCTCGCTCATTTCGCCTTCACTGGTTCGGCGCGGTCGCCGGCGCATCGACTTTGGAGACAATTGCGGCGGCCGCGATCTCGGGATTGTCAGGGATAATGTCTAGCCAACAAGCAGGCGTAAATTTGGCGCCCATGCTTGCGGCCGGGCTCCCTGGCGCGCGAGGCCGCGAATACGTGACAAGCGAGCGCGCGTCTTGACCTGATCGAGGCGTTCGGCGAGCAGGAAGAGAGGGCGCTGATCCGTCAGAATCTTAGAAAGCCGAAAAATCCCTTCTTCTTCAGCCGCCGCGCCTCGGCGGCCTCGAGACGGACGGCCTTTCTGAGTTCGATGAGCTGGACGTCCGGGATCGAGAAGTCGATCGCCGCCAAACCCAAATTCCGGCGCGACTGTTCGTATTTTTCCCGCGCGTAGTCCGCCAGCGTTTTTTTCGCCATTACATGCTCCGCATGAAGATGAGATATGCGGTTATTCGCATCCCAATGTTGGAGCCTAAGGGCCCGGCGCCGGGCGGAGCAAGCTTGGCTATTTAGCGCACGCAACCGCCAGCGGCGCGAACGGCGGCCTTTAAACGACCAACCGAGAACAACGCCGAGGGATGGTGCTGCAAGAGAGGATTGAACTCTCGACCTCTCCCTTACCAAGGGAGTGCTCTACCACTGAGCTACTGCAGCGTTGAGATTCGCGAGGCCGGCAGCCGGCGGCGACGTGCGCCTTGTGCCACAGCCGGGCGCGAGTCGCAAGCCGGGTTGTTTTCCCGGGCGAGATCCTCGTTTTTTTCGGGCGGGAAAGGCTAAGCGCGCCCGCCGCCAGCATTCTCCGCCCCGCCGCTTATGGTGAAGGTCATGTTGATATGGAATGCAACCTAGAGTAGTATTAACGCGTCGTGATTGCGCTGAAGCGTCGGGTCGCCCTGGCCCTGAAGGGGGGCGTCGGCCGCGCGTTTCTCGGGCCGGGGGGGCTGGCCCCGTTGTTTTAAATGACTGATGGGAGGCTGGGGTGGCTGACAGGGTTTTATCGGATGCGCTTTGGGCGGCCGTGGCGCCGCTGCTGCCGGGGAAGGAGGGCGATCCCGGCTGCCATGGCCGTGACAACCGGCTGTTTCTCGAGGCGGTTTTCTGGATCGCGCGCAGCGGTTCGCCTTGGCGTGACCTCCCGGCGGAGTTCGGCAAATGGTACACGGCCTATACGCGCTACCACCGCTGGGAGCAGAAAGGCGTCTGGCCGCGCGTGGTCGAAGAGTTGCAAAAGCATGGCGCCGCCGAACTGCGCTACGACGCCGCCGGACTGCGTTGGGCGCGCAAACAAGGCGCCGCCCTGCCGCCGCGCCGGTCGGGCCAGGGCAGGGCGGCCTGACGCGCGCCGCAACCGGATGGCGCCGCGTCCGGAACCGAGCGCGGGCTATTGCGACTGACTCTGGCTTTGGGTCTGCGCCGGCGCGACGCGGACCTTGATCTCCATGGTCTCTCCCGCCCCGCCCGCGCGCGCGCCGCGAATGGGCGCCGCGCTCAGATAATCAAGCGCGACGGCCAGCCGCACATGGCGTTCACCCGGCGATACGCCATGGGCTGGGTCGAAGCCGACCCAGCCGAGATTCGGGGCATAGGCTTCCGCCCAGGCATGGCCCGCAACCTGCGCGTCGCCGTCCGTGCGCAGATAATAGCCGCTGACATAACGGGCCGGCGCGCCGATTGCGCGCGCGCAGGCGATGAAGAGATGGGCGAAGTCCTGGCAGACGCCTTTCCCGTGATCAAAGGACTCGGCGGCCGTCGTCGCGGCGTGCGTCGCGTCCGCGTCGAATTCCATTCTGTCGTAGATCGCGGAGAGCAGCGCATGCAGCGCGGCGAGCGCGCCGCTCTCTCCCCTCGCCGCCGCGCGCGCGAAATCGACGATGGCCGGGCTCGGCGCGGTGAGCGGCGTCTCGCGCAGATAGAGCGCCGGCGGAAAACGCTCCAGCGCGCCCGACGCCACGCCCGCCGTGTCGAAGGTCGTGACGTCGCCCTCGACCATCGTTGTGATGGAGTCGAAGGGACCATCGGCCGTGAAGCGATGCACGATATTTCCGAAGGCGTCCTCGGAGCTCATCAGCCGGCAGTCGCGGTCGACGTCGATCCGCCAGTCCTTCACATGCTGCCCGTCGAAATTGCGAGGCGTCAGCCGCAAATGCTGAATCGCCGATTTCGCGGGCTCCAGATAGCGATAGGTCGTTTCATGGCGGATGCGGATGCGCATGAGCGGTCCATCTAAAGAAGAAGCCGCCGCGCGCCGAGGGGGAGACGCGCGGCGGGCCGTCATTCCCATTGATCCATGGGAAAACGGCGGGAGTTAGAAGAGATATTGCTCGGAGATCAGCGCGCCGAGCCGGTTATTCTCGCTGATGAAGCTCTGGACGAATTCATGCAGCCCGCCCTGGAAGACGCTTTCCATGGTGAGCGTCTCGAGCTTGCCGTAGACGCTGCGCGCCTGACGCTGCGCGGCGCCCTGGCGGCCATGCGCGCGTGCGAGGCTGTCGAGATTGCGCACGATGCTTTCATAGCAGGAGATGAGCGAGCGCGGCATTTCGGGCCGCAGGATGAGAAGATCCGCCACGAGCCAGGGCTTCATGCTGGTGCGATAGACCCAGTGATAGGCCGTGTGCGCCGAGACGGCGCGCAGGATCGCGGCCCACTGGAAGTAATCGAGCGAGCCGCCGACGACTTCCTTCTCGGGAAGCAGCACGTGATATTTCACGTCGAGCAGACGGGCCGTGTTGTCGGCGCGTTCGACGAAGAGGCCGACGCGCGAGAACCAGTAGGCGTCGTTGCGCAGCATGGTGCGATAGGCGCCGCCGTCATAGGTGAGCGAGGTCTGCTTCACGAATTCGAGGAAGCGGCCGAGTTCGTCGGAGGAATAGGCGCCGCGTCGCGCCTCCATCGCCTTCAATTCGAGATAGGCGCCGTTGATCGCCTCCCACATTTCGACGGTGAGCGCCGTTCGCACGGCGCGGGCGTTGGTGCGCGCGCTTTCGAGACAGTTGCGGATCGAACTCGGATTGCCGCGCGAGAAGGTGAGGAACTCGATGACATTCGCTTCGGTGATCGGCTTGCCTGTCTGCTCGAAGGCGACCGCGGCGCCTGAGGAGAGCAGCACGCTTTCCCACTCCGTGTCCGCGCCGCCATAGGCCTTGGGCAGGGCGGCGAGGCGCCGCGAGGCTTCGATGGCGCGGGCGAGGAAATCCGCGCGCTCCATGTAGCGCGCGAGCCAATAGAGATTGTCGGCGGTGCTGGAGAGCATGGGGCGTTCCGTTTGCGCGCGCTCGCGGCTGAGGTCCTGCTTGATCGTCGCGAGGACGGCGGGCAGGTTGGGCGTCGCGTCGGGGTCGAGGCTGCGCCGCTCGAATTCGTCGAGAGAATGGACTCCGTCCAGCATCACGCCTGCCCCAATATCGCGTCGTCGATCACCCACGTGTCCTTGGTGCCGCCGCCCTGACTCGAATTCACCACAAGCGACTTCTCCGTCATGGCGACGCGGGTGAGGCCGCCGGGGACGACGCGCACGCCCTTGGCTCCGGAGAGAACGAAAGGCCGCAAGTCGACGTGGCGCGGGGCGATCCCCTGCGCGACGGAGATCGGGCAGGTCGAAAGCGCGAGCGTGGGCTGGGCGATGAAATTATCCGGATGCGCTTTGAGCTTCGCCCGAAATTCCTCGACCTGCGTCTTGGAGGCGTGCGGGCCGACAAGCATGCCGTAGCCGCCCGAGCCGTTCACCTCCTTCACCACCAGCTCTTCGAGATGGTCGAGAACATAGCGCAGCGCCTCCGACTCGCGGCAGCGCCAGGTCGGCACGTTCTGGAGAAGCGGCTCCTGCCCGAGATAGAAGCGGATGATGTCGGGCATGTAGGTGTACATCGCCTTGTCGTCGGCGACGCCGGTTCCGACTGCATTTGCCAGCGTCACATTGCCCGCATGATAGGCGCCGATCAGCCCGGCGACGCCCAGCGCCGAATCCGGCCGGAAGGTCAGCGGGTCGAGGAAGTCGTCGTCGATGCGGCGATAGATGACGTCGACGCGGCGCGGTCCCTCGGTCGTGCGCATATAGACCACGTCGTCCTTGACGAAGAGGTCGCGGCCTTCGACAAGCTCCACGCCGAGCTTGTCGGCGAGGAACGAGTGCTCGTAATAGGCCGAGTTGTACTGGCCCGGCGTCATCAGCGCGATCGTCGGGTCGGCGGGCGCGCGCGGCGGCGCGACGGAGCGGAGGGTCGCGAGCAGTTCGTCGGGATAATCCTCGATCGGGGCCACGCGATGCATGGAGAAGAGATCGGGGAAAAGCCGCATCATCACTTCGCGGTTTTCAAGCATGTAGGAGACGCCGGACGGCGTGCGCGCATTGTCCTCCAGCACATAGAAGCCGTGATCGTCCGTGCGCACGATGTCGACGCCGGCGATATGGACATAAACGTCGTGCGGCGCGCGGCGGCCCGCCATCTCGGGGCAATAGCCCGGATTTCGATACACGAGCTCGGCGGGAACCTTGCCGGCTTTCAGGATCTCGCCCTTGCCGTAAATGTCCTTGAGGAAGAGGTTCAGCGCCGTCACGCGCTGCACCAGGCCTTTTTCGAGCGCGCTCCATTCGCTGCGGGCGATGATGCGGGGCAGGATGTCGAAGGGGATGAGGCGTTCGGTCGCCTCCTGCGCGCCGTAAACGGCGAAGGTGATGCCGATGCGGCGGAAAAGCAGCTCGGCCTGTTCGCGCCGCGAGGCGAGGAGTTCCGGCGGCGCGCCGGCGAGCCATTGGGAAAGCTTTTCATAGGGAGCGCGGGTCGCGCCGTCGGCGCCGCCCATTTCATCGAATTGCGTCACGCGATGATCCACTTGTCGACGCTCCTCTCTCTGCCGCGCGCGCCTTTCTTTCGAGCGCTTCGGCCCCGGGCTACGGCGGATGTGACACAAGAAGCGTGCCAGCCGCGCGCCCGCCCCTGCGTCCGCACTGTCACAGGTTTCACACAGTCAGGCTTTAAGCAGTCCAGAGGCGAACGGCCCGGCGCCAGGGTCCGTTCCTTATCCCGGCTTTCTGCGATAGACCGCGTTTATGAGGGCTTTGCGACGAGTCGCTGCAGGCAGGTTGCTCGTCGCCGCGGGTTCGGCCGGCGCCCTGGCCTGCCTGCCCGTCGCGCCGGTGGCCGTCGCCGGAGAAGCGGGGCCGCCGCTCTTCAACTGGGCGGGCCTTTATGTCGGCGCGAGCCTCGGGGCCGGCGTCCCTCTTCATGGCGGCGAGCGCCTCCAGGCTGGCGGCGGCTTCACGTCTTCGACTTTCGACCTTTATCCGAACTCGAACAGCCGGACCGGCGTCACCGCCGGCGCGCAGGCCGGCTATAACTGGCGGAGCGGGCCGTGGGTCTGGGGCTTCGAAACCGACTTCAGCCTGCTCGACGGAAGGCGCGCGCCGAACGGCCTTTTCATCGCGTCGCCTGTCTATCCCGCGCCGCCCGTCTTCACACTGACCCCGCTTTCGAGCGCGAATTTCTTCGCGACCCTCCGCGGCCGCGCCGGTCTCGCCTTCGACCGCGCGCTCGTCTATCTGACGGGCGGCGTCGCCTCGGGCGGGGCGCGCGGGCCGACGACGCTTTCCATTAGCGGCGCGACCTTCTCAGCGCCATGGTCGCAGTCTTCGCGCCTGAAATATGCGGTGGGCGCGGGCTTCGAATACGCCTTCGCCGACGATTGGTCGGCGCGCGCCGAATATCTCTTTCTCAGCCAGTCGCTCAATACGCAGCTCTTCGACGACGGCGCCGGCTCGACCTATTATTCGCGCATTCGTAATGAGAACCACATTTTGCGTTTCGGGCTGAATTATCACTTCGGGGAAAGGAACGAGATTCCCGGCGCGATCCAATATGGCCGTCACGGAAACGGCGACGGCGAGAAGGAGGGCAGGGAGGAGCGATACAGCGTCCACGCCCAGACCGCCAATGTCGTGCAGGCCTATCCGCGGTTTCGCGCGGCCTATGACGGTCCGAACAGCTTCCCTTCGGGCGGCAAGGCCAATGTCGGTTCGACCTCCAATGTTTTCGCGGGCCTCCGTCTCTGGGAGGGCGGCGCCGTCTACCTCAATCCCGAGATCGACATGGGCTATGGCCTCGCCGATTCCATCGGCGCGGCTTCCTATGTGAACGGCGCCGTCGCCAAGGTGGGGCGCGCCGCGCCCTATCTACGTTTCCAGCGATATTTCCTGCGTCAGATCATCGGGCTCGACGGCGCCGAAAAGGGGCGCGATCCCGACGAAGGGTCGCGAAGCGAGGTGCTGGAGTCGGTGCAGAACCAGATTTCCGGCCTCGTCGACAAGGACCGCATCGTCATAACGCTCGGCAAATTCGCCGTCGGCGACGTTTTCGACGACAATATCTATGCGCACGATCCGACAACGGGCTTCCTGAATTTCGCCTTCAACACGCTGGGCAATTTCGACTACGCCGCCGATTCCTGGGGCTATACGCATGGCCTCGCCGTCGAGTGGAAGCAGAGCTGGTGGACCGCGCGCGGCGGCGTCTTCCAGCTCTCGACGGTCCCGAACGGCCTCGACATCGAACCCAATCTTTTCCGCCAATATATGGGCGTCGGCGAAGTCGAGGCGCGCTACGAAATTCTCGGCCAGCCGGGCGCGCTCAAATTGCTGGGCTTCGGCGACAATGGCTATCTGTCGAAGATGAACGACGTCGTCAATTACGCCTTCGTCACCGGCCAGTTTCCGCCGACCTATGACTCGGTGCGCAAGCGCGCCGTCAAAGTCGGCGGCGGAATCAACGTCAAGCAGCAGCTCATGCCGCATCTTGGCTTCTTCCTGCGCGCCGGCATGAGCGACGGCCGTTACGAGACCGTCGACTATACCGATATCGACCGCACCGTCGCCTTCGGCCTCGTTGGCGCCGGCGCGCTGTGGGGCCGCGACGACGACGAGATCGGCGTGGCCGCGGCCTTCAGCGGCTTGCATGGCGACCGCGTCCGTTATTTCGGCCTTGGCGGCGTGAGCGTCTATATCGGCGACGGCGCGTTGAGCTATGCCGGCGAGAAGAATATGGAGGCCTATTACAAGCTGGGTTTCGGCAGGAACATGGACGCGACCGTCGACTATCAGCTTGTCGTCAATCCCGCGCACAACGCCGCGCGCGGGCCGATCAACGTCTTCGCCCTGCGGTTTCGCGCGGCGTTCTGAGCGGGCGGTAGTTCATGCGCGAGAGCGGGAGAATGCGGGCGGGAAGCGGCGCCTTTTTGCGCTGGCCTTGCGTCGCTTTCCTTCTGCTGTCGCCGCTTGCCGCCGCGGGAGCCGGAGAGGCGTCGCCGCCCATCTTCAACTGGGCCGGGCTTTATCTGGGCGTGAATCTCGGCGCGGGCGTCCCGCTCCATGGCGGCGAGCGCCTTCAGGCGGGAAGCGGGTTCGGTTCGCCGATTTACGACCTTTATCCGGCGAGCAATACGCGGACAGGCGTCACAATCGGCGCGCAGGTCGGCTATAACTGGCGGCGCGGCCCCTTGGTCTGGGGTTTCGAGACGGACTTCAACCTGCTGGACGGGCGCCGCGCGCCCAATGGGGTCTTCCCGGCGTCGGCGGCCTATCCAGGCATGCCGGTCTTCACCATGACGCCCCAAACCAGCGCAAATTATTTTGCAAGCATTCGCGGGCGCGCCGGCGTGGCCTATGACCGCGCGCTTTTCTATGTCACCGGCGGCGTCGCCGCTGGCGGGACGCGCGGCCCGGCCGCGCTCTCTTTCGGGGTCGGCAATGATTTCGTCGCGGACCATTCGCAATCATCCCGTATGAAATACGTCGCCGGCGCCGGCTTCGAATACGCCTTCGCGAAGAACTGGTCGGCGCGCGCGGAATATCTTTTCCTCAGCCAGTCGCTGAACACGCAGACTTTCGACAATGGCGCGGGCGCCTTTTATTACTCGCGCATCCGCAACGAGAACCACATTCTCCGTTTCGGGCTGAACTATCATTTCGGCGAAAGCGAGCAGATTCCGGGCGCTCTCCAATATGGAGGGCGCAGGGACGCGAGCGATCAGGGCGACGGGCAGGTCAAGACCGAACGGTACAGCGTGCACGCGCAGACGACCAATGTCGTGCAGGCCCTGCCGCCATTCCGCGCGAAATATGACGGGCCGGGCAGTTTCCCGTCGCAGGGAATCGGCAATGTGCTTTCGCAGAACAATGTCTTCATCGGCCTGCGCCTGTGGGAGGGCGGCGCCGCCTATCTGAATCCGGAAGTGGACGAGGGCTATGGTCCGCACAACGCGCTCGGCGCCGCGGCCTATCCGAACGGGATCGCGCAGAAGCTCGGGCGCGCGGCGCCCTATATGCGCTTCCAGCGTTATTTCCTGCGGCAGATCATCGGGCTCGGCGGCGACGACGCGCATGATCCCGATGAAGGTTCGCGGAGCGAAGTGCTGGAATCCGTTCAGAACCAGGTCTCGGGCAGGGTCGACAGGAACCGCATCGTCGTCACGGTCGGCAAATTCGCCGTCGGCGACGTCTTCGACGACAATGTCTACGCCCACGATCCGACCACGGGCTTTCTGAACTTCGCCTTCAACTCCATGGGCGCCTTTGATTACGCCGCCGACGCCTGGGGCTATACGCACGGACTCGCCGTCGAGTGGAAGCAGAACTGGTGGACGCTGCGCGGCGGCGTCTTCCAGTTGTCGGCCGTCCCCAACGGTCCGCTCATCGAGCAGGAACTTTTCCGTCAATATATGGGCGTCGCCGAGCTTGAGACGCGATATGAAATCCTCGGGCAACCGGGCGCCGTCAAGTTTCTTGTCTTCGGCGACAATGGGCGTTTCGCGAAATATGACGACGCCATCAATCTCGCTTTGGCGACGGGGACGCTTCCCCCCGATCTGAGCGCCGCGCGCGACCGGCATTTCAAGGCGGGCGGCGGCGTGAACGTCAAACAGCAGGTCGTCGAAAATCTCGGCTTCTTTCTGCGCGCCAGCATGTCGGACGGCCGCTTCGAGATCGTCGACTACACCGATATCGACCGCCAGCTTTCAATGGGCCTCGTCGCCGACGGCGCGGCGTGGGGGCGTGAGGATGATGAAATCGGCGTCGCCGGCGCGCTCAGCGGGCTCCATGGCGACCATGCGCGCTATCTTGCGCTTGGCGGACCCGGCGTCTTCATCAATGACGGCGCGTTGCGCTATGGCGGAGAGAAGAATGTCGAAGCCTATTACAAGCTGGGTTTCGGCAAGAATTTCGACGCGACCTTCGATTATCAGCTTATCGTCAATCCGGCGCATAATCTGGATCGCGGGCCGGTCAATCTCTTCGCCTTGCGCCTGCGCGCGGCGTTCTAGAAAATCGTGCGCTTTGCTCCTCTCCCGCCTGCGGGCAGAGGGGTTGACCGCGGCTTTCATCCAGAGCGAAGACGCGAGCGCGACTATCGCAAATAATCCGGCAGCCTGTCCTCGAATTCGGGGAAATAGCGCGAGATCACGCTCACGTCGAAACGTGGGAGAATCGCCTCCTTCGGTTCGCGATCGAGCAGGAAGCGAAAGGCCGCTTCGAGAATCTTCTCCGCCGTCGCGCCCGCGCTCAGCCGAACGAAATCGCGCTGCGAAAGCGTCACGCGGTGACGCGTTTCGCTTTTGCTCTCGCGCACGCAAACGTCGAAAGCGAGCGGGTCGGCGTCGCTCAGGCGCGCGAGCGAAATCTGCGCGCTCACAGCGCCGCCTCGATATCCTTCTCGATCGATTCCGGGGTATCGGTCGGCGCATAGCGCTTCACGACCTTGCCGCTCTTGTCGACGAGGAACTTGGTGAAGTTCCATTTGATCGCCTCGGAGCCGAGAACGCCCGGCGCCGCGCGCTTCAAGAACTTGTAGAGCGGATGCGCGTCCGCGCCATTCACGTCGATCTTGGCGAACATGGGAAAGCTCACGCCATAGTTCGAAGAGCAAAAGGTCGCGATCTCGCTTTCGGGGCGCGGCTCCTGCGCGCCGAACTGGTTGCAGGGAAAGCCGAGGATGACGAGGCCCTTGTCGGCGTATTTCCTGTAGAGCGCTTCCAGTCCGGCATATTGCGGAGTAAAGCCGCATTTGCTCGCGACATTCACGACGAGAAGCGTCTTGCCCGCATAGTCGCGCAGCGGTCTGGTTTCGCCGTCGATGGTCTTCGCGTCGATCTCATACAGCGTCGTCATGGCCGCCTCCTTTTTCCGGAGGCTCGCATAATTTTCGTCCTTACGCCACAAGGCTGCCGGAGGCTGCGGTCTCGGCCCCGTCCTCTTCCAGCCCGTATTCCTTCATTTTGCGGTAGAGCGTCGAGCGGCCGATGCCGAGCCTGCGCGCGATCTCGGACATCTGTCCGCGATAATGCGTCAGCGCGAAGCGGATCGCCTCCTTCTCCAAATCTTCGAGTTTTCGCATTTCGCCATTCAACGCCAGCAGCGGCAGGACGTTGGGATCCTTGATCTCGACGCGCACGATCTCGCGCTCGCGCGGCGCGTCGAAGGCCGGCGCGAAGGCCGGGACCGGCGGCACGCGCACGTCGTAGCCGTCGACATGTGCGGCAATCTGCGGGAACTCCGCGACCGTCAGCTCGTCCCCGTCGGCGAGAACGACGGCGCGAAAGACGGTGTTCTCCAACTGGCGCACATTGCCGGGCCAGTCATAGCTCGTCAGCAGCGACAACGCTTCGGCCGTAACGCCGCGAATGTTGCGGCCTTCTTCGGCCGCGAACCGCGCCACGAAGCGTCGAGCGAGATCCGCAATGTCCTCGCGCCGGACGCGCAATGGCGGAATGCTGATCGGAAAAACGTTCAGGCGGTAGAAAAGGTCTTCGCGGAACTGTCCGCGTTTCACCAGTTCGATGAGATTCTGATTTGTCGCCGAGATGAGGCGGATGTCGACGCGCAGGGAACGCTTGGCGCCCACGGGATCGATCTCGCCTTCCTGCAGCGCGCGCAAGAGCTTCACCTGAACGTCGAGCGGCAATTCGCCGATCTCGTCCAGAAAAAGCGTGCCGCCGTTGGCTTCGAGGAATTTGCCCGTATGTTTCTCGGTCGCGCCGGTGAAGGCGCCTTTCTCATGGCCAAAGAGAATCGATTCGACGAGATTGGCCGGCAGCGCGCCGCAATTCACCGTGACGAATGGTTTGCCCTTGCGGTCGGAGCCGCCTTGAATCGCGCGCGCCACAAGCTCCTTGCCGACGCCCGATTCGCCCTCGATCAGCACGGGAATGTTGGAATGCGCGGCGCGCTCGCCCAGGCGAATGACGCGCGCCATGTCGCCGCTGCGCGAAACGAGATCCTTGAAGGTGAGATGACCCTGGGCGCGACGGCTGATGCGGCGGATTTCGCCCGCTAGCGCATCCGCCGAGAGCGCGTTCTTGATCGAGATCTGAAGACGCTCGGCGCCGACCGGCTTCACCACGAAATCATGCGCGCCGGCGCGCATGGCGGAGATCACCGCCTCGATCGAGCCATGCGCGGTCTGCACGATGACCGGCGTGCCGATCTTGGCGTCGCGCATGCGCGTCAGGACGCCCATGCCGTCGAGATCGGGCATGACGAGGTCGAGAATGAGCAGCGCAACGGGCGCCGCGCCTGGCCGCGTCAGACGCGCCAGCGCCTGCTCGCCGCTCTCCGCCGTTTCCGGCTCATAGCCGAAGCGCTTGACCATCGCCTCCAGAAGGCGGCGTTGAACCGGATCGTCGTCGGCAATCAGAATGATGGATGTCATTGCGTTCCTGGCGCCCGGTTCGGCGCGAGCGCCTGCGGGGTCGAATATGTCAGCGCCGACATCGTTGCCAAACAGGGTAAAGGGCGGGTTAACCGCCGCGCGATTTCGCGCCATTATGGGACGCAAAGCGGTAATGGAATTGCAAAATTTCTAACTTGTGCGCCGCAGCGCGCAGGTTGATCGCGCTTGCGCTTTGGCCATATGAAGGATCTCCCGCCTTTGCGGCGCTCCGAAACTTTCGACGGTTCTCGCCATGCGCGTCATCTCCCATGTCACATGCTCGCCGGCTGAAGCCGCGGCGGGCTTTTCCGAAACGCTGCCGGAATGGAATCTCGCCGATCTCTATGCGGGAACCGATTCGCCACAGTTGAAGGCGGACCTTTCGCGCATGGCGGAGGAGGTCGCCGCCTTCGCCGCCTCTTATCGCGGCAAGCTCGCGGAGCTCGCCGGGGGCGCCGACGCGAGCGCCAGGCTTGGCGAGGCGCTGGCGCGCTATGAAGCGTTGCAGGATCTGCTCGGCCGCCTCATGTCCTATGCCGGCCTTCTCTACAGCGGCGACACGACCGATCCCGCGCGCGCCAAATTCTACGGCGACGTGCAGGAGAAAGTCACGAACGCGTCGGCGCAGCTTCTGTTCTTCCAGCTCGAGCTCAACCGTATGGACGACGCGACGCTGATGAACGCCGCCGGCAAGGCGCCGCTTTCGCGCTGGAAGCCCTGGCTTGAAGACATCCGCAAGGAAAAGCCCTACGAACTCGACGACAAGCTCGAAGAGCTGTTCCACGAAAAATACATTTCCGGCGCCGCGGCGTGGAATCGCCTCTTCGACGAGACCATCGCCTCATTGCGCTTCAAGGTCGGCGGCGAGGAGCTGGCGATCGAGCCGGTCCTCAATCTCATGCAGGACCCAAAGGAGGAAAAGCGCAAGGAGGCGGCGCAGGCGATCGGCGCGACGCTGAAGGCCAATTTGCGCACCTTCTCGCTGATCACGAACACCCTCGCCAAGGATAAGGAAATCTCCGATCGCTGGCGCGGCTTCAAGGACGTCGCCGATTCGCGTCATCTCTCCAATCGCGTCGAGCGCGAGGTCGTCGAGGCTTTGGCGAAGGCGGTGAGCGACGTTCATCCGCGCCTCTCGCATCGCTACTACAGGCTCAAGGCGAAATGGTTCGGCAAGGATGCGCTCGATTACTGGGATCGCAGCGCGCCGCTGCCCTCCGCGCCCGCCAGGCGCTATTCATGGGAGGAGGCGCGCGGCATCGTGCTGACCGCCTATAAGGGGTTCGCGCCGCGCATGGCGGAGATCGCCGGCGACTTCTTTGATAAAAGGTGGATCGACGCGCCGGTGCGGCCCGGCAAGGCGCCGGGCGCCTTCTCGCATCCGACCGTGCCGTCGGCGCATCCTTACGTGCTGCTCAATTTTCAGGGCAAGACGCGCGACGTGATGACGCTGGCGCATGAGCTGGGCCATGGCGTGCATCAGGTGCTCGCCGCGCGACAGGGCGCGCTGATGGCGCCGACGCCGCTGACGCTTGCGGAGACGGCGTCGGTTTTCGGCGAGATGCTTACCTTCCGCGCGCTTCTCGCGGAGGCGACCGACGCGGCGCAGCGCCGCTCGCTTCTCGCCTCCAAGGTCGAGGACATGCTGAACACGGTCGTGCGCCAGATGGCTTTCTACGCTTTCGAGCGCAAGGTGCATATTGAGCGCCGCAATGGCGAACTCACGGCGGATCAGGTCTGCGACATCTGGATGAGCGTGCAGGGCGACAGCCTTGGGCCGTCAATCCGGTTGGGGCCCGGCTACGAGACCTTCTGGGCCTATATTCCGCACTTCATCCATTCGCCCTTCTATGTCTACGCTTACGCTTTTGGCGACTGCCTGGTGAACTCGCTCTACGGCGTCTATCAGAAAGCGCATGAAGGTTTCGCCGAGCGCTACTTCGCGTTGCTCGAGGCCGGCGGCGCCAAACCCTATAACGAGCTTCTCAAGCCGTTCGGGCTGGACGCGCGCGATCCGGCCTTCTGGAACATCGGCCTCGACATGATCGAGGGGTTGATTTCCGAATTGGAGGCGATGGAGGAAGCGTAAAGGCGCGCATATGGCGGAGGCCGGCCTATGGAAAAAAGCGAAAGCGCCTTCGCGGAAGGGGTGGACGCTTTTGCGCGCGGGAAGAGCCGCGCGGAATGCCCATACCCCTCGGAAGACGACCGGCAAAAGCTTTGGCTCGAAGGTTGGGAGACGGCGAAACGGGCGGACGATCTCTACGTCGACGGGCCGCCCTGAATGCGGACTGGAAATTAAAACGCCGGCCCAAAGGCCGGCGTTTGGCCATTCAGCTTGCGGGCGTCTTATTGCACGCCGGCGCGGATCGAGAATTTCTCGCTGCCGCAGGTCACCGGGCCTTCATAGACCTTGCCGCTCTCGTTCGGCTTGCCGGTCCAGACGCAGTCCTTCTTGCCGTCGCTGCGCTCGTTGAGGTTGAGCGTGTAAACGCCGCCTTCGATCTTGCCATCGAGCTTGTAGGTCACCGGCGTGCCGTTATCGAGCTGCAGGTCGGCCTTGCCGCTGATCTTGTCGCCTTCCGCCGACACCGTCCAGGAGCCGTTGGCGCGCTTGATGCCCGACGGCGAGATTTCCGTGACGCTGAAGCCCGCAGCATAAGCCGACGCGCCGAAGGCGACGACGGCGGCGGCCGTGGTCAAAGCAAGCTTGATCATCTGTTTCGCTCCCATAAATTTCGGCGCAATGGCGGAATCGTCGGCCACAGGGAAGACTGGGCTCGAAGAGATGCGGCCGTCACGCCTTCCCTGTTCCGCCGCGTGACGCGAGCGAGAACTTCGGCAATTGGCATGAAGTTTCGCCGGAGGTCAAATAAATTCGAATTCATCTAAACTGGATCTAAACAGCGCGCATGAAATGAGGAGCGGAGCCGATGGTTAACGAGTGGCGGATCGTCGATGAATATGTCGCGGATAGGTTGATCGCGCCGGCGGAAATGCAGAGCGCGACGCTGGACGCCAACAAACATGCCGGCCTTCCGGCGATCGACGTCTCGGCGCCGCAGGGAAAGTTGCTGCATCTCCTCGCGCTTTCCATTGGCGCCAGACGCATTCTGGAAGTCGGAACGCTTGGCGGCTATTCGACCATATGGCTGGCGCGGGCGCTCGAAGCCGGCGGCAAGGTCGTCACCATCGAATTCGATCCGCGCCACGCCGAGGTCGCGCGGGAGAACATTGCCCGCGAAGGGCTTTCGGACAGGGTCGACCTGCGCGTCGGCGCCGCGCTCGATATGCTGCCGAAGATCGAAGCGGAAGGGCTCGGGCCTTTCGATCTTTCGTTCATCGACGCCGACAAGGCGAATAACGCCGCCTATTTCGCCTTTGCGCTGAAACTCTCCCGACCGGGCGCGCTCATTGTCGTGGACAATGTCGTGCGGGACGGGACGGTCGCAGATCCTCAAACGACGGACGACGGCGGTCTGGGGGCCCGCAAGCTTTTCGATCTCGTCGCAGCGGAGCCGCGGGTAACCGCGACCGCCGTCCAGACGGTCGGCTCCAAAGGCTGGGACGGCTTTCTGATCGCGCGGGTGAAGAGCTGAGCGATCGATTCTAAACGTTTGGAGCGCGCTTCAGGCGAAAACCGGTTCGCATCTTTTCGCGGCGCGCTCTGGCAGGATTGCGGCGGAAGCGCGCGCGGCAGGTCGAGGTCGTCTTCCACGAGCGGCGCTTCGCACTCTCGACGAGGCGGGCGAGACGTCCCGCCCTCCCTCGCGGCTTTGAACATCGTCGCGTTCAGACGCCTTCGACTACGCCCTTCCGGCCGGGCGTCCGCCGCCGAATGGGCGTGCCGTCGGCGGCGAAGAAGGCAGCCTCGACCCGGTTGCCGCTGTCATCGTAGCGCCAGGCGATGCGGGCGGCGCCGACGTCCTTCGGCGCGGTCGGTTTGCCCTCGGCGTTGAAATAAGCTTCCTCGACCTGATTGCCCTGGGCGTCATAGGCGCGGGCGATCCGCGCGGCGCCGAGGCTCTTGCGCTTGATCGGGCGCCCCTCGGCGTCGAAATAGGTCTCCACGACCTCGACCCGCCCTTTTTCGCGCGGCTCGGCCGCTTGCGGGGAGACGCGGATCGCGCCGTCGATCGCGGCGGTCAGCTTGCCATTTTGCGAGCACCGGCGCTCGCGGGAGGAAATGCGGGCCACGGTCTTGACCGGCTTCCGCGTCGTTCGGGGTTTCTGTTCCATGATCCGAAGTCACTCTCCGCATCATCCGCGTATCGACTCCGCAGCGCGGTTTCCGGGATGATGCACGCGCTCCAGCCGGCCGCCTTTACGCGACTGCGGCGCAAGGTGTTTCGCCTTGCGTGAGAGTTGATTGTCAAAGTTCAACTTCCGATGGAGACGCTGCCTGCACGCGCCCGCTTGCATGCGGGCCGTTCGACGCCGCTGGCCGCGGCGGGCTTCAGATCAGGGCGGGGGGCGCGCGGGAGCCGAGCGGCGGCGTCGCCGCTTCGGTGTTCGGCGGCGCGTGCTCATAGGCGACGCGCGCCGCGACATAGGTGAGCGCAGGCGGAGTTTCCCCTACGAAAGGCGAGGGCGCCGTCGCGCCGCCGAAGCCCGCCATATGGACGACGCAGCAGGCGTCGCCGTGCCGGGAGGGCCGTATCGGCGCGCCCGGCGCGCCGTCGAGCGGGCCGGAGGCCTTGCTCAGACAGATGGCGTCGGCGAAGAGCGCCGCGCTGCGCGCGCTGGTGACCGCGCCGGCCGCGATACCCTGCAGGATGAGCAGATAGGCCACGAGCAGCGTCGCCGCTGTCGTGCCGAAATGCCGCGTTTTGTCACTGCGAGGGATCATGACGGGACAAAGCTAGTCATTGACTCCGTTAAGGTCAATGGCTCCATGGCCGAGCTTCTGGTCAGGGACGCCACTCCACCGGCGTTTCCGCCGCGCTTTCCTCCGTCTTGAAGGCGTCGATGGCGGAGCCGACGGCCCGCAGCGCCTCGGTGACGCCGGCGCCCGTCGCCGAGGACAGCGCCAGCAGCGGGCCGCGGCTATCGGCCGGCGGGCCGGCGCTGGCGATGGCCCGTTTGAGGCGCTCGCGCTGCTTCTTGAGATGGTCGGGGTCGACGGCGTCGATCTTGGAGAGGGCGACGACTTCGAGCTTTTCGTCGAGACCCGCGCCATAGGCGGCGAGCTCGCCCCGCACCGTCTTGTAGTCCTTGCCGGCGTGCTCGCCCGTCGCGTCGACGAGATGCAGCAGCACGCGGCAGCGTTCGATGTGGCCGAGGAAGCGGTCGCCGAGACCGTGGCCCTCATGGGCGCCTTCGATCAGGCCGGGAATGTCGGCCAGCACGAATTCGCGCCCGTCGCGGCGCACGACGCCGAGGCCGGGATGCAGCGTCGTGAAGGGATAGTCGGCGATCTTGGGCTTCGCAGCCGTCACGCTGGCCAGAAAGGTCGACTTGCCGGCGTTGGGCAGGCCGACAAGCCCGGCGTCGGCGATGAGCTTGAGGCGCAGCACGATGGTGCGCTCCTCGCCCGGCTGACCGGGATTGGCGCGGCGGGGGGCGCGGTTGGTCGAGGTGGTGAAATGGGCGTTGCCGAAGCCGCCATTGCCGCCCTTGCAGATCACGACGCGCTGGCCGGCCTCGGTGAGGTCGGCGATCAGCGTCTCCTCGTCCTCCTCGAAGATCTGCGTGCCGACCGGCACTTTGAGCACGGCGTCGGCGCCGCGCCCGCCGGCGCGGTTCTTGCCCATGCCGTGCATGCCGGTCTTTGCCTTGAAATGCTGCTGGTAGCGATAGTCAATGAGCGTGTTGAGCCCCTCGACGCATTCCGCCACGACATCGCCGCCGCGGCCGCCGTCGCCGCCGTCCGGCCCGCCGAATTCGATGAATTTCTCGCGCCGGAAGGAGACGCAGCCCGCCCCCCCGTCGCCGGAGCGGACATAGACTTTGGCCTGATCCAGAAACTTCATGTCAACTCACGTAGAGGTCAGTCTGGGGCGCCGCGCCCCGAAGGCCGTATGCGCGGCGCCGCGGGTGAGCCGCGTGCGGACGACCTTTACCCGCGCGCCGCGCGCCGGCGCGTCGATTTCCAGCTCGCCGAGGCTCGTAAAGCCGAGCTTCTCCTGCACCCGCCGCGAGGCGAGATTGTCCGGCAGCGCGTCGCTGACGATTTCGGCGAGCGAGGTGACGCCAAAGATCAGGTCGATGAAGACGCGAGCCGCTTCCGTCATCAGCCCCTGGCCCCAGAATTCCCGCCCGAGCCAATAGCCCATACCCGCCGTCCCGCGAAAATTCGAGCCATGCGCGCCGATCATGCCGATCGCGTCATGCGGCTGGCGTTTGAAGGCCAGCGCCAGCACCAGCCCCTGTCCCGACTCATTCTCGGCGCGCGCTCGGCGGATGAACTGCTCGGCGTCGCGAATATTGTAGGGGTGCGGAATATTGGCCGTCTGCGCGGCGACCTCCGGGTCGCCGGCGCGCGTCGAGATGGCCTCGGCGTCCGACATGCGGGGCCAGCGCAGCCACATACGCTCGGTTTCCAGCCTGAAAATATCGTCGTGGGTAATCTCTGGAAACATGAACGGCTCCAAGGAAAGACCGAATCCGGCCCCGGAAAGCGACAAGGGGAAAGCGGCGGCCGCTTCCCCCTATCGGCCCGATCGGGCCTTCCCGGACATTTCGCTTGGGAGCCTGTCAGCTCCGAGGCCTGGTCTTCAAACGACCTGTCCGCCGGGGAATGGCCGGCGGCGGGTCGTTCGACGATCCGTCCGCCTTACTCAGCGGCCTGAGCGGCCGGGACCACGGCTACGCTGGAGCGCCCGCGGACCGATTTGAATTCTACGACGCCGTCGACGAGGGCGAAGAGCGTATGGTCCTTGCCGACGCCGATATTGCGGCCGGGACGCCACTTGGTGCCGCGCTGGCGGACGATGATATTGCCGGCTACGACGGATTCGCCGCCGAATTTCTTGACGCCGAGGCGCCGGCCGTCCGAGTCGCGGCCGTTGCGCGACGAGCCGCCCGCTTTCTTGTGAGCCATTTTCCTGCTCCGACTTGTTCCCTTGCGGCGGCCCGGGGGCCGCCCGTGAATTCCGTTGCTTAGATCGCGAGGATCTTGACCAGCGTCAAATCCTGGCGATGGCCGCGCTTGCGCTTGGAGTTCTGGCGACGGCGCTTCTTGAAGGCGATCGACTTGGCGCTGCGCGCCTGTTCGACGATCTCGCCGGAAACGGTCGCGCCGGCGACGGTCGGAGCGCCGATCCTGGGGGAGTCGCCCCCGATCATCAGCACCTCGTCGAAGGTGACCTTGTCGCCCGGCGCGCCGTCGAGCGCCATGACCGTGATAATGTCGCCAGCGGACACGCTATATTGCTTGCCGCCGGTTTTTATGACTGCGAACATCGTTTTTTCCTGTGTTCGTTCCGACTCTCGCGGATTTGCATGGCGGGATCCGAAAAGCCCGCGACTTTTCGACGCCATGTCTTGCGGGCCGGCTTCTTGGCAGTTGGACCGGTGCTTTGCGCGCGAAGCGCAAATGAAAAGCGCGGCGAAAGCCGCCGCGCCTAGCTGGGGAGGAATAGCCCTTTGGCCCCGCTCTTGTCAATGGGCGGCGCGGAAAGACTACCGCGACGATTTCGCCGCGTTATCGGCGCCGCTTTCCTGGTTGTCGTTGGCCTCATTATCGAGAGGGCGCCGGCGCTGAAGCGGCCGGATCCGGCTCCGGATCGTTTCGCGGCGCGCGCCGTGGCGCGGGGCGTCAGCGCACGCAGCCGTTCTGTTGGATCGCGTAAAGCCAGCGGGCGCATTCCGCCTGTTTGGCGACTCCGCGCTGCTGGCGACGCTGATAGCGGTAATAGTCGTCATCGTCGCCCCAGCCGCCGCCATAGCCGTCGCCCCAGCCATGACCGTAGCCGCCCCAGCCCTGCTGACGCTGCGCCTGCACCATGCAGGCGTTATAGCTGTTCTGCAACGAGAGGCAGAGCGGCACATTGGGGCCCGCCTTGGCGGCGGTCGCACCGAGAAGCGCGGGCGCCGAGGCGACGAGAAAAGCGAGGCGTTTGAAGACGGGCATGGCGTTTCCTTTAATTGAGGCGCAATCGCGCCCGCTCATCAGATCGAAACTTAGCCAACCCGGCTGAAATTTGGCTGAACGTCACCAGCCGGCGACGCGCTTGCAGGCGCTGGAGCCGCCGTCGAACTCGTAATGGTCGCCGCAGGCGAAGGCGACCGGCGGCTGGCCGGTCTGCTCGAAAAGGTCGTAGCCTTCCTTGAGGTTCTTCCAGAACCCCGCCCATTGCTGAGCGCCGCCGCCGCCCACGAAGGCGAGCCAGCCGCCGCCGGTCTCGCGGGCGATGTTCGCCTCCGTCATGCGGAAGGGAAAGATGTGGACGGGAACCTCCTTTTGCCCCGCCTTCAACGCCGCTTCGACGAAGCCGTAAATCTCTTCGATGCCCCGATCGGTCATGGCGAAGCAGCCCACCGACTTGCAGGCGCCGTGCACCATCACGAGCCCGCCCGTGCGCCCGTTCTGGCGGTCGAAGGCGTTGGGATAGCCGACATTGAAAGCGCGGTAATAATTGGAGTGCGGATTCAGCTGCTTGGCGGAGACGCTATAGAAGCCTTCGGGCGACTGGTAGTCCGC